>CAJUMT010000006.1 GCA_910587495.1 uncultured Lachnospiraceae bacterium | reverse complement strand
GGGGCGGCGAAGACAGAGGAAGTAAACGCCGCCCAGGAGGAAATTGAACGCCGGTATGAGGATATGAAAAAACGAATCCAGTATATGTACGAAAACGGCCAGGACAACATGACCACCTATTTGGCTTCCGTCTTAAACGGGGGTCTTGGAAATCTGTTAAATCAGGTGGAATTTGCCTCCCGCATCAGCGAATATGACCGTGAAATGCTGGAATCCTGCCGGGAATTAAAGGCTGAACTGGAAGTTCAGAAAAAGGAGCTGGAGGACGAGCAGGAAGCCCTGAACCTTCTGAAAGAAGAGACAGAGAAAAAGAAAGAGCAGGTTGCCAGCCAGCAGCGTGCCGCCGGTTCCAAATTAAGTCAGTTTGATGAGATGCTCGCCCAGAAAAGCGGCGAGATTGATAACATTGAGGACATGATCGCGGAAAAAGCAAAGCTTCTGAATGAACTGATTCAGAAAGCCGAAGCCGAGGAACGTGCCGCCAGATTAAAAGCAGCCCAGGATGCCGCTGACGCCATGGACGGCATAGACGTCATTGCGGGAGATCCGGGTATCTCCAGAGGTGAGATTTCTTTAAGCGACTATGAAATGCTCCTTCTGGCCACTATGATCTACTGTGAAGCAGGCAATCAGGGTACGGAAGGTCAGCTTGCGGTAGGCTATGTCATTATGAACCGCGTGCGCAGTAACCTGTACCCCAACTCTTTAGAAGCTGTTTTGCGCCAGTCCAGGCAGTTTGAGCCTGCGGGTTCCGGGCGTTTTGACCTGGTCCTTAAGGCGGAGCAGGACGATGACATTCCCAATATCGTCACCCAATCCTGCTGGAACGCCGCCGCTGCCGTAGTCAACGGCACCAGTAATGTGGGCGATTCCCTGTTTTTCCGCACCTGCGCCCCGGTTCCGTCGTTGCAGGCGAATCTGGAAGCGGCAGGCGTGCCATACTGGATTATCGGAGCGCATATATTCTATTATTATTGGACAAGTTACAGCAGATAGGCTGGATTTGGTGTTGACAGCATATCTGAAATAATATAAAATATCACATAAAGAAAGGGCAACACCGTAAAACAAACGGTTGGCCTCGTAAGTTTTGGATCAAAAAAACAACCTACTCTTGGCTGGGCGGTTGTTTTTTTGATATCTTTTTATCTTTCCACTGCAATACCAGGTTCACAATTTTCACAACAGTGCTGATCGTTGTGACTGTAAGGCTTATCTGATGAGCGTGTGATAATTGAGGCCAACCGCATACACGTTTTGGCGAATACCCTTTTGGAGTCATCATAGCATAATTGCCGCTATAATGCAATCTTTTTTATTCCCCTTGAAAAACACACAGTAAAACATATAAAAGCTTTTTGGAACGCCAAATACGGTTGACAAAACCTGCTTAAAAGGCGTAAAATAAAATCGGTATGTATTGCCAGAAATGGGAATACAATTCATAGACATTTATCTTGGCTGACAGTTGTCATGATAAATGGCACATCCAAAAAATAAGGAGGAAAAAGGGATGAGTGAATTCAAAAAACGATTTCAAATCAAGCGAATTCTGGCTGCATTTTTAGCTGTCATCATGGTAGTTACTATGGTGCCGCCATCTGCAGTATATGCTGCCCAGGATACAGCGGACCTGGAATCGACAGTCACTACCGAAGGTGAAGATACGCAAGATATCGACACCGGGGGGGACATTGACACAGATGATGCGTTTTCCGGCGCGGAAGATGTTGACACTGTGGATACACCAGCAGCAGAGGGAGAAGATGCTGCCGGCATATCAGACGCGCTTCCTGTAGAAGTAGAGCCGGAAACGGACTCTGCGGATGCGGAACCTGCGGACGGAGATAATACAGGAACGACAGATCCTGCTCCTGTTCCGGAAATTGTAAAACTGGGCGGAGAAACAACAAAGGAATATACAGGTTCTTCGTTGTTTAAGGTGAATGAATATGTCCAGGTTAAAAACGGAGCTGCTACAAGTACGCTTACAGCCAGCAAAGATTATGACTATAAGTGGCAGAAGCAGGGCGCGGATTCCCAATACGCGGACATAACGGGAAACCCGACAGACGCAGGAAACTACAAGCTTGTACTGACTGCCACAGACGCGGCGAAGGCCGTCGGGGCAAAGGACGATGAAATTGCTTTTGTCATTACACCGGCAAAGCTTATCCTCAAGGCAGATACAATCATCGTGCCTCCGGGGACTACAAAAGCGCAGCTTGAAAGCACCAAATCCGAAGACATAGCGTTCGAGATTAAAGACGCTTCCAGCAATGCTGCCCTGAGAATAGCAAAAGCAAACGACCGCATTAAAGAGCTGATCACGCTTACTGTACAGCCGGGTACGCTGGTGAACGCTATAGACAGCACCGCTGTAGTGCCTGATCCATTAAAAAGATCCGACGAATATCTTGTGGACGTAAAAGCGGCGTTTTCCGCAGGCGAAACGGATGAGGACAAAATATTAATCGGCAACTTCGATGTGGCGCAGACGCTGAAAGTCAATGTCAAGGCGGAAGAGCTGGTCGAAACAGAAGTAGTATGGGAACCTAAAAAAGAAGGCCTTCCGGCAGGCGCTTCCTGGTATGAAGAAGAAGGCGAAGACGGGGAAAAGCACTGGGTTCTTAAGATCAAGACTTATGACGGATCACCGGCTGCTGAGTCTCTTGTAGATCAATCCTATGATGTAAAAGTACAAGAAGCTAACGCTGATCCGGCAGTTGATGTGACCGTAAACACAGCCACCGATAAACTCGAAGGCAAATACTTTGAGTATGTAAATGAAAAATGGGTGGACGAATCCGGTGAAGAACACAATAACTGGATATGGAAAGAGATGGCCGCTCCGTCTGACGCAGGCAGATATATATACAGAGTTACCTATACCAGCGACGGTGACGTATACGATGAGAGCTTTGGTGAGATTTTCGTCGAGATCGAGCCGGCACAGATCGTCCTGGTTCCTAAAAAAGCATCCACATCTTCTGTCATCAAGGAACATATGACAGTCAAAGACGTGCTGAACCTGTTTGATTATGACGTATACGACGTAAAAGACGGCGTCAGAAGTACCAGCGCAAAGACGATTGACAGGGATCATTTCTGGGGCAAATCTTATGATGATACTGGGGCGACACAGCCATATGCGCCTGTATTTTATCTGGAAGCGGCTCCAAAGGATACAACCAACTGGACGCAGTGCAAAGACGACGATACGCTGAGTGTAGCTAACGATTACAGAGTGATCTTCAGCGGATACAAAGCAGTCTATAATGCGGATGGCTCTTTCGTATATAATGTAGACGGAACCATAGCGCATCTGGTTGAGATCAACACCAACGATGATATCAACGGACCGGATACGAATTATGCGGTAGATACAAAACAGGAAACATGGGCGTCTGACGCATATGCGATCAAATCCGCCGACATCCAGCCAGCCACCGCTGTCACGATCGAAACGGACAAAATCCGCACAAGAGAAGACGGCACAGCACTTGGCGGAGAGACCATAGAGAGCGCTCCGAAGCATATTTATGATCCGAATACAGCGCTGTATACCGCAAGAGACCAGTATAAGAAAGCATACTTAAAAGATGCCAGCGGCACAAATGCTCCGATCGAAGGAACAGACCCTGCTTTTCACTATACATGGTATGAGGCGAAGTACCCGGGAAATAATATTATACCAGGTAACGATTATACGGACGGTTTGGTAGACATCACGGATTATGAATTGTGGAAAGCAAATAAAGCGGCGGACGATACCAGCACATTTGAAGATCAGGTGCGTTGGAGCCGCATTAATGAATCTGCTTCTATGACCTTGTACAGAGCCGGTATCTACAAACTGGAAATCACATATGATAATTCTGACAACGGCTACTATGCGGCAAAAGCAACGGTTCCCGTATATTATGTGATCCGGCAAAGAGAGATCAAAGCCGAATTGACTGCCCCGGCAGAAGGCCTTAAGGTCATGTCAGAGACGACAGTCGAAGAATTTCTTGACAAACTAAGACACAATGAGATCACAATAGAAAAGAAAATTTTTGATGTTACAGATAACAGGCACAATGAACTTACCAACTGGCAGGAAGACAAGGATTATTCAATCCGGTGGAAGGTCGTGCAGACTGTAACGTCCGATACAGACCCAGCACAAAAAGAAGAAATAGAACTTGACGAGTGGGATACTTTTGAGGCGGACGGCGTATATGCTCTTAAAATAGCCAATCTGTATTTCCTTGATAATGTGGAATGCGAGGCAAGCAGATCTGACGAGCGGAACAATACGGCGTACAGATTCAGCGTAAATCCGGCAAATCCGGAAGATCCAGAGAACCCGACTACAAAAGCAACACGCAAGCCAGTGTTCTTAAGTGAAGATCAGTCTCTGCCTATAGGCATAGACAAGATGGGAACGGAACAGATCACCATCGTGGCTGACGCTACAAAGCTCGCTTCCAAATCCAAAGTATATGACGGCGAAGTTTTCCATATAGAAGGGGATTCCGAAGTAGACCCGAACCCATTTACAGAAGACTTCTCCAAGGCGCTGGATGCAGGGCTTATAAAAATCCAGAAAGCCGACGGTACGGAAGTGCCGACAACCGAGATCGACCCGCGTACGGATCTGGTATATGAGTACTATGACAAAGAGACAGGCAGTTATCTTAACGATATTTATGCGAAGAATGTAGGTACTTACATACTGAAAGCAAGCTACAAAGGGGATACTGATAAATATCATTCCTGCGCACCTTTTGATATCGCGGAAGTTGAGATCACTCCCCGCGAGCTGAAGATCGACGCGTCAAAAGTTCTGGGCAATGTGGAAGCGGGAACTTACGCATCCATAGTCAATAATACGATTAATTATTCAGAACTTCTGATCGATGGTTATGCACCGAAAGATAAGTATGCGTTTACCTATCGTTTTAATGCATGGTATGGATGGGATAATGACGGGAGTAGCCCGTTGCTTACTGTATATGAAAAAGAAAATACATATACAGGCCGTTTAAAGAACAGCGGAAATTATTATCTAAAATATACCGGGGAGTTCCGGGATGAAGCTGATGGGAATACTGATGGTTTATATACAGAAAATCCCTATGCAAGAAACTATACAGTAAAATGCGAACCCGTGAAAATCAATGTAGTCAGAGGACACGCAAGCGTATCCGTATATGACATTCCTGCAAAATATTCCGAATATGATCCGGACGACGAGCGAGAACTTAAATATTACGACACATGGGTTGCACAAAAGCCGGATACTTCAGAACAGGATTGGAAATACACTTTGAATATCCAGGAAGATATCCAGTATGAAACCCGTTATCCTTTTAAAGAGGAAATCCTTGAAGGCAACCTGGTAGAAGTATGGATCAGTGCGCCCCGCGAGTATGAAAAATCCATTCCTGACACGGCAGTATACAGAAGCCAGATCGAAGCACAGGGCGGGCATATTCTGCGAGACGATGAAAATGCAATTGTTGTCGTATTTGATGCAAGAGAAGGCACGAAGCAGTTCAATATTCTCTGGGAACAGGGACATACAGATACATTTGTACTTGATTTTGACGACGCAAAAGCCAAGAACCTCCTGCTTCCGAACCTGGAAGATGCAGTTGTCCCGAAATCGCTGGCATTTAATGCAGTGAATAAGAAAATGGTGGTAGGCCAGACCCAGCAGTTGGACGTCAAACTCAGCAAAAAGCAGATGGACGATGTAGTCTGCCTGGAATACCGTATTTCTGAAGACAGCACCGCAGGCATCCTGGCAGTAGACAAGGAAACTGGTCTGGTAACTGCTCTTGGTACAGGCGGACAGGCAAAAGCGACCGCAACAGTGGAAGTCTATCCGGTTCATCTTGTAAAAGGCGTGAAGACAGCCTTTGATGCAAGCGAAAAGCCGAAGACTGCGAAAGTCAAGATCACAGTCACCGACGTGACGGCTCCGAAGATTACCAGTGTAAAAGCACTGGATAAAACAGCAGAAGTAAGATATACGGCGCCGGAAGAAGGCTTCCGCCGCGAGGTATATGTACTTGACTTGTCAAGCGAAACAGGCAAACTGAAAGAAAAAGACGTAGAGAAGAAATTCATAGACGCGATCGCTTCTATGAAGGATGAAAACTGGGAAGGCATCTTTGCGATAGCGCCGCAGTATTACGGCATCGCGGATGAAGAACGCCTGATCGAGTATAACGGAAGCGCGATTGCGCGGCTCAGCGGATTGAAAACATTTACCCAGTACGCGGTATATGTAAGAAACGTAAGCGGCATACGCACGCTTTCCGACGGCAGCCAGGTGACAAGATCCGAAAAGGGCGTTGTTAAACTCTTCCAGACGACCAGGACGCAGCTTTTGTCTTTGAGAAAAGATATCCGCAGAAGAAATGTGCCATATACGGTATATGGCCCGACCGGAAACGTATGCGATCTGGTATACACGCCTAGGATTGGATTTAACCAAAGCGAAACCAACGTGGACTATTTCGACCAGGGCGTCAAAAGAGAATGGTATCGGGTAAATCTTTCCCAGGGTTCCGTATATATTTTCACGGAAGCACAGTTCCCGGATGTATCTGCCGCAGCAGAAGCAAGGGATAAGGAATGGAAACTCCTTCCGTTAAGCCCTCAGGATCTGGGACTCTATGCAGACCCGAACTTGTCCTACACAGCTTATGTGGAAAATAAAGAGGGACAGTGGGATGTTACAGACCTGATCAAGGTAGACAGCCAAGGCAAGATCACGCTCAAGGGCGTCGGGGAATTCTATATCCACATTAAGAACGGCAGCGGATGCGCATGCGGCGCCGGAGACGCAACTACAGAAAATTGTGAGAAATGCGCATATTTACCTTTGAGGGTTACAGCGGATGTAGATTCTATCGTACCTAAGAAGAACAATATGCAGCTTCAGGTAGGCGAGTCCGCAAGGCTTGTGGATCTTCTGAATTACAAAGTCGGCAAGAAAGTTGTCAAAGGCTACAATGAACTTGCGGAGGTATATGCAGACGATACGTTAAGGGCTGCTATCGAGCAAAACGGCTGCTTTGAATTAAATGCAAGCGGCGACAGAATTACGGCTGTCAAAGAAGGAACGCTTTCATCTGTTACTTTAAAAGAGAGCAGCCTGAACCTCACTTCGACGCCGTTTACGCTGACCGCTAAATTAGATGCAGTGAAGTCCCTGAAAGTCAATCATATTATTGATGATAGGCTTCAGATTGAGTTTATACGTCCGGACTATAAGTTTGGC
The DNA here is from genome assembly GCA_910587495.1 of uncultured Lachnospiraceae bacterium. Classification (GTDB taxonomy): domain Bacteria; phylum Bacillota; class Clostridia; order Lachnospirales; family Lachnospiraceae; genus Hominiventricola. The sequence goes on along the minus strand of CAJUMT010000006.1, from coordinate 35,041 downwards.
AAAGAAGCTTATGAAATATCAGGGAATGATGACGACAGAGTCGGATACCGTATTGAAATCAAAGATACCAGAGGCGTAACCAGAAATGAAGTGAGATGGGATAACTCCTGGTACAATGCAAAAGACAAAAAATGGCACTGCAGATATGATATAACCGGGCTGACACAGCAGTCGCAGTATACCATCAGCGTATACACCATCTTCCGCAAAGAAGTATCCGCGAAAGCGGCGACGAAGAAGGTGAAAACGACTAAGCTGGCGATCCGGGATAGTTATCTTGAAAACTGGACAGAAGGTGGGCTTACTGTTTCAGTATCGGAAGCGATTTCTGCTGAAGGCAAGCATGCACCAACATTAGAAGCTTATGCAGAGAATGCGTTCACATCTGGAAATATATATACCTTGACCGCATCCGCCCAGTCTGGACGAACCAGGGCAAAAATGACAGATACCTTAAAATGGAGCAGTACAAACTCCAAAGTAGCGTCTGTCAAAGCAGGCGGCGGCACATTTAGTGCATCCTTGAAAGCATTGAAGCCGGGTACTGCTGTCATAGAAGCAAGGTCCAAGATCTGGAAGAACAGAGTAGTGGCAAGATATACCGTCACCGTATATGCTTTAGGCGATGCATATAAGAACACGAACCGTTACTTTGATCAGAATGAGCCAAAAGATCCGAATGAATCTGACGAGCCGTACACGCCCGGAAGCATTAAACTTCCGCTGAGCGCAGGAGAAAAGAGGAAAGTTTCTGTCGGTGAAAGAAAGACATTTACCTTTACAGTACCAGAGGCAGGAAAGTACTCCTTCCATTCTTATGGTAGCACTATGTATGTGAATGGAGAAATATGGAAAGGTAACAGTCATATTGGAAATCTGTATGGAAGCTCTGTAGACAAGGAACTTGGCTGGCTGAAAGCAGGGGACAAATATACATTCATTATTAATCATGTAGAGCCGAATAACGGAAATTACAAAACAGAGACAGCATGCTTCATAGGCATTACGCTTGATCAAAAAGTATGGCCGGTGGCAAACGGAAAACTGGAGATCAGTGATGCTGAAAGATACCAGGAATACTTCCGCTATAAGGCTGACGCTGACGGATATTACAGATTTATTGCACCAAATGGTGAAGATGGCAACTATGACATCAGGCTGTTTAAAAATGAAACAGATATGGTGAATGGAAATAGCTTTACTCTCGGAAACAATGGCTGGTATTTCATGGAAGCCGGTGAAGAAGTATATGGCTGTGTTAACATTGGCATAGGCAACTCCACCACGTTAACCGTAACTAAGAACGCGGAACTGAAAGCCGGAACCCCGACGAATGTATCTGTTACAGGAGGCGAGTATATTTACTTCAAAGCGGATACAGACGGGTATTATCAGTTCTATTCAACAGACGCTGACGCAAATATTACTGCGCAGCTTATCATGGAATCCGGTACATTCGGTTCTTCCAGGGAAGATAAGAATTTCTATCTGAATTGTGAGCTGAAAGCAGGCGATGAGGGTTACCTGAAAGTTACCACCGCATCCTTAGGGACGCCGGCTCCGACGGTTAATGTGAAAAAGACCGGTCAGGAACTGACGATAACAGAAGGCGCGGCAGATAACAAAGCAACAGTTTCTCTTGCGCCGGGTAAAGACAGCGAACAATATGTTTCCTTTACCGCTCCGAAGAATGGTTATTATCATTTCTATACAACAGGAGCAAAAGACAGCGACAAAGTCAGGCTGGAAGTAATTGGCGGCGATAACGGAAGCGATGTATACTATGAAATGAAGGCAGGGGAAAAGGTCTGGGTTAAGATCACATCCAGCCCTGCTGAAAAAGTGGATATCGAACTTCATGTGAAAGATGAAACTCCGGAAGCAATTACCGCAGGGGCAGAAGCTACTGCAGTTCCGGCAAATACAAAGATTATCCGCTCTTTCACAGCTTCTGAAGACGGATGCTATGAATTTACCATAAGCGGCGAAAGCTATAATGGACGATTAAGCCTGTATGCAAACATCCTGGATGCGCAAGATGAACAGTCACCGATTGCAACTTGCTCTACCACAGGAGACACAGCTCCGTATACAGGAACCATCAGACGTGTAATGAAAGCTGGTGCAACCATACTGCTGGCTGCCGAAAATGAAGGCGAGGCGGCATTATCGGTAGCAGTTTCTAAAGTGGACAATAAAGATTCATTTACTACGGATGAAACAGCAGAACTTACATTGACAGCTGATGAAAACGGCTGGAAATGCTTTACGGCTGACCAGACGGGATTGTATACATTCACATTTAAACCAAATACCTCTTACATATATGCAGGACTGGTTAAAAATTATTCAAGCAGTGACCCTGAATATGTAGTTGGCCAGAATACAGTATATACATCTGGATGGACAACAGATCCTTACGCAATGGAAGCCGGAGAAGCAATATGGCTGTATGCTGAAAATCCTGTAAGTTCGGAAGTAAAAGTTACTTTGAGCGCTAAGCGTGATGGTGAATTTGCAGTTCTTTCCCAGGATGCAGAGCCTCAGATGCTGGCAGTGAGCAGCAATAAAGAACAATGGGCTCGCTTCACCGCGAAACAGGGCGGCGTTTACAGCTTTAAATTCTCTCCAGATGACGGATATGTGTATGGTTATCTGTATGACAGATATGGGGATACGTCTTATACGCAGTACCAAAGCAGCACAAGAAGGAATCAGGAATTTATACTCTGCCGCTGGCTGGACGCCGAAGACTCTGTATGGGTGAGAACGCGAAATACCAGTTCTTCTTCTGTGGATGTTGGCTTAAGCGTAAGCCTCAGGCCACGCCTGAGTATTTCAGAAGGCAGCGTAAAGACTGTCGAATTGTTACCTGATGAAGCTGAATGGATTCGCTTTACGGCAAGCCAGAGCGGGATCTATCGTTTTACATATGATTATAAAGGTTCTCTACAGTATGGGCAAACCCATGAATATGGTTCCACTAGTTATGACAGTTCAAGTATTTATGGCCTGTCAGCCGGAGAATCCGCATGGATGTATGTAAGAAATACAGACAGCGCTGCATTGTCAGTTGACTTAAAGGTAGAATTCCAGGAAGAAGCCTATATCGAACTGGGAAAAGACCAAGTTCTGACCGGACAAGGTTCTGTATCCAAATGGGTTCAGTTTACGGCGCCAAGCAATGGTACTTACATTTTCAAAGCATCTGCGCCTGAATGTAAGCTGAACAGTAATTTGTGCAGAAAATATCAGGATGACTATATTTCCAATGCATCTAATAAAGCTGAGAGTGCAGAACTGGCGGCTTACCTGACAGAGGGAGATTCTGTATGGTTCAGCGGGTATGCAGAAGCAGAGTCGTATAGTGATGACATAACGCTCACTTTGAATGTATCGCAGAAAACGCCGGTTACACTTTCAGTGGGCGAATCTGTCTACAAGATATATTCCCAGACGGCAGAATGGGCTCATTTTAAAGCAAGCCAGGAAGGGTTATACAACTTTGAGGTTAGTGTAGATTCTGAGTATAGCCAGTATATATATTATGGTTTGTGCGAAACAGAGGGTAAGGATAAATATATCTCTGATACTGATAAGACTATATATTCTTCTTATAACACGCCTTATAAGGCCTCCCTTTATATGCAGTCCGGGGACGAAGTATGGTTATATACAAAATCGGGTTCTTATGACGCGCAGATTACCGTTAATATAACCATGGAGAACATAGACCTTACGGCTGATGAAGACGGCAAGCTGAGTAAGACAGCAGATTTAAACAACACAAACAAAAAACTGTGGACCCGTTTCACCGCAACGGAGGCAGGGACATATGCTTTCAAATTTGAAGCAAGTTCTTCTGTCCAAAGCATGTTATGTGAAACATATACTACGGATTCTCCAACAGGTATCGCCTATCCGGATGGAAGCAACGGATCCTACTTTAACGATAGTACTACAAAGACAGTATTCTATTATGCGATGGAATCCGGCGATTCTGTCTGGTTATATGCTTATAATCGTTATGGATATAGCAATATTACAGTTACTGTAAGCGTAACCAAGGAAGAAAGGAAGACAGTCAGTGCAAACGATTTTGGGGCGGATGAAAAGGCAATTACCCTTGCGCCGTATATGGCAACATTGTTGAAATTCTCCGCGGACAAAGTTGGCGACTATGAGTTTACATTTAGTAAACGTAGTTCTGACTCATCCTCCATACGCGGTGGGCTGCGTGCATCTGACAACATTTACGTTTCGCCTGATTATGCGAATTATAGTAGTGGATTGAGTGGAACATGCTTTACCGCTCTCTCTAATAGCAGCACTCCATACACATGGACAGCTGATCAGGAAAATGACACGGTTTGGCTGTGGCTGGAAAACTATAATTCAAGTGAATGCAAAGTCACTATTAAGGTCACAGCGCCTTCAGGCAGCGAGGAGCCAACACTTTGAGCATAGTTACAATGCCTTAAAAGGCATGCACAGCACATTTAAAAAGAGACATAGTCCTTCGGGATTATGTCTCTTTTCGTAAATGAAGCAATAAAAATCACCCAGGCAATGGTAATTGGTAGATCAATCTGTATTTTTGTCATCCTTGGCCTCGCAGCCTCTTATTTGCGCATCTGTCAGGATCTACAAAACGTGATAGTAAAAATCCCATCTGTATGATAAAATAAAAAAACAAGATCAATAATTGGAAGGAAAAGGAGGCATCAACTTGAAACCCATTGTAAAACTGCCCATAGGCATTGAAGATTTTGAAACGATACGCACAGAAGGGTTCTACTATGTAGATAAAACAGGGATGATTGCAGAGCTTCTACATAACTGGAGCCTGGTCAACCTCTTTACACGCCCTAGGCGGTTCGGCAAATCCCTGAATATGAGCATGCTGGAATATTTCTTTTCCTACGGCTGCAACCTAGAACTGTTCGACGGGCTTGCCATCTCTAAGGAAACAGGACTCTGCGAAAAATATATGGGAAAATTCCCGGTGATCTCCATTACGCTCAAAGGCGTCGAAGCCAGGAACTATGAAGATGCCGCCGCCATGCTGTGCGTTGTCATTGGGGAAGAGGCATTGCGCTTCCGTTTTCTCCTGGAAAGCAGCCGTCTTACCAAAGAAGACAAAGACCAGTATGCACAGATGATCCGGGTAGGGGAACCTGGCCAGCAGATGTTCCCTATGGAAAAAAATGTCCTGTCTAACAGCCTGAAGACGCTATCCGCCTTGCTCTGTAAACATTACGGCCAGAAAGTGATCCTGCTGATAGACGAATACGACGTCCCGCTGGACAAGGCAAACCAGTATGGGTATTACGACGAAATGGTTAATTTGATCCAGGGGCTATTCGGGAACGCACTAAAAACAAACAAAAACTTATTTTTCGCTGTATTGACCGGATGCCTGCGGGTAGCAAAGGAAAGCATCTTCACCGGGCTTAACAACTTTAGTGTTATGTCCATTACAAGTGCTTTATTCGCTGGGCATTTTGGTTTTTCCGACGCTGAGGTAAAAGGCATGCTGGCCTATTACGGCTTGGAAGAAAAATATGGGACGATCAAAGAATGGTACGACGGCTACCGTTTTGGGAATACAGATGTATACTGCCCCTGGGATGTGATTAATTATGTTAGGCAACTCCGTTTTGACCCGGATGTTTTACCAAAGGCTTTCTGGATAAATTCCAGCGGCAATTCCATTATACGCACACTTTTGAAACAAGCCACGAACCAGACAATGGAAGACCTGGATCAGTTGGTGAACGGCCTGCCTGTCACGAAGAAAATCAATGAAGAACTAACCTACAGGGAACTGTATGACAGCATCGACAACCTTTGGAGCGTCCTTTTCACTACAGGATATCTGACAAAGAGAAAAGAAGTCTCCCTGAACACCTACGAGCTGGCTATCCCCAACCAGGAAATCCGCATCATTTTTACAGAACAGATCCTGTCCTGGTTCCAGGAGGAAGCCAGGAAAGACGCGCCTGCGCTGGACGCCTTCTGCGAAGCCTTCTCCGCCGGGGATCCTGCCGCAGTCGAGCGCATGTTTACTGCATATCTCAAGAAAACCATCAGCATCCGCGATACTGCCGTACAAAAAGGCAGAAAAGAAAGTTTCTACCATGGCATCCTCTTAGGCCTCCTAAGCCACCGGGGCGACTGGATCTTACGGTCAAACGCCCAGTCCGGGGAAGGCTACAGCGATATCCTGATCCTAATCAGATCCGTCTCCGTGGGGATCGTCATTGAACTTAAATATTCCCAAAGCCGCAATCTGGAAGCGGCCTGCTTGCAGGCGCTAAAGCAGATCGAGGAAAAAAACTACACAGGCCAGCTTATCGAAGAAGATATGGCTACGATTTTAAAATATGGCATCGCGTGCCACAGGAATACTTGCATGGTGAAAATGGCTGAACCGTAAAAGAAAAGAGGAGTCAACTTGAAACCCATTATAAAACTGCCCATAAGCATTGAAGATTTTAAAAATTGCGCACGGAAGGTTTTTACTATGTAGATAAAACAGGGATGATTGCAGAGCTTCTGCATAACTGGAGCCTGGTCAACCTCTTTACACGCCCCAGGCGGTTCGGCAAATCCCTGAATGTTTGACGAACATTTCGGTTGTTCCGACGCCGAAGTAAAAGATATGCTGTCCTATTACGGCCTAGAAGAGAAATATGGGACGGTCAAAGAATGGTACGACGGCTACTGTTTCGGGAACGCTGACGTATACTGCCCCTGGGATTGGTCAATTATGCAGACCAGGCTCGTTTTGACCCGGATGCATATCCCGAAGCTTCCTGGATGAACTCCAACGGCAATTCCATCATACGCACACTTCTGAAACAAGCCACGAGCCAGACCATGGAAGACCTGGACCAATTGGTGAACTGCCTGCCCTTTATTTATGCTGCTGCCTGTTGCCTACCCGATCAACACCGTCTTCCCCTCAAACGCAAACCCGTAGCAGTAAATCTTTTCCTGCGCGATTCCCTTCGCTTCCAGCGACGACGCATATTTCTTCTCTTTTATCTGCGCCAGCGAATTTGATATGGTTTTCTCCAGATTTTTTTCATATTTCGGGTTTCTTACTTTAAATTCCAGTATATAGGCATTGTCTGACGGATGCAGTGGTTCCAGCATGACGTCATATCTTCCAAAGCCGCTTTCCCTGTTGGAGAGGATCGTATATCTGTCTGAAAGGTCCACCAACAGACCCAGGACAAATCCGTGGTAGAAGCGCTCGGGCTCTGCGGCAGACGGCTGCTGCCCTGTATCGAAATAACTGAAAGTCTGTAAAGAGATACGGTTCATATATTCGTTCATTGCGTCCAGGTCGCCTTTTTCCAGCGCCTGGATGAAATCGTTATAGGCGGGCGTTTGTTCCGCGAACCAGCCGTCTATCATCTGCTCAAACATTAGATGAACTTCCCGGTTGGTCAGCGCCAGGTCATATTCCTCACCTCCGCGTTTGTTCCGGGACAAATGCTCTATTTTTAAGTAACCGCTGGCCAGAAGCAGACTCCAGACGGCGCTTTCCCTGTAATCCAACTGCCCGAATACAATCTGCTCATCGATCTGTGTGTGAAAACTTTTCCCTTTCAGCAAATCCTCCATGACCAGCTTCATCCCACGCCCGCCCCGTCGGATCAGGCTGCTGATCAGATGGTTACTGCTGGTATTCGCCCAATAAGCAGAAAACTGTCCTGTTTTTAAATAATTAAGTATAGACCAGGGGTTGTAAACCTCACGTTTACTGCCAAACGTAAAACCGTCGTACCACGACTTCACCTCCGGCATCTGTTTTTCCAGGCCGTATTCTTTCAGCGCGGCATATACTTCCGCACTTGTAAAGCCGAAATCGTCCGCGTATAAATCGGATGTGGTAGTTGCGACTGTCAGATTATTCAGATCCGAAAATATAGACTCTTTGCTGACTCTTGTAATTCCTGTCATAACTGCCCGATCCAGGTAAGGATTTGTCTTAAAAGCAGAATTGAGGATGCCTCGGATAAATTCTGAAAGTTCATCCCAATATCCATACATGTACGCCTCCTGCATTGGCGTATCATATTCATCCAGCAAAATGATGACCTTTTTTCCATAATAGCAGAAGAGGTATTTGGATAAAGCCTTCAAGGAATCCGTCGCAACATGCTTTTCCATGGACGCAGACACATTCCGGTACTGTATTTTCTCTTTTTCATTCAAGTGTCCGCTGCCTATTAGAAAATAAAATTGATTATACAGGTTTTCGATGACCTGGCATATTTTCTTTCGCGCCTCCGAAAAAGAAGTTTCCTTCACATCCGCGAAGCTTAAGAAAATCACCGGGTAGGTTCCCTGAAGCTTTCGATATTTTTCCTCTTTCCAAATCGCAAGCCCTTCGAAGAGTTCTTCGCCTCTCTCTGCGTATTCCACAGACAAAAACTGTTCCAGCATACTCATAGTCAGTGTCTTACCAAACCTGCGGGGACGGGTGATCAGTGTCACATCGTCCGCGTTTTCCCACCATTTCCTGATAAAATTCGTTTTATCCACATAAAAGCACTGCCGCTGCCTGATCTTCTCGAAACTCTGGATGCCCAGTCCCACTGCCCTTCCCATGTGTGTACCCCTTTCTGCTGTATGTTTACAGATATTATACACTATAATGCGCTAAAACAAAACAAGAATCAGAACCAACGTCCCCATAAAAAAAGCACCCCGCAGAGTGCTTTTTTCGTGTTCCTTCTTTTAATAAATATACCTGTACTTTTCCACCGCTTTTCCCATTTCAATTACATTCTGTGCAGTACACCATTCGGGAATACTGTTGGAGTCGGAGATGATATAGCGTCCGCCTTTGCCCAGCAGATCCATGCAGTTTTTGACTTCCTGATCGACTTCTTCTAAGGGCGCGTCTTTCAGGATATAGTTGATGTCCACGTTTCCTACCATGCACAGCTTATCGCCGTATGTCTCTTTCAGCCATCTGGTATCCATGGAACCTCTCTCAATGGGGTGGATGCCGTAGGCGCCGATATCAATGATATCGTCCAGAAGAAGCTGGAAATTGCCGTCGCTGTGGTAAATCCAGGGCTTTCCGATGGTGGAAGCGGCTTCTTTTACATGATCTTTAAAGAAATCTCTGAACATCTGCGGCGAGATTAAAAGATTGGAAGTAAAAGCGATATCGTCAAAAGCCCAGAAGAAATCAAAGTCCAGTTCGCTTAAATTTTTATTCATCCGACGGCTCCAGTCGGTAAACATTTCTACGGTTTTTTCCAGTGTATCGTCTTCCTCCGCGTAAAATTCTACGATGTTTTCCATACCCATGCTCAAGATAGACGGGGAGATTCCCAGACGGATTCTTGCACCCATGGCGAAATCCCCTTTGTAACGCTTGATCATCTCGTCGATGGAACCAAGCAGTTTTTCATCGTCCGGGTCGGGCATACGGATCTTAGCCAAAGCTTCGGCGCTGTCGATACAGCCGCCGCCGATGCAGGCTGTATTGTCCTTTACGACCCATTGCACAAACAGGGGCGGCAGTACCTGGATGCCGATGGCGTCCAGGCCGATCTTTTCAGCCACTTCCGGAACCACGGTCAGGGCAGGTTCTACTTTTGCCTCTTCCTCCACGCCTCCTAACCATCCGGCATTGTTCATGCCGGTATAGGTAGGAGCGTCAATTGCATGTCCCAGGATACTTTCCTGGACTTCCTGACGCATAACATTGATGATAAAAGGCACTTTATCAGGTATCTCGCCCCGAAGGGCAGCTTGGATTCTTTCCGCTTTTGTCATATAAAATATACCTCCTACTAATACTTGTTAAAACAACAATCCTGGCAGAAACATGGTGATCGGTTCACAAAATACCGTGATCAAAAGCGCGATAAGCAGCGCGCCGAGATAGGGCCACAGTTTCTTCGTAAACTCTCCGATGGTACATCCGCTGATACCGCATCCGATATACATGCACATGCCCACAGGGGGCGTAATAAGGCCGATACATAAATTCAGAATCATAAACACGCCGAAATGTACCGTATTTACATGAAGGATACTCATAAGCGGCAAAAGCACCGGCGTCATCAAAAGCACAACGGCTGTGGTTTCCATAAAGCATCCCAGGATCAGCAGAATTACATTAATTAACAGCAGCAAAATGATCTTATTATCCGTGACGGATAAGAGCGCATTGCTTAAAGCTACGGGAATTTGTTCTTTGGTCATCAGCCATCCTAAAACAGTCGCCGCCGAGATAATGATCGTAACCTGTGCAGTCTGTTTAAATACCTGTTTAAAAATGGGCAGTACGTCTTTCATCTTCAATTCTTTATAGACAAATTTTCCGACTACAAAGGAGTATACGGAAGCGACTACCGCCGCTTCTGTGGGCGTGAAGATGCCGCTTAACATTCCCACCACAATAATGATCGGCATAAACAGCGCCCAGATCGCATCTAAGAAAGCTTTTCCGCGCTCTTTCCATGTGGCTTTTTCATCATGGGGCCACTGTTCTTTCCTGGCAATGATATAGGTAATGAGCATAAGCACCAGTCCCATGACGATGCCGGGAAAGAGGCCGCCAATCAGCAATTGTCCGACAGATACGCTGGCGGTTACGCCGAAGATGACCATCTGGATGCTGGGCGGTATGACAGGTCCTATCGTGGAGCCTGCCGCCAGGATGACCGTACTGGAGTCAACAGGATAATCTTTTTCCTTCATCTCAGGCAAAAGCACGGTTCCTAACATGGATGCATCTGCATAGGCGGAGCCGGAGATACCGGCAAAGAGCATGCTGGCCAAAATCATCACCTGTGCAAGCCCGCCCTTAATATGTCCGACCAGCGTACCGGAAAAACGGATGATGCGTCGGCTGATGCCTCCGTAATTCATAAACTGTCCTGCCAGTATAAAAAACGGGATTGCCAGCTGAGAGAAAGAATCCACGCCGTACTGCATGCGCTGCGCCACCACCTGTACCGGTACGTTTCCCGATACCAGAAAGACGACGGCAGTTCCAAGTGCCATGGACACAGCAATAGGAACGCCTAAAAGCAGAAATGTAAAGAAAACAATTACCAGCAGAATCATAATTCTTCCTCCTTTCCTGTCAGTTTTTTAATATCTTCCACCACATGGTACAGGGAAAACAGGATCATAAGGGCAGCGCCGATCATCACGCTTAATCCGATGTATTCCATGGGGATCTGCACAGCCGTAGAACGTGAACCGTGGGCGTACTGCATGGAATACCTGGATGACCAGAGCAGGTACAGAGAAAAGATGAGTACAATAAGATCCAGAACGAATTGGAGTACATTTTTCGATTTTCCCTGAATTTTGTTAAAAAGCACTTCTACGAACAGATGTCCCCGCTCATAGACCAGTATGCCTGCGCCCAGGAAAGTGATGTAGATAAAAATATATCGGGCAATCTCTTCCGACCAGGTCAGAGGCGAATTAAAAAAGTAGCGCATAACGATCTGCAAAAGGACGATCAAGGTCATAATGAGGATAGCGATACCGCCGATCGTCTCGATACAGGACGCCAGTTTATCCATTATTTTTTTCATAAGCGTTCACCTTTATTTATAAGACTGTACCTTATCATATAAGCCCTCTCCCCAGACTGCGGTGATCTGCGGAAGTACCGGACGTACTTTTTCCAGGAACGGCTCCAGGTCGGGTTCATATACAGTCACACCTGCTTCTTTCATTTTTTCCAGGTATTCAGATTCTTTGTCAGCCAAAAGCTGATTTTCATATTCCCCGGCTTCCACAGCCGCTGTCTGAATAATTTCCTGTTGTTCCGGAGACAGACTGTTCCATTTGTTTTCATTCATCAAAACAGTCATGATTGAGTAATCATGGTTGGTCATAACCAGATGTTTACAGATTTCATAGAACTTGTTGTCATAGATCCAATCCAGAGGACACTCCATACCGTCTACGACGCCCTGCTGCAGTGCGGAATAGGTCTCATTAAAAGGTACGATGGTAGGCTTGGTTCCTAAAAGTTCAAAGGCTTTCAGGTATGCTTCTACTTCAGGCAGGCGAATCTTCACGCCTGCAAAATCTTCCAGGTCTTTGACTTCTTTTGCAAAAATACTTTGTCTGGTGCCGCGCTTCCAGTTCTGTGTAATCACGCGTACGCCGGTGGTTTCTAAAAATTTGTCCGCCAGCTCCTGGCCAAGCTCTCCTTGGGCCGCGTTCATCAAATGTTCTTCACTCTCAAAAATATAGGGAGTATCGAAAATATTGTATTCCGGCAGATAAATGGCCGTAATGCCTGCGCCCGGAAGTCCCATATCAATGGTTCCGCCGACGATTCCTTCCAGTATCTCTCTGTCGGCGCCAAGCTGGCTGGCAGGGTAATTGGTAACGGTAATCGCTCCGCCTGAGCGTTCCTTTACCAGTTCCGCGAATTTTTCCACTGCCAGGTTGGAGGGAGACTCCAGCGCGCCTATGTGGGCAACGGACAGATCTACAGGGTCGCCCACCGCTTCTGTCTGCGGGGCGGAAGCATCATTTTCGCTGCTTTCCCCGGTTTCTCCGGTTTCGGTCTGTGCATCCTGCGCATTGCTTTCCGTTTCTTTCTTGCCGCATCCGGATAAAATCACAAAAGATACCATCAGCATACATAATAAAATACTCATTTTTTTCATCTTCCTATTGTCCTCCTTTTTAAATTCGTCTATTGTTGTTCGACTACAGGTATTACCACAGGACCTTCAGGCATAATGCTCACGCTGGCGTCTTCCCCCTGCATTTCAAAAGCAAGTTTTAATGCTTCCTCCATAGTGTCCGCATGATAAAGAAACATATTCTCGGCCGTTTCTTTATCCACGCCTTCGCTCACCAGGATTACTTTGTTCCGCACCAGCGTTCGGGCCAGAATCTGGGCCTGCCATTTATCGATCATGGACGGCGACACAGACATTTTCCGAAACAGTTCTTCCTGTGTGCCGCAGGACTGCATCAGGCTGGAAAACGCGGCGTGGCCGACGCCGTCCCTGCACTCGGCGGCTACAATAATACTCCCCCCTTCTTTGGTAACAACTGCCGCCGTATCTATCCCTTTGACTGTTTGGTACAGATTCCTGTCCAGCGGGTAACCACTGTTGGTGGTAATGACAATGTCGGTTTGATGTACTGGCATTTTCATCTGTTCCTTAACATATGCGCATCCCCTCGCATGGGCTTCAAAAGGATCTCCAGCAAAAGCTTCAATAATCCTTTTCTCTTTATTTAGTGCTACGTTTAAAATAAACGCCAGCTTCGCTGTTTTTGCTGCTTCCATACATTCCAGGTGCATAGGATTATGCTCCAGGTTCGCTCCGATTGCATAAGGACTGGCAATGTTTTCAGGCCGATGGTTATACATAATTGTTTTCCAGCCCGACACGCCTGGCAGAATACTCTTACGTCCTCCGCTGAACCCGACGCAAAAATGGCTTTCGATAAATCCCTCCGATATAACCAGATCCGCATCTGCCACCAGGCGGTTGACCCACATCTCATTGCCGGTGGATAATTTCCCTAGATATGCCAATTGTGCCTCGTCTTTCGCTTCATGATTCACAATTTTATATTTTTTACAGATTTCTTCTCCATATTGTTCCACCATTTCTTCCCGGGTCATCTTTCTGTGAAGACCGCAGGCAATCAAAATAGTAATATCATAATATGTTTCGGGGTAAAAAAAAGAGTCAATGATCATGGGAATCGTGATTTTACTGGGCATAGGCCTGGTGTTATCATTCGTAATGATCACAATCTTTTTAACCTCTTTGGTCAGTTCTTTCAGAGTAGGAGATGAGATGGGGTTGTCCAGTGCTTTTTTTATGATCTCTTCCTGGCTTCTGTCCGGAACAGGAATCGACGGCTCAAGAACCTGCACAGGTTTCGCTTCATCCATGGACAGTTCTAAAAAAGTCTTTCCATATGGTAGTTTCCATTTATGCTGCATTCTTTCCCCCTTTATAGATATTTAAAGATTTTTGCCCTTAAAATATTCTATTAGATTACATTTTGTCAGTTCGATATGTTTTTCCATTAGTTCCCGCGCTGCTTTTTCATTCCGTTCCCTGATGGCTCTGCATATTTTTATATGGGATTCATGGGAGTCTTCCACAATCTTCATGGACAGATTATTCCTAACAATATATTTACCAATAACATCTTCCAGGGTCTGGTAAGTTGCCTGCATGATATGATTGCGGGATATTTTGGCAATCGTTTTATGTAAGATAATATCCATCTCGCTAAATCGTACAGTATCTTTTTGCGTTACGATCCTTTCCATATTTTTAACCAGTTCTTCCAGCTCAAGGATCTCTTCCTCCCGGGCGTTTTTGGCTGCCAGGCAGGCAGTGCCGGATTCTACATAAAGCCGGGCGTCATAGAGCTGCCCGATGCTTAAATTATCGACAATAATTGCTGAAAAAAGCGGCTGCATAACCATGCCCAGATCTATCTTTTGGACATATGTACCCTTTCCCTGACAGATGCTGACTACACCGAGCATATTCAGACGTTTGAACGCTTCCCGTATGGTAACCCTGCTTACGCCGAAAGTTTCTACAAAATACTGTTCCGGCGGAAGCTTTTCCCCTTCCACATATTCGCCCTGAATGATCATTCCCAGAATCTCTTCCACAACGATATCACATTTCGTTTTGCTTTTAATCTCTCTGTTTGCCATTCCTCTTTTTTCCCTTCCCCAATATAATATTCTGCAATATTTACGCAATTGAGATTTATTATATCACTTTAAAGGGTGTAAAAAAATGGAAAAATTAAGATTATTCCTTTTTCTTTGCATATTCTTTTACAGCATCCACAATAGCGATCAGATTCCGATTGGGCGTCCTGGCGGGAATCGCACACTCAGGCGAGATCAGACGGATGCCTGCGTCCAAGTGCTCCCATACTTGTGTCTTCACATCTTCAGGCGTCCCTTTCAAAAGAACTTTGGGATTATTTACGCCTCCTGTAAGCAGGATCTTTCCATCCACTTCTTTAAGCGCCTCATGTACGTCATTCCTTGTATCAAAATGAAATGCGTCAAATCCGGACTCTGCAAAATATTTCATGCGGTCGGTGGTCTTGCCGCAGGCGTGCAGGATCGTCGGCCCTGACTTGTGGAACAAATCTTTATTGATCTTCTGGTGGATCGGAAGCAGCAGGTCCCTGTAAGCATAGGGGCCGCACAAGTCGCCGCTTACATGGTCCGCCCACATAATAATGTCCGCGCCCGCCTCGTACTGCGCTTCGGCAAATTTGATCGCCACAGGCTTAAATACTTCCAGAAACTCCACCGCCCGCTCCGGGTCTAAGGCTGTCTCCATCAAAAACTGTTCTGTGCCGCACATATTGTAGGCGGTCGTCCAGGGACCGAAGACTTTTCCGATGATGGCGACTTCGTCCCCGTATTTTTTCTTCAGGATTTTGAGCGCATCCAGCACTGCCTTGACCGGCTGCCTGTCCAGAAAATCTTCCGGCATCCTGAACTGTTCCGGGTCTGTGATGGGATGCCTGCGGATAATCGGCATGGCGTCACCACTTCCCCAGTCCACCTCGGCTCCCAGAGCCGCCGCTGACTGCACCACGCTGAACTTGGGCATGACAGAATCAAATCCGCACAAATCATGGCCTGTAGCGGCTGCCGCCGCCATCTTTTCCCCGTCCAGATGGACGTCCGGAAATTTCACTCCGATGCAGGCCATACTGTCCAGGGTGATGATCGAGGTGGGATTGATGACCGCCGCCCGATCGGTTTCTTTTCCCTCAAAGACGGCCATGACCCGCTCTTTGGGCTTCATATTCTCCATATAAAATACCTCCCTTTGTAAATTACATAATATCATATTATCTTTTAAGAGTCAATGCAGCTTACTCATATAGAATAAACTGCCAGGCAGATCAAAGGGGCGCTTTTTTCTCCGCTGCTGCAAGCAGGCGAAACAACTGCTCTGCAGTATTTTGCACATGTTCCTCCGCGCGCTTTTTATCCATGGCTTCTTTAAGCGTCATGGTCCGGGGCAGAATAGAAAAATAGGCGTCGATTCCTTTTTCATTGCACACACGGGATTCAGGAAGGATGCTTCCTGCTACGGCCAGCACCGGTACGCCATACTTTTTCGCAATCCGGGCAACTCCAATAGGAGCTTTCCCCATAACGGACTGGGCGTCCAGGCAGCCTTCTCCGGTAACGACATAGTCCGCATCACGGATCTGTTCTTCCAGGCCGGTGGCGCGCATGACAATTTCAATCCCCGGCTCTAAATCTGCGCCCAAATAAGCCAGAAATGCAAACCCAAGTCCTCCTGCCGCGCCTGCTCCCGGATAGTCGGCACAGTCTTTTCCAAGTACTTCATAAGTCTTCCTGGCAAAATGCCTGTGCATTTTTTCCATATCCTCTACATCTTCCGGTGTGCCGCCTTTTTGCGGGCCAAAAACGAAAGAGGCTCCTGTTGGCCCATACAATGGGTTCTTTACATCGCAGGCGATTTGAAAACGGCATTCTCTTAGTTCCGGTATCATGGACTGTGTAGAAATAGACGCTACTGCGCCGCAGTCTTCTCCCCGCATCCCGAGTACGCGCCCCTCATGGTCCAGAAAGCTTACGCCCAGCATATGCAGCATACCTATGCCGCAGTCGTTGACTGCGCTTCCTCCGATCCCGATGATAAAATCCCGACAGCCCTGGCTGACTGCATGGCGGATCATCATTCCGATTCCGCCGCTGCTGGCTCTTCGTATATCTCTTGCTTCCGGCGGAACCAACGTCAGTCCTGCCGCCGCTGCAATCTCGATAATTGCTTTTTTTTCCTCTGCAATCCATCCATAAGATGCAGTTACCGGATTACCGGCAGGATCCTGTACGACCACAGTTTTCCATACGCCGCCCAGTCCTTCTACCAGAGCTTCTGCCGTTCCTTCTCCCCCGTCTGCCAGAGGACTTATTGCGATCTCACATTGTACGGCCTGCCTGACTCCCCTGGCAAAAGCCTGGCCTGCCTCTATGGATGACAAACTGCCCTTCATCGAGTCGATCGCGATCACTACCTTTTTCATACACCTCACTTCCCCCCCTGTATTTGTTTGTCAAAAAAATTATAACAAATCTGTCTTTCAGATTCTATGGTTTTAAAACCAAAAATCGACAGAATATTTTATTATGCATACCAACAAAGATCGTTTACAGCATCGTGCGGATTTCTTTATAGAAATTGGCGGCGATAAAAAACAACGCCGCATCCTGCAGGGAGCGCGGATCGTATCCCGTACGGTCGCGCACTTTCAAGAGACGGTACTGTAAAGTGTTTTTATGCATATGCAGTTGTTCCGCCGCCTGTTTCAGGGAGCCGTCACAGCTATAGAAGATTTCCAGCATATAGATGGTCTCCCCTAATTCTTCCTTGTTGTACTCCCGGAAAATGTGACGGATATACTCCACTTTGGACAGATCGGAGATCTCGTCAGAAAATAGTTCTATACCAATATCATGATAAAAACAAAATTCCTTTTTCCTGTTTTTCAGGTTCATCTGCAGTGCCTTTTGCGCTTCCGCAGACGACTGGCCGATCTTAGGGTAAGAATGGCAGCCATCGTCAATTCCAATCGCTATCCGGACAGGATTCTCCTTTTGCACCTTGGATTTCAATAGACATGCCAGCCGTCCCATCTGTTCGTCGCTTCGGTTCGGGACGGCGCAGATCAACCTTGAGACCGACGCCATATAGATACTGTCCGGCTCCTGTTCTTTTATCATCCTTTTCAGCTCATCCAGCGCTTTTTCCGCGGTTTTAAGTCCCAGGATCGTGGTCATGCCGTCATTTTCCTCACTTGCAGCAAATGCGATGACCCGCCTGGGGACCGTAATATCCATCTGCATATCCCGGCCTCTCTCCACAAAGGTCTGGTTGATCCTGGACTCTTCTAATGTCAGCCATTCCTCCACAAAACGGTTCCTTATTTTCTCATCCAGGGCCTTTTGCTCTTTGACAGACACTTCCCGCAGCAAAACGCCTGTCATCCGCTGGATGATCTGTCCGTATTTTGCCGCCTCATCATAAGGGCCTGTGATCCCCACAACCCCCAGCGTCTGTTGTCCGATCACAATCGGGTAATTGACCCCTTCGCGGCATCCTTCGTATTCCTGGTCGCTGTGGATGATCAGTTCCTGCAGGCGCATCCGAAGCAGACGGCGTGCCCCTTCGTGATAAGTCCCCAGCCGCCCGCTGTCGCTGCTGGCGATAATCTGCCCTTTTTCATCCATAATGTTGATCTTATGCCCGATGACGCCGCTTAACTCCTGGACGATCTTCTGGGCGTTTACTTTTGATAACATGGTTGTAGTTCCTTTTTACTTTTAATGGATAGTATACACTATAACTCTTGGAGAATAAACTATAAAAGAGGAGTTATGACTCATATCAGCCATAACCCCTCCTGTCAGGACTTATTTTTTAGAAGAAAACCACTCGACAACCTTTGGCACATTCTGCGCCTGGATCTTAAAGTTCAGCACTTTACTGCCGCCGTATTCTCCTTTGCCTTGTACGACAACGGTCGCCGTACCCTTCTGTATGTTCGTAATGTATTTGATCTCAAAGTCTTTGTCCGTAAGAACTGTGTTTCCGACTTTTACTTTCAGCCAGCTGTTCTTTAATTCGACTCTTCCGCCAGTGTACTTGAACGTCTTTGGGAAGCCGTCGGCTTTTTTATTCAGAGAAACGGATGTAATAACCTTATCTTTCTCTAATTGCCTGTAATTCCTTACAATCGGCTCTGAGACTGTATACAGTCCATTGTTGCCGCCTGTAATCGTCACCGTGCCATCCTTATTGTCATTCGCCTGGTAATCGCTCTTGGCTGCCAGTTTCTTGCCGTTCGTATCGAAGATGAGCACGGTCGGCGTCTTCCCTGTAACCGCGTCGGAGACAAAGATCTGTACGCCGGAGGCAGCCAGGTCTTTTTGTACAACCTGGAATGTTTTTTCCGCTTTACCGGTATAGTTTCCTTTGCCTTTCACGGTAACTTTGGCCTGCCCCAGCTTCTTATTGTTCGCGTAAGTCAGTGTGTAGTCCGTGCCTTCGCTCAGTTTTACATTGTTTACCCTGACGGTTACGGAAGGACGCGCGCCGCCTTTTTCGTAGGCAGCGGACTCGGCTACTGTGATGTCTTCCTTTGTGATTACAAGCGGCTGGACTTTGAAATTCTTCTTCAAAGTGCCGGTATACTCGCCGGAGCCTATGAAGGTCGCGGCTGCTGTGCCTGCCTTGCTTGTACCGGAGAACCTGACGGAATAATGCGTGCCTGCCTGCAGATCCTTACCCGCAACTTTCAGGGTGGTAGCAGGGTCGTCTTTATCGCCATAATGCGTTTCCGCCACAGTCGCCTGGCCTTTTCCGATACTGATGCCACCGTTTTTGGCAACCTTATATGCTACACGGAAATCGCCTTCACAGTTTCCTTTTCCCTTGATCTGGATGAAATAATCGCCTTCTTTGGTCGGGCGTTTTTTCGTCTTGCTGCCATTGGCATCCAGATAGGTCAGTGTATAATCTTTCTTCGCTTTTAAGATGTTGCTGCCCAGCATGACGACCGGCGTGTACGCCTTGCCTGCCGGATAGACTTTCGCAGCGATCAGGTTATCCTGCGTCAATGCCGCCTTCTTGATCGTAAAGGTGCTAGTAAACGTGCCGGAATAATTTCCTTTCGTCTTGATCGTGACAGTTGGCGCTTTTTTGCCTGCCTTTTCGTCAGCCGCCTTTACGTTATTCTTGTAGCTTAGCGTGTAGTCTTTGCCTACTTTCAGGCGTTTGCGTCCGTCATAGACGCGGACTTCCGGCCTGATTGCTTTACCAGTATATGTCTGGTCTTTGATGCCCGCGACCCAGAGACCTGTCTGCGGACCACTGTCACCCGGCAGTACGCCGTCGTAATCTTCGTCAATCTTCCAGCCTGCGTAAAGGGTCGTATCGCCCTGTACGGTATCTTGGTTGAAATTCCATAAAATCAGGCCGTCTTTATCCCTGTACCATCCGGTAAAGACATAACCTGCGGCTACCGGGGCAGCTGGTTCTTCAATCAGGCTCATGGGTTTGATTGCATTGTAATCAGCATATTCCGCCAAAGCAGTACCATGGCCGTTTACGTCAAATGTCACCGTATAGAAAATTTCCTTCCATCCTCCGTAAAGGGTCATGTCCCCGTTTACCGTGTCTGTATCGAAGTTCCACTGGCTCCTGCATTCCGCGTCTTTGTACCAGCCGGTAAATTCATAGTAAATATCCTGCGGTTTTGCGGGTTCCTGTATCTTGGTTCCCGGTTTCACGCCAGTATAATCCGGATACAGGCTCGGGTCAATGCCTTCTTTCTGCGGGTCGAATTTCACCGTGTAGATGATTTCTTCCCAGCCTGCATGCAGCGTTACGTCACTTGTGATTATGTCTAAATAGAAGTCCCATTCCTGGCTGCATTCGCTGTCTTTAAACCATCCGGTAAATTTGTATCCGTCCTTTTTAGGATCTTCCGGTTTTACGATGCGGTTGCCTGCGTATCCTGTCTCCGTCGTTGGCTCGCCTGCAGGATCACTTTCATAGGTAATCGTATATTCTTTCCCTTTTGCGTATAAAACCGTATTCTTTGTGATAGTTCCTTTTTCAAAATCCCAGACTTTCGTATACTTGTTGTCCGTGTACCAGTTCTGATCCAGGTCATCCGGTATCTTTGGGCACTCGGAGAGCTTGAGCGCGTTTCCTTTCGGCACATAGATGCTCTGGTCTTCTTTGCCGTACCGTTTAAAGGTTACCGACAGGAAATAGTTTGTATCCACAGACCATCCTGCATAGAGGGTGGTATTGCCGGTTACTTTGTCTGATTTGAAATTCCATAAGTTCTTGCAGTCTTTTTCTTTAAACCATCCTTCAAAGATATAGCCGTCGCGGCGCGGGTCGTTGGGTTCTTCGAGTATTGTGCCTTCCGCAACGCCTGTAAGCGTCTCTACTGATGTGCCGCACTGGCTGTCATATACGACGGAATAGCCAAAGCCATCGGTAAATATGACTTTATCGTCTTTTTGGATGATACAGTTGTTGTTCTCGTCTGTCTTGATCTCGACGCCGGTTGTGTCCACGCTGACAGAGGATGCCTCTACATAGTTGAAGTCGGACTCCATTCGGATCTTGACTTTCACATCCTGCGCCGCTTCGCCTTCGATATCTCCCTCCGCGGCTGCGGCTGCAGCGTCCGCCGACACTGCCACGGTCGTCGTGTCCGCCTGAGGATCAAGGCTGAGGCCTGTATTTTCCCCTTCCACACCAATATAATACCATGGCGTCGTCATTTGATTGCTGGAAACATGGGAGGTATGCGCTGTCGCCGTGGTATACACTGTAGACATCTTTCCAGTATCGGATATGGTAATCTCGCCCGGCTCTGCCGCGTCTTCCGAAATGAAGAAACCGTCTGCGGAATCCGCATAATACATAACTGTCTTGTATGTGTCCGCGCCGGACGCCGGTGTAATTGTATAAGCGCCTGACGTAAGGGCAGGAAGCCTGAAGAGATACTTCTTCTGCATTTTGGGTTCGCTGACCAGCCCATAGCACATAACTTGCAGGGTACTGCTTTCCGCCAGCTGACCGTTTACGATTTCTGCTGTCTTTGTGCCGGTTGAAATCGTGAAATTCGCATAGCTGGTGTTCAGATCATAAGTTGAGCTGCTGCCGGATCCGCCGGATGCACCTGCGCGCACTACAGTGGGAGCGGTCAGGAGCGTTTCCTGTGCAAGGTCATCGGCAGTTAAAGCAGCTTTAAAGGTAATGCTGTAGTTCCATGCCTGTTCCCACTCGCTGCATTCTTTCGTGTAGGTATCTCCATTTTTCGTAACTGTGACAGGAAATGAGCGTTCATTTCCCATAGAGCAGTCATAGATCTGGAATCTGTATGTATTATTTTCTGTATCCTCCTCGAAGCCATGGCTTACAACGGCATGCCCGCCCGCGCTTCCTTCGCTGTCCGATAAGCCAATACATACTACTGTAATTCCATTGCCGGACTTCATCTTATTAATGATTTTTTTCAGGTTGTCTGATTCACTGCTTGTGTAATCCGTCCTGATATCATATATTCTTCCGGCCTGCTGCCGAAGCATGTAATAATTGATCATGCTCTCCACATCGCCGACGTCCGCGTCGCCATTGGTATTCATGATCATGGAAGCCTGCCCGATGTTTGTAAAGTTCGCGTTGAAGTTGGAAATGTCCAGCATTTCGTCTTTTGACAGGCATACGGCGGAGGACATACCGGAGCAGGAACCGCCCCAGGAACTGTCTTTCAGGTCTTTGATCCAGGATTTATTGGCGGAAGCCGAATCATACAGCTGCGCACAATCGCCGTCACTTATCTCATAGTAGTAAGGATCTCTCTGCTCGTCTGACATGCTTCCCCAGTTGGAATTGCAGAAAAACCGCCCGGAGTTTGTAAAGCTGAACGCCTCCGTCGCCAGGTCGAGCACTGTGCTGTCCGCTTCCCATTTTGCGTACAGCGTGATATCATTTTCCAGGTTCTGGCGGTTCGCCACATTAAATTCATGGAAGAACGAATAGCCTGTGCATTCTTCGGAAGAATACCATCCGTCGAACTTATATCCGTCACGGACAGGCGCATCTGGCTCCATGATCTCTTTGCCGTCGATGATCTTATCTGTCCTGTAGACCGTGTCCGTGTCGTCGTTCATCATATAGGTAACTGTATAGTTATCCCGGATGGTAATATTCAGCCGCGTCTTCTCAATGATGTTCCCTTTGGAATCATAAAGCGCCGCGTAGATCCTGCCGCCGACTTTGAACAGTTTACCTGGCTTGATATCGTTAAATTCCCCGGTCGTATTTTCCAGTACCACCGTGTCGTCCTGCATGAGGGCAATCTTCGCCACGTCATCAAATTTCGTACCGGCGGTGATGATGATGGACATCGTCTCATCCGAACCGATACATATGATCTGTTCTTCGTTTATGAGGTCAACCCTCTGGCCGTGCCGCTTCACTTCAAAGGTCGTCGTCTCGCTCTTGCCGAAATCCTCCGAAAGCTGTAAGAACACCTGCAGCAGCTTGTCGATCGCCGTAACTTCAAAGTAATTCTCTTCCTTGCCCGCCACGTCAATCAGCACTTCTCTCTGCGTCTTGCCGGAGAGCAGGCCTACCGTGTAAATCTCATATTTTTCCCGCAGCTCCTGCGCAAATGCCGAGATATCTGTTTTGGAGTCATTGGGTTCGCCGTCGCTGAACATGATGATCGCCCGGCGCGCCGCGCTACTTCCCTCCAAAAGCCCGTCCGCGCATTTTAAAGCATTCAGGTAGTGGGTTCCGCCGGTACTCTTAAGTTTTTCCACCTGCCTGATCTGATGCCGGTAGTTCATGGAAAATTCCGAGATCACCTTCGCATTTGATTCATATGCGACCACGGAGATCCTGGTATTGGAAAGCATTCCCCCGATTCCTTTGATAAACGCGGAAGACGCTTCTTTTAACTTTGCCATCTTGTTGCTCATACTGCCGGAAATGTCCAGTACCAGCACGATATCATTGGGCAGTACCGTATTATCCCATATCTTCCAGCTCAGCTCACCGTAGCGGTTAAGCAGCCGCGGCGTCCATCCGGTAGCCGTCTCAGGATAATATACCGTAAGTGTTTTTATATCCGGAAGGCAGCCCGCTCCCAGGGACGGCGCATTGCCGCAGAACAAAAGTTCTTCCAGCTTATTGCATTCGCCGAACGCCTGGCTGCCCAATACTTGCAGGCTGTCCGGCAGTTCCACATAGATCAGGTTGTCGCAGGAATAAAACGCTTCTTTTCCGATCTGTGTAATGCCGTCTTTTATAATGATGGTTTCCAGGTTGTCGCAGTCCCGGAACGCATAGTCGCTGATCGTCGTGATATTACCGTTAAAGGAAATATCCTCGATCAACACCATTAAACCACTCCATGGAACCTGCTCTGCGGAAGCATATTTTTCCATAGCGCCGTTGCCACTGAGTGAAAGCTGGCCGTCGTCTGCGTTCAGTTCCCATGACAGATTATCCCCGCACTGGCCTTTTATGGATATGCCGCCAAATACTTCTCTACCTTTCACCAGGTTCTTGCCCAGCTTTATGGATTTAAGGTTTCTGCAGTATCTGAATACATAATCCCCAAGGGTAACATTGTCCCCGACTGTCAGGTCTTCCAGCGCCGAACAACTATTGAATGCATAATTTCCCACCGTCATATTGTCCGCGATTTTGACCTGTGTCAGTGAAGAACAATTATTGAATGCATTCTGTCCGATCTCTGTGACTGTTCTGGGGATATGTATTGTTTTCAGCTTACTTGCCCCATAGCATACATTGTCCGGGATCTTTGTTATCCCGTCCTGGAATACGATTTCTTCAATACTGTTATTAAAGCAATTGTTTCCAATGGTTACAAGCGTCCTGGGTATAGTAATCGACGTAAGCGCGCTGCAGCCCGAAAATACACTGGTACCCATTTTTGTTATGTTAGCACTTAAAGTGATTTTCTCTAAAACTGTACAGCCGGAGAACGCGTTGTTGCCTATTTCTGTGACGGTAGACGGAATCTCTGCCTCCGTCAGTTTGCTTGCGACGTTGCAGGCATTGGCCGGGATCGACGTCGTCCCGCTTTCAAATATAACTTTTGTTGCGCTGTTTTGAAACGCACTGCTGCCGATGTTGGTTACGCTTTTAGGGATTGTAACCGTTTCAAGCAGAACACAGCCGGAGAATGCGCTGCTGCCGATCGTTGTCAAGCTGCTTCCAAAAAGTACGGGTTCCAGCTTCTCGCAATTACAAAAAGCGCTGCTGCCAATAGATTTGACAGCTCCGTTCAAATTGATAGACGCAAGCTGTTTGCAGCCGTAAAAAGCGCTAGAGCCAATCGTTTCCACGCCGCTTCCCAGGCGTATACTGGTAAGCCCTGTACAGTACTGGAAAGCATAGTTTTCTATGGTTTTTATCTTGCCGTCCAGATTTATATCGGCAAGTACGGTACAACCGGAGAAAGTATATGACTTGATTGTCTCCACTTTGCTGCCCAAATGTACCTTGACCAAAGCTATACAACTTTGGAAAGCATTTGACCCGATGATTGCCACGGCGTCCGGCAGATCTATATTGGTTAATTGTTTACAGCTGGAAAAGGCATATGCCCCGATTTCCGCCGCCGTAGACGGAATTGTAACCTTTGTCAGGTTTGATGCGTTATAGCAGGCGCGATCCGGGATTTTCGTCATCCCTTCTTCAAATGCGATTTCTGCTATACTGCCGTTAAACGCACTGCTGCCGATGCTGGTTACGCTTTTGGGGATCGTAATCTTTGTTAAAGCGGTACAGCCTGAAAAAGCGTTGTCGCTTATGCTGGTCAGTCCGCTGCTAGGGTTTACGAAAGCCAATTTCGTACAGTTGTTATATGCATAGCTGCCGATGGTCTTCACGCTGTCCGGCAAATCTGCTGTTACAAGATTCGGGCAGCTTTGGAACGCGTAACTGCCGATTTCAGTCACAGTATCTGGTATAACAGCTTTCGTCAGGTTTGACGCTTTATAGCAGGCATATGCGGATATCTTTGTCGTCCCGGGTGCAAATATGATTTCTTCTATGCTGTCGCTAATCCCACCATAATAAGAACCTATGGTGGTTACGCTTTTGGGAATTGTGATTGTTTTTAACGCGGTGCATCCTGAAAATGCGTTGTACCCGATGCTGGTCAGATTGTCCTTCAGGTTCACGAAAGTTAATCCTGTGCAACCGGAAAACGCATTGTTTCCAATGGTCTTTACACTGTCCGGCAGATCTGCCGTTACAAGTTTTGGACAATTTTGAAACGCGCTGCTGCCGATTTCCGTCACGGTGTCCGGTATAACAGCCTTTGTCAGGTTTGACGCTTTATAGCAGGCATATGCAGGTATCTTTGTCGTCCCAGGTGCAACTATGATTTCTTCTATGCTGTCGCTAATCCCACCAGAAGAAGAACCTATGGCGGTTACACTTTTGGGGATTGTGATTGTTTTTAGCGCGGTGCAACCCGAAAATGCGTTGTATCCGATGGTCTTTACGCCGTTTCCCAGACTTACGCTTTTAAGATTCTCGCATCCCGAAAATGCGTTGTATCCGATCTCGGTAACCGTATCCGGCAGTACGACGCTGGTAATAGAAGCACAATCTTTGAAAACATTGTAACGTATTTTGATGTTGCTTTTTCCTTTAAGTTCCTCCGGAATTACAAGTTCCTCCGCCGGATTGGTTCCTGGATTATATTTGGTGATTGTTACAGTATCACCGGACACAGAGGTCTCAAATATTTCTTCTGTTTCTTCCGTCGGCTCTGTCGTATCGGTTTCCTCTGGCGTTTCGGAAACGTCCGCTTCGTCCTCTGTCCCTGCGCCTGCAGACGGCGTGGCTTCCTCATCCGTGCCGGAACTGTCGGGCGTTTCTGCCTTGTCTTCTTTCCCTTCCTCCGCTGATGGTTCTGTTCCTTCAGTCCCATCAGTGTTTGCATCCGGAGTCGAAACAATATTTCCCGACTCGTCTGATGCGTCCACATCGTTGTCCGCGGTTTCCTCCGTCTGCGCCTGTACGGCGGCGTCTGCAGAAACCGGTGACTGCGAATTTACAGCCATGCTGGTGAAGCTGCCGTCGTTTAAAAGCATCGCTCCGGCCAACAATATGGCTAAAATTCTTCGTTTCATTCATGTCCCTCCTTTATTTATGTACGAATTTTTTTATCATATAACAGCATCCCCACAACAATGGAAACTACTGAGATGACCAATAAAACACATAGAACACACCCTATCCCGTGTCCTGCCGTATATCCGCGCTGGCTCCTGGCCGCATACGCAGACATAATTACCGCCGCCGCTCCGGCCAATATCGCCATAAGATCCAGAATCCTGCCACCTTTCCACATTCTTAATACCACAAGGGAAAGCAGTATGCAGGAACAGATCCCGGCTCTGAGCGGATAAGGATTTTCGCTCCAATACGGCGTCATACTAAAATACGAATAATAATCCCTGAATATTTCTTCCGGCGTCGCCACTCTGCGGACAACGACCGCTTTTGGATACAATTCCATCAGGACAGCTGCCGCTGCAAAGAACACCGGCAGCCATCTGCTTTTTTTGTTCGTCATTTTCTTCAATACTAAAACCACCTTCTTTAAGAATGGATTTCCTGAAAGCCTATACGATTTTATTATATCATACAAGAGGCAGGGCTTCCATCTTTTTCCGGGAGAAAATGGCAGGAAAATAACATTTTAAAACAGCTTTTTGATAGATTTGTTTTTTCGTTTTGTTTCGGCGAAAAAATAGTGTATAATACATACAGACGTGCATAAGCGGAGGTGCAAAAAGAATGCTCAATATTTACTATGGGAATATGCCGGAAGCTATTTTTAATACTTCTGTATATTTCAAAAACGTATATGAGGACACATGGATTACTGATCCTGTCGCAAGAGAAATGATAATTGTGCCAAATGGATTTTAAAGTTGTCTGAAATGGATGACCTTACAATTAACCTACGGCATTTGATGGACTTTGGCGAAGGCATATTCGATATCCGTATTATGAATACCGGTCAGGTTGTCCACAGCATGAAAGAGCTTGTCCTGATTGCCGGTCTGTATGTGTAAGGGTGACTGCGTATGAAAGGATCACATAGAGTGTTGTACAAAATAAATGATTTTACGCAATACCGATCTTTTGACCGAATTTTCGCAATGAAGACGTTTTAGATCAGAATGCTTTTAATGTGTTGTGGTTTGCAACACAAAATGGTATGATAAAGAAAAAAGAGGCGTTCATATGGCAACACGAAGCGCGAATGTAAATGTCCGGGTGGAACCCGATATCAAAAAACAGGCAGAGGATATACTGGATAAACTTGGTGTATCCGCATCGGCTTTTATTAATATGGCCTACAGGCAGGTAATTATGAAAAGAGGAATTCCTTTTTCTGTTGAACTTCCTAAAGAAATTAAAACGCTCGACACCATGACAGATGAGAAATTTGATGTGATGATGGAGACCGGACTGGCGCAGGCAAAAGCAGGAGATTCCGTTCCTTATGAAAAAGCCTTTGGCCAGCTTATGGAAGGCCTTTGATTTTTATGAATAACCAATATGAAATACAAATCACATGCTCTTCCGTGTATCCGCGCTGGTGGATATGATACGGGAACATTTTGAAAATGGAATTTCCGGATTTCAGTTTTTCCGGGTATTTGTAAAAGAGGCCAACAGATTTCCTGAAAGCCCCTACAATTTCATTCGCTCTATCACACAGCTATGCGGCTTGTCAGCATTGTCCCGGTCATAATTTATCCCTACAGTCAGTATGTCCCCCGCATATCCTTCCAGCGCCTGCGTGTACTGTCTGTCTTTGATCTGCTGTATGGCTGTATAGGCCGTTTTATCATATTTGAGTTCTACAACAATCGCCGGTTTATTTACGGAAGGCAGCGGCAAAAATACGATGTCAGCGAAACCATGCCCGGCAGGAAGCTCCCGTATAAGCCGGTAATCTTTTCTTGCACTGTAATATGCGAGGCCAATCGCACACGCAAGCGAATTTTCATCGTTATATGTCAAGATTGAGGCCGCTTCTGTATGGGCTTTGTCAAGTCCCTCGGCGACGCTGGCTGCATCACCGTTTAACGTATCTTTCATCAGTTGATCTGACGCTTTTAAAATACATACGATTTCCGGCCAGCCGCTTACGCTCATGGCATTTTCAAACTCTCCGATGATTTCCTTATTGGGGATAAAAGCTTCTTCTTCTCTGGAATCATAGGCAAGATATCCCAAATGAATCAGCAGTGTAAGCACATCATCTTTTGTCTTGAAATTCTGCATATCATTCTGAAAACTCCGCGTGTTGACTTTGATCCGTCCGCCGCCGAGCATCTGCACAATATCTGACCGAAGCCCGTCAAAATCCATATCTATATAGATTTTCAAGGCTTCGTAAGTTTCCGTTGCTGTCCAGTAGTTGGAAAACTCCCCACGGCTCATTGACTCCACAATAGATTTTGGATTGTATACATGTTCTTGTTTTTTGAATTTATACCCGTCATACCAGCTGCTGGCCAAAGCAAAATCCATATCATATTTTTCGCATAATGCTTTTACCTCGTTTTCTGTAAAACCAGTGTATTCTTCAAAAGCAAATTGGTTTGTCATGGAATATTCCCAAAACATATTCAAGGCAAAGTGCTGACCATACTTTTTTACAGGAAGGATACCAGTCATATAGGCAAGCGCAACATACGGCTGGTCTTTTAGGAGATTCCTTAAAAAATCCAGATATTGTTTTTGCAGCGTCTCTGATTCCTTCCTTTCACGCATGACACAGTCCCACTCGTCTATTAAAAAAATGAACTGCTTATCCGTTTTGGCATAAATTTTCCTGAATGCGGCGGCAAGTCCTGTGTTCCGGCCCTTTAAAATGTTTCCGAACGCTTCGTTTAATTCTTCCAGCACTTCCTGTTCCAGATATTCTGTCACTTTTCCAGGAGCCGCCTCAATCAGGAACTGCTGCATATTCAAAAAAACTGCGTCGTATCGGTTCAAATGCGTTTCATAAGACGGGTGGCTTTCGATTTTGCGTCCGGCAAACAGTTCTCTGGAGTCACAGCCGCGGCTGTAATAGGCGGCAAGCATTTTCAGCGCCATAGATTTTCCAAAACGCCTGGGCCTGCTAACGCAAATGTATTTCTGTTCTGTATTGACGCACTTATTTGTCTCTGCAATCAATCCCGTTTTATCTACATATATTTCAGAACGGACGGATTGCCAAAAACCCCTGTTTTTTGGATTTAGATAAATGCCCATGTATGCGGCTCCTTTCTCCGGCTTTTTCTTATTTTATCATACAGATGGGATTTTTACTATCGTTTTTGATATACTGTTCTTTACATATTTCGGGATCAATGTTATACTTTTTACACAATGTCGGTCTATTGGCCGGATTTTCGTAATGGAGGTGTTTTTATGGAGATCAGACGGGACTTTTACCTGGAACAGATTTATTTGCGTGAAAATAATGGGTTTATTAAGGTGATTACAGGGGTCAGAAGATGCGGTAAATCTTATCTACTTTTTAAACTGTTTAAAAATGAACTTCTGCATCGGGGGATAGCAAAAGACCATATTATATCGATTGCTTTAGACAACATTGAGAACAGGGCGCTCAGGGAACCGGTAGCTTTATACCAATATGTAAAAGGCCAGCTTAGAGATGATGCATGTTACTATATATTGCTTGATGAGATCCAGTTTGTTCCGGATTTTGCGGAGGTTTTAAATTCTCTTCTTCAGCTGGAAAACACCGATGTATATGTAACGGGAAGCAATTCAAGATTTCTGTCTTCGGATATTCTCACAGAATTTCGCGGCAGAGGGGATGAGATCCGCGTATATCCGCTCTCTTTTGCAGAATATACATCCGCTTACAGCGGGACAGATGAAGACGCTTTCAATGAATATATGACTTTTGGCGGGCTTCCAAAGATTCTTTCTTTTAAGACAGATGCACAAAAAGTGAAATATCTGACAGATTTATTTAATGAGACATATCTGAAAGATATTATGGAACATAACAAAATCAGTAATACAAATGAGCTGGAGGGGCTGGTTAATATCCTGGCGTCTGCCATTGGTTCCCTGACGAATCCTGCTAAGCTGGAACATACTTTCCGCACTGTGCTTCACAGCAGTATTACTGACAAAACGATCAAAAAGTATATAGACTATTTAAAAGATGCTTTTTTAATTGATATTGCAGCCAGATATGATATTAAGGGTAAAAAATATATTAACTCTCCAATGAAAATCTATTTTATAGACCCTGGACTTCGCAATGCCAGGCTGGGATTTCGACAAATAGAGGAAACGCATTTAATGGAAAACATGATCTATACAGAGTTGAAGCGGAGAGGCTATTCCGTGGACGTGGGACTGGTGGAGGTCAGGGAGAGCGATTCGTCCGGAAAACGGGTGCGCAGGCAGCTGGAAGTCGATTTTATCGCTTATCAGGGAAATAATAAATACTATATCCAGTCCGCCTTTTTAATTCCGGATGAAGCCAAAAGAGCGCAGGAAGAACGCCCGCTGCTGAACATTGGAGATTCCTTTAAAAAATTGATCGTAGTCGGGAATCATATCAAGTTAAAAAGAGATGATATGGGAATCACTACGCTGGGTATCCGTCAGTTTCTTCTGGATCAAAACAGTTTGAATCTGTAAGCCGGTGAAGCCGGTTTGGAATGTATTGTATTTTGTAACACAAATGGTATGATAAAGAAAAAGGGAGGCGGTAATATGGCACCAGCATTAGCACAGCCTAAAATATATACAGAAGAAGACTATAATAATCTGCCGGAAGATGTCCGGGCGGAGTTGATTGACGGACAACTGTATTATATGTCAGCACTCAGCCGGATGCATCAGGAAATCCTGAATTTTCTCAATACAGAAATAAATATTTATATCCGTTTAAAAAAAGGTTCCTGTAAAGTATATCCGGCTCCATTTGCCGTTAAACTGTTCAATGACAGGGATGATACTGTCGAGCCGGATATAAGTGTCATATGCGACCCGGAGAAGCTCACGGACAGGGGCTGCACGGGCGCGCCGGACTGGATCGTTGAGATTATCTCCCCCAGCAATCCTGCGCATGATTATGTGCGCAAGCTCAATCTTTATCTTAACGCGGGCGTGAGAGAATATTGGATTGTGAATCCTTTGAATCAGAAAATTCTCGTGTATTGTCTGGAAGAATCCGGCTTTGAAATGGATACATACACATTCCATGATAAAGTAAAGGTTAATATTTATGAGGATCTGCAGATTGATTTTCAGGAGATGATATAGATGCCTTATACTTTGTACATGATACAGTTCTTTTAACCGTGGTTTTGGAAAGCAGGTGTTTATGCCGTTACTTAAAAAGAATCATTATACGATCGAAGATATCTACGCGCTTCCGGAAGGGCAGCGTGCCGAACTGATTGAGGGGCCGGTCTGTATCTATGAAGGCCTTATCATAAATGTGGATCGGCTGATTTGAAGCAGGAAAAGAAATGAAAGAATTGATAGTCTGTTGCTCTATCACGGAAGTTATTGGAAAATGAGAAAATTTGTAATTATAGCATATACTATTTAAAAATATTATACACTAAGCAGAGGAAATATACTTGACGCAATCATAATTTTGAAAACAGATACATGGAAAGGTGGTAACAGGAATGACCGCATTAAAACGCGAAGTAATCCAACTGGTAGAACAGATGCCAGAAGAACAAATGCCATATATTATCAAATATATATACACATTAAAAAATAAAAGCACTGGTGGCGGACAGTTTCCTGAAGAAAAAGCAAAAATAACACCTAAAATGAAAGCTTTTTTAGAGTTAGAAGAAATGCTGGTTCCGGTATCACAGGAATTAGATTATGATAAGGAATTAGCCAGCGCAAGGGATGAACGATATGGTTATACTGATTGATACAAATGTACTATTAGATTTTTTGACAAAGAGAATGCCGTATTATGATGATGCCAGAAATATTATCCGGCTTTGTGCAGATGAACAAGTACAGGGGTATGTTGCCTTTCACAGTCTTCCTAATATTTTTTATATTTTAAGAAAAAGCCATTCAGACGTTGATAGACGGGCACTGCTGAAAAAACTATGCCTTGTATTGCAGGTGATCGGAGCCAGTCATGAAAAAGTATTTGATGCAATAGAATGTATCGAATTTTCAGATTTTGAAGATTGCCTGCAGGATAAATGCGCTATGGAAATATCTGCAGACTTTATTATTACAAGGAATGTAGATGATTTCCGGTATTCCAAAATAAGAGCAATTACGCCCCGGAATTTTTTGGACATTATTGCGAAAGATTAATTGGCGGTTAATTTACTGGTATATGAAAATGAAGCCGTTGCTTTGGTAGATTATTTATTTACTTTACAACAGGCGGCAACACCATGACAGATACGAAGGAAGGGCTTTGATTTTTATGGATAACCGATATAAGAACCAGACTGCAAGTAAGAAAGAATACTATTGACATGAATGAAAATCAACAAATCACATAATAGAAAAGACGATTGAAAAATCTGTAGAGAATAATGCGATAGATCTGTTGATTGCGCTGATTGTAGAAGAGTTATCCGAGGATCTGAACATGGATCCGGATGAAGTATTCTCAAAATTTATTTCTTCTAAAACCGGGGAACTGCCCTATGACGGAGAAGCCAAATTGTGGTGTGACGAACCGTCCTATATTGCGGAGATGTACAAAGAAGAGACAGGGAAACAAGAATTATAAACCGCAAGAGAAAGGGGCTGTCCTGAAAACGTAACTTAGTAGCAAATTATAAACATGCATCTTTAATAAGCTCGCCTTTTGGCGGGCTTATTCCATTGGGATTTATAAAATTTAGAAACATTAGCTCGGCTGGATGATTACATTTACACCTAACTTTTCTAAAGAACGAAGATTTCTTTTTATCATTTTTTCTTGATTCATATTAGAATAATGATCAGCCCCCAAATCACAATAAGGGACTTTCTCTTTTAAAATATGATAGATTGCTACTAGCATTGTGTGTGCTACTGCTATACGAACCCGCTTTCCTCCTCGGCGTGCGGCTATCCGTTGATAGCGTGAGTATAGCGAGATACTCTCATGAATGTCTGTCGAGAAATGACATTTTTTAGACTTTAATTCTCCCAAAAGAGAACTCCTGCAGAATTCCGTGCTTTTGCGCATGGACTCTTCTGCGGGAGTTCTCTTTTCCCTTGTTGGCTGCCTTATTTTAGGGCGCAAAAATCCCTTGCCGCTAATTTCGGAAGCGCTCTTTTTCCTATGCGGCTTTCTCCCCGGTTTTCCCTTCGAATTTATGTATTTTATCGTGCAGAAAACGGTGGTATTTATTTATATTCCGGCCAATCGCATACAGCATAAATTCCTTGTATACTTTTTCTGTAGACTGGTAATTAAACCGGCGGAATTTTTTGTTCTCTTTTATGTCCCCAGAGTGGCCTTCTGCCTGTATGGAGCGGATCTGGCGGTTCAGTATCCCTTTTTCACTCTGTATATTGGCGTTGGTTTCTACCTTTAGCCTTTCCCATTTACAAATGCAATCCCCTTCCCTGCCGCGATCAGAAGCAGGTTCTGCTGGAGTTTCAGGATCTCAAGTGGAGAACAGCTGTCTATTTCAATGGCCGTATGATTCGAGATTTTTTATGTTTTGTCAGCTATACGTTTCCAAGATCATACCTGGCTCCGTACTCGTACTCGGACAGGAGCGTGTTGTATCTCTGGTAAAGGGCGTCTATCGTATCCAGCAGGCCAGCAAGATGGTAATTGAGCGTCCCGCGCCAGACGAAAGTATAACAGTTCGCATTCGCTTCTATTTTCGTGCCGTCGATATAAAGCTGTTTGAGTGTAATGAGCCCTTCTTTCTCTAACCGGCGCAGGAACTGGTAATTCAGTTCATCCAATACTTCACCTGTCAGCTTTTTCCCTTTGAAGTCATAGAAAGCATCCCTCTTTGGCTTCTGCCCTTTGGTCAGCAGGATAAAAGCGAGGTCTCTCTGGCATAATTCCACAATACGGTCAACCGCACGCACTCCGCGCATATTTGCGTAAGTAACAACAGCATACAGCATGATTGGGTTGTACCTGTTTCTTCCCTGGTCAGAATAACAGGCGAGCAGGCCTGAAAAATCCAAATCCTCCATCACTTTTTTCAGGGTATAGACGGGATCGTCGTCGGGTAAAGCCAATTCATAGAAGTTGAAATTAATTTTCTGTTGCCCAAACTCAAAAAAGTCGTTATGATAGTGTAAAATTTTCTTCGGGTGAAAAATAGATATAGAAAGGGAGCTCCTTTTTGTGATAGAGTATAAGTGTTAAATCCAAACCCTCACAAAAG
>CAJUMT010000005.1 GCA_910587495.1 uncultured Lachnospiraceae bacterium | reverse complement strand
AAAAAGCCAGAATGGAACGATTCAGGGGGATGGATGCGTTCATGCGTTTGTCGTGTCTGGGAAAATGGAAATACTTGACGATATTTTGAAAATCTACTATAATAAGACACAGAACAGCGAAGATGTGTACTTCGCATTTTTTGGGGACGATAAGAATGATTAAAAGTATGACCGGTTTTGGCCGTTGCGAGATTTCGGAGGGGAGTAAAAAGATCACTGTAGAGATGAAGTCTGTCAACCACCGATATCTTGATGTAACTGTAAAAATGCCTAAGAAGCTGAATTATTTTGATTCAGCT
This sequence comes from uncultured Lachnospiraceae bacterium, assembly GCA_910587495.1. GTDB lineage: Bacteria > Bacillota > Clostridia > Lachnospirales > Lachnospiraceae > Hominiventricola. Next base: position 44,403 of record CAJUMT010000005.1, on the reverse strand, counting down.
ATCAGGGGTATTCTAAAAGAATACATTCAGCGGGGAAAAGTAGACGTATTTGTATCTTACGAGAATTTAAGCGAGAGTGAAGAAGTCCTGACATACAATCAGGGGATTGCCGCTCAATATATGGAATACTTCCGCCGCATGGGGGAAGAGTTTTCCCTTACGGATGATGTGACTGTATCTGTCTTGGCACGCTGTCCGGAAGTGTTTGTAATGGAAGAACAAAAAGAGAATGAAGAAGAGATCTGGAACATACTTCAGCGGGCCTTAAGAGGCGCTTGTGAGAAGTTTGTGGAGGCGCGTATCCGTGAAGGAGAAATGCTTAAGACAGATATGATCTTAAAGCTGGACAGGATGCTTACGCTTGTGGCGGCTGTGGAGAAGAGATCACCGCTTATGCTTTCAGAATATCGGCAGAAGCTCGAAACGAAAGTGCGGGAGCTGCTTGCAGACGCGCAGCTTGATGAAAGCAGGATCGCGACAGAGGTGACGATCTTTGCGGACAAGATCTGTGTGGATGAAGAGCTGGTACGCCTTAAAAGTCATGTAGAGGCTACGAAAGCGGCGTTAGAAGCAGGCGGCAGTATCGGCAGAAAGCTGGATTTTATCGCACAGGAGATGAATCGGGAAGCCAATACGACGCTGTCTAAGGCTAATGATCTGGAGATATCCAGCCTTGCCATTGAATTAAAGACAGAGATAGAAAAAGTGAGGGAACAGATTCAGAACATAGAATAAGGATATGTTATGACCAGAGAGGGAATATTAATTGTATTATCCGGTTTTTCGGGAGCCGGAAAAGGCAGTATTGTAAAAGAACTGGTTGGAAGGTATGAACAGTATGCGCTGTCCATATCTGCGACTACCCGTGCGCCAAGACCGGGTGAACAAGAAGGCGTTGCCTATTTTTTCAAAAGCGTGGAAAGATTCCGGCAGATGATCGCGGATGGCGCGTTGATTGAATATGCAAAGTATGTGGATAATTACTATGGTACTCCCAGAGCTTATGTGGAGGAACAGCTTGCCATAGGGAAAGATGTACTTCTTGAGATAGAGATACAGGGAGCCCGTAAGATAAAGGAGCAGTTTCCGGAGGCAGTCCTTTTGTTTGTTACAACAAAGAACATACAGACATTGGAGAAACGTCTGGCCGGTCGGGGCACAGAGAGCAAAGAAGTGATTGCGCAGCGTCTTAGAAGAGCAGCCGAGGAATCGGAAGGCATGGAAGAGTATGATTACCTGGTGATCAACGATCAGTTGGACGCCTGCGTGACACAGATCCATTCGATCATAGAAAGCGAACATTTGAAGACCCGACGCAACCAGGCGTTTGTCGGCAAAATCAGGGAAGAGTTAAAGCGTTTTTCGAAAGGAGAATAAAGTATGCTACATCCGTCTTATACAGACTTGATTACAATGATCAACAGTGAAGCAGAGGGGGATTCCCCTACAGTCAACAGCCGCTATTCTGTCGTTTTAGCCACAGCGAAAAGAGCGAGACAGCTGATCTCGGGAGGAAGCGCCTATGTGGATAACCGCGGAAAGAAGCCCCTTTCCATCGCGGTGGAGGAAGTAAACAAAGGTTATGTTACAATCGAGCCGGAGACGGGAGAACCGGAAGCAGAAGGTGTTTTGGCTTCTGATGTAGACGACACTATGGACATGGAGGAAAAAGAATGATTGTAAGAGAAGGAAAAAGTGTATTTAAAGGGGTGGCCATTGGCAGTATTTTCGTGTATAAAAAAGCAGAAAAAGCAGTGAGCAAAGAAAGCATTCAGGATACGTCTGCTGAACTTGCGCGCTTTGAAGCAGCAAAAGCGAAAGCCATGGGTCAGTTAAAGGGGCTTTATGAAAAAGCACTCAAAGATGTAGGCGAAGAAGAAGCAATGATTTTTGATGTTCACCAGATGCTGTTAGATGACCTTGATTATAATGAGTCGATTGCGGGCATTATTGAGAATGACAAAATGAATGCGGAGTATGCTGTGTTTATGACGGCCGAGCAGATGGCGGCCATGTTCCTCAGCATGGACGACGACTATATGAGAGGCCGCGCGGCGGATATTCATGATATTTCCGACAGAGTGATTTCTATTCTGAACGGTACGCAGGTAAGTCCGGAAGCCATGCCGGATCCGGTCATTATCGTGGCGGAGGACTTGGCTCCCAGTGAGACCGTGCAGTTTGACAAGAGTAAGCTTTTAGCCATCGTGACCCAAAAAGGTTCTGCCAATTCCCACACGGCGATTTTAGCAAGGACGATGAATATTCCGTCTCTTGTGACGACAGACATTGAAGTGGATCAGAGCTACCATGGCAGAACTGCTATCGTGGACGGCTTCGCAGGACAGATTTATATTGATCCGGACGAAGTGACCATGGTGAAGATGACGGAGAAGAAAAAGAAAGCGGATGAGCAAAGAGCGCTTCTTCAGGAGATGAAGGGCAAAGAGACTGTAACACAGGGCGGAAAGCACATCCATCTGTATTCCAATATCGGCGGCATCGGCGATGTAGACGCAGTTCTTGAGAACGACGGCGAAGGTATCGGTCTGTTCCGCAGCGAGTTTCTGTATCTGGGTTGTGATGATTATCCCAGTGAAGAAGTGCAGTTTGAAGCATATAAGGCGGTTTTATCCCGTATGGAAGGGAAGAAAGTTATCATTCGTACGCTGGATATCGGCGCTGACAAGCAGATTGATTATTTTGATCTTCCCAAGGAAGACAACCCGGCTTTGGGATTCCGCGCGATTCGTATTTGTCTGACCAGAAAGGAAGTATTCAGGACCCAGTTAAGGGCACTTTTTAGAGCTTCCGCATTTGGCACGCTGGGTATCATGTTCCCAATGATCATCTCTGTCAAGGAGATCGAAGAGATTAAAAAATTTGTAGAAGAAGTCAAATTAGAGTTGGCAAGAGAGAACGTAGCCATGGGCGAGGTGGAGCTTGGTATTATGATTGAGACTCCGGCGGCAGCAGTGATCAGCGATCTTTTGGCGCCCCATGTAGACTTTTTCAGTATTGGAACCAACGATTTGAGTCAGTATACGCTGGCTATCGACCGTCAGAATCAGTCTTTGGATAACTTCTTTGATCCGCATCATGAAGCGATCCTGCGTCTGATCCAGATGACTATTGAAAATGCGCACAAATATGGAGCATGGTGCGGTATCTGCGGCGAACTTGGGGCAGATATGGAACTGACAGCCAGATTTGTTCAGATGGGAATCGACGAGCTGTCCGTATCACCGGGCTATACCCTGGAGCTTCGCAAACGTATCCGCGAATGCTAGGGATAAAATATATTTATAAAAGGAGATAAAAACTATGAAATCATTTACTTACACGATTCAGGACGAATTGGGAATTCATGCAAGACCAGCCGGCATGCTGGCAAAAGAAGCGGCAAAATTTAAGAGTGTTGTTACCATTGATAATGGAACTAAAAAAGCAGATGCAAAAAGACTGATGGCGATCATGAGCATGGGCGTAAAGAAAGGCCATACCGTGACCGTAACCGTAGAAGGTGAAGACGAAGATACCGCAGCAACCGCTATGGAGACATTCTTCAAGGAGAATCTGTAAGAGATAAAAGAGACTGCCGTGGAGCGGCAGTCTTTTTTCATGGGATAGTCTTAGGGATGAAAAATATGTTTATACTACAATAAAAAGAAACCTTGGAGGAATGAATGACGATAGAACGATTGACAGCCTATGAACTGATAAAAAAAGAGCAGATGCCGGAGCTGAATTCTGTTGGCTATTTTCTGAAGCACAGAAGGACAGGGGCGAAAGTGGCTTTGATTGAAAATGAAGATGAGAATAAAGTGTTCAGCATTGGATTTCGAACTCCGCCCTCTGACAGTACCGGTGTACCTCATATTATGGAGCATTCCGTGCTTTGCGGATCGAGAGATTTTCCGGTAAAGGATCCCTTCGTGGAATTGGCCAAAGGTTCGCTGAATACATTTTTGAATGCTATGACTTATCCGGACAAAACGGTATATCCGGTGGCCAGTTGCAATGACCAGGACTTTCAGAATTTAATGCATGTGTATCTGGATGCTGTTTTTTACCCGAATATATATAGAGAAGAAAAGATATTTAAACAAGAAGGTTGGCATTATGAACTGGAATCGGAAGAGGCTCCGATTATCTACAACGGTGTTGTCTATAATGAAATGAAGGGCGCATTTTCCTCTCCGGAAGATATGCTGGAACGGGAGATCATGACAACGCTCTATCCGGATACGCCTTATTATCATGAATCAGGCGGTGATCCAAAGCATATACCGGAATTGACTTATGAAATGTTTCTTGATTTTCATAAAAAATATTATCATCCTTCCAACAGTTATCTTTATCTGTATGGGAATATGGATATGGTAGAAAAACTCATATGGATCGACGAGCATTACCTGGGACAGTATGACTATTTGGATGTGGACTCTACTATTAGCCTGCAGAAAGGCTTTACAAGCCCCGCAGAGCGCGTAGTGGAATATCCTGTTTCAGAGGATGAATCTACAGAAAATCAGACCTACCTGTCCTACAGCACCGTGATAGGAACTTCGCTGGATGCGGATCTGTATCTGGCGTTTCAGGTATTGGAATATGCTCTTTTATCCGCGCCGGGCGCGCCCTTAAAACAGGCTCTTTTGGATGCGGGGATAGGCAAAGATATTTTAAGTTCCTATGATAACGGAATTGCGCAGCCTTGTTTTTCCGTTATTGCCAAAAACGCGGAGGAAGACCAAAAAGACGCATTCCTTGCCGTAATTAGAAAGACGTTAGAAAAGATCGTAAAAGAAGGTTTTGACAGAAAAGCGCTTCAGGCAGGAATCAATTATTATGAATTTCGTTACCGGGAAGCCGATTTTGGCAGCTATCCCAAAGGACTTATGTACGGTCTTCAGATGATGGACAGCTGGCTGTATGATGAAAATCAGCCGTTTTTGCATCTTCTGGCGCTTGACCGTTTTGCAGAGCTTAAAAAACATGCCAAGAAAGGGAGCGGATATTTTGAAAATCTGGTACAAACCTGGCTTTTGAATAATACGCATGCGGCGCTTTTGATCCTTAAGCCTTCTCCGGGATTGGAAAACCGGGAACAGGGCAGAGTGGAAGCCGTATTGAAAGATTTTAAAGAAAGCCTTACGACAGAGGAGCTTAAGAAACTCAAAGAAGATACTCTGGCGTTGAAAGCATACCAGGATGAACCGTCTCCTTTAGAGGACCTTAAAAAGATTCCGATGCTTAAAAGGGAAGATATTCGAAGAAAAACTGCGCCTTTAATTAACCAGGAACTTACTGTGGATAATACAACGCTCCTGTATCAGGATGTTTTCACAAGCGGAATCAGCTATATTCGTCTTTTGTTCGACGCGGGAAGTATTCAGGATCATCTGATTCCATATCTTGGCGTTTTAAAGTATGTGCTTGGTTATGTGAATACGGAAAACTACAGCTATGGAGAGCTGTTTAATGAGATTAATTGCCATACAGGCGGTATCGTACCTCTTGTAAATCTGTATGGGGACATGCGGGATAAAAAGAAATTCCGTATTATGTTTGAATTGAGGGCAAAAACCCTGACGGAGAAGACAGATTTTGCATTTGCCATGATGCGGGAGATTCTTCACAGGACAAAATTGACAGATAAAAAGAGACTGTATGAAATTATTGCGCAGTTAAAATCCAGGCTTCAGATGTATCTGACTTCCTCGGGACATTCGGCGGCGGCCATGCGTGCTATGTCAAAATTCTCAAAAGCCGCCAGGATCAACGACCGGATGTCAGGACTTGCTTTCTACTGGGAGATCGAAGACCTGGAGGAGCATTTTGAAACGCGTGCAGACGAATTGATCGAAAAACTGTCCCAGGTCATGCAGTATATTTTCCGTCCGGAGCACTTGATCGTCAGCTGTACTTCCCAAAAGGAGGGACTTGAGAAGGTAAAGCAGGAGATTCCGGCACTGAAAGCTTCCTTATATACCTGCGAGCTTTCGGAAGAGCCTGAGCCGGTCGGGACATGCAGGCCGGAAGTGAAAAAAGAAGGTTTTAAGACGCCGTCGGCGGTGCAGTATGTGGCAAGGGCCGGGGAGATCAGCCATTATACGGGCGCTTACAGGATTTTGAAGGTGATCTTAAGCTATGATTATCTGTGGATACAGGTTCGCGTCAAGGGCGGCGCTTACGGCTGTATGAGCGGGTTCGGTGTATACGGGGACAGCTATCTGGTATCTTATCGAGACCCAAACCTCAGGCAGACGAACGAAGTCTTTGAAAAGACTGCGGAATATGTGGAGCAGTTTGATGCGGACGAACGGGATATGGATAAATATGTTATAGGTGCTGTCAGCGAACTGGATACTCCTTTAACACCTGCAGCGACAGGTCTTCGATCCATGTCCGCATGGCTGACCCACAGCACGCTGGAAGACTTCCAGAGAATCCGGGATGAGGTGCTGGATGCAAAGGTTTCGGATATCCGGGCGCTCTCAGAAGGAATCCGGGAACTTCTTTCGGAATACAGTTTTTGTGTCATCGGAAATGAAAGTAAAATAGAAAAGGAAAAGGAACTGTTTGACCATACGGCCAGCCTGTTCCGCTGAAAGTAAGATATGGATAAGCAAAAAAGATCCGGTTTTGTCACTTTGATCGGCAGGCCTAATGTGGGAAAATCAACCCTTATGAATCAGTTGATCGGCCAGAAGATTGCCATTACTTCCCATAAGCCGCAGACGACCAGGAACCGTATTCAGACAGTCTATACCTGCGAGCAGGGACAAATCGTGTTTGTGGATACGCCGGGGATTCATAAAGCGAAAAACAAATTGGGTGAATATATGGTCGATACGGCCAGGCGCACATTTAAAGAAGTGGATGTGATTCTATGGCTGGTGGAGCCGACCACCTTTATCGGCGCAGGCGAGAAACATATCGCCGAGCAGCTTTCCGGCGTAACGGCGCCGGTAGTGCTGGTCATCAACAAAGTAGATACAATTAAAAAAGAAGAAATACTGGCAGTAATTGACACATACCGGAAGATTCTGGATTTTACAGAGATCGTACCGGTATCGGCTCTGAAAGGGACCAATAAAGATGTGCTGATTGACGTTATTTTTAAATATCTTCCTTATGGACCTATGTTTTATGACGAAGATACCGTCACCGACCAGCCCCAGAGGCAGATTGCGGCCGAATTAATCCGGGAGAAAGCGTTAAAGCTTCTGGATGAGGAAATCCCTCACGGAATTGCCGTGTCCATCGAATCTATGAAACAGCGGCCTTTAAAGCCTATATGGGATATTGAGGCGACGATTGTGTGTGAGCGGGATTCCCATAAAGGAATTATTATCGGAAAGGGTGGTTCCATGCTAAAAAAGATAGGCTCTGCGGCCCGCTATGAGATCGAACAGCAGCTGGAAGCTAAAGTCAACTTAAAACTGTGGGTGAAAGTCAAGAAGGACTGGAGAGATTCCGATTTTCTGATGAAAAATTTTGGATACGACAAGAAAGAAGTATAACGTACATCTGCGCAGGAGATTCTAAGAGCGGAGGTTCAAAAGATGGACAGTTGGAGTCGGTTTGCGCATACGGGTACTATACGGGATTATCTGATCTATAAGACAGAAGAAGTCAAGGCGGGAAGGATAGGAGAGAGAAATGAGCAGCCAGACCTGTACAATGACAGGTATCGTTTTGTCTGCGGCACCGGTAGGGGAATATGACAAACTAATCGTCCTGCTGACAAAAGAAAGCGGTAAGATCCGCGCATTTGCCAGAGGCGCCAGGAGGCCGGGCAGTCAGCTGATGGCAGCAACGAATGTATTTGCTTTCGGGGAATTTCAGATTTATGAAGGCAGGACTTCCTATACGGTCGTGCAGGCATCTATACAGAATTATTTCAGTGAGCTGATGCAGGATTTTGAGGGGGCTTGCTTCGGGCAGTATTTTCTGGAACTGGCTTTCTATTATACAAGGGAAAACACAGATGCCAAAGATTATCTTAAGCTGGTCTACCAGTCTTTGCGGGCGTTGTCGGCGCCCGCTCTGCCAAGGCTTCTGGTTCGTTACATATATGAGCTGAAAGCCATGATGTACAGTGGGGAGTGCCCTCAGACCTTTGAATGGCTGGAAGGAAAAGGGCTGGATCCCTCTACTCTTTATGCACTTCAATATGTTTCTTCGTCTCCGGTGGAAAAGCTTTATACATTTACATTAAGCCCCAAGGTGTGTACGCAGTTTGGAAAAGTGGTGTCGAAAATGAGGGAAAAATATGTAGAACAGAAGTTCAAATCCTTGGAAATACTTGAAACATGTCTTTAAAATGTGTATAATGACGTATACGATGGGCAGTGCGGACATAAGTGTGGTACTGTACGTTTGTGTTGGGAGGAAATGGAATGAAAAAGCGGATTTTAACTGCATGTGTGTTGATCACTGCGTTTGCTGTGCCGGGCTGCGGTCCATCCTTTCAGCCGTCGGCTTCTTCTCTATATGTGAAGCAGGACGGAACGCTTACGCAGGCGGTGGTGGAAAGCTTTGAGAAAGAGTATTACAGCTTGGATGAGTTTCGCTCTATGACGGAAAAAGAAGTGGGAGCCTATGAGAAAATATCCATTGAGCGGCTGGAGGTAAAGGATGGAACCATGTACCTTTTGCTGGATTATGAAGACGCGGATACATACAGCCGGTACAATGAAGCATATTGTTTTATGGGAACGGTGGAAGAAGCTTTGACGGCGGGACATTCTTTTAATATGACGTTCAGAGATACGGAGTATGAGGAGTATACGACAGCGGAAGCGACAGCGAAAAAGAGTGATCATGTGGTGATCCTGAAAGAAGAAGGCGTCGTGCAGCTGGAAAAGAAAGTAAAATATGCCAGCAATAATGTGGACATTATCACAGACAGTATGGTGGAAGTGATGCCGATTGAAGATGAGGAAGAATACGCATATATTATTTATTGAGTGTGGTAAGAACCATTAAATTAAAGTGAGGAGACAGTTGGATGGAAAAGACAATGGACAAAATCGAGGCTCTGGCCAAAAACCGGGGATTTGTGTATCCGGGCAGTGAGATCTACGGAGGTCTTGCCAATACCTGGGATTATGGAAACCTGGGCGTGGAGCTTAAGAACAATGTAAAAAAAGCCTGGTGGCAGAAGTTCGTGCAAGAAAATCCTTATAATGTAGGCGTGGACTGCGCGATTCTGATGAATCCACAGACCTGGGTGGCTTCCGGCCATCTGGGCGGTTTTTCTGATCCGCTTATGGATTGCAAAGCCTGTAAGGAGCGTTTTCGTGCAGATAAGCTGATCGAGGATTATATGGCGGAAAACGGCATTGAGATCGAAGGCTCTGTGGACGGCTGGTCCCAGGAAGAGATGAAAAAATATATAGATGAGCATGACATTGTATGCCCCAGCTGCGGAAAGAAGGATTTTACGGATATCCGCCAATTTAATCTGATGTTTAAAACTTTCCAGGGTGTGACGGAGGACGCTAAAAGCACGATTTATTTAAGACCCGAGACAGCCCAGGGAATTTTCGTCAATTTTAAAAACGTACAGAGAACCTCCCGTAAAAAGGTTCCTTTTGGTATTGCTCAGGTGGGCAAATCCTTCCGTAATGAGATAAGCCCCGGAAACTTTACGTTCCGTACTCGGGAGTTTGAACAGATGGAGCTGGAGTTTTTCTGCAAGCCGGGTTCAGATCTTGAATGGTTCCAGTACTGGCGCGCGTTTTGCAGAGACTGGCTTCTTGGCCTTGGCATCAAGGAAGAGGAGATTCGCCTGCGTGACCACTCGCCGGAAGAACTTTGTTTCTACAGTAAAGGCACCACGGATATTGAATTTTTATTCCCCTTTGGCTGGGGCGAACTGTGGGGTATCGCAGACCGTACCGATTACGACCTGACCCAGCACCAGAACGTATCCGGCGAAGATATGAGTTATTTCGACGACGAATTAAAAGAGAAATATATCCCTTATGTCATCGAGCCGTCTCTGGGAGCAGATCGCGTAGTATTGGCGTTTTTGTGCTCTGCCTATGATGAAGAAGAGCTGGAAGGCGGGGATATGCGTACTGTGCTTCATTTCCATCCGGCCATTGCGCCGGTGAAGATCGGCGTGCTTCCCTTATCCAAGAAGCTTGCCGAAGGCGCGGAAGCGATCTATACGAAGCTTTCTAAAAAATACAACTGCGAATATGACGACAGAGGAAATATCGGGAAGCGCTACCGCCGCTTAGACGAGATCGGCACGCCTTACTGCGTGACCTACGATTTCGAGTCGGAAACCGACGGCTGCGTGACTGTCCGCGACCGCGACACCATGGCGCAGGAGCGCATTAAGATCGAGGAATTGGACGCTTATTTTCAGGAGAAATTCTCCTGGTAAGCAAAAGATTATGAGAATGACGGAGAAATCAGTAAAAGTTATTTGTATCGGGCAGGCTCTGGTGGACTGCATTGTCCGCGGAAGGGAACCCTACAGGGAAAATGTGGATATTGCTGAGGCAATCATCCTGAACACCGGCGGCGACGCATTGAATGAATCTTGTGTACTGGAGACGCTTGGTTGCCATACAAAGCTGGTCTGCGGAGTTGGGCAGGATCTGGCGGGAGACCTGGTATTAAGAAAGGCCGAAAGTCATGGAGTGGATATATCAGAGGTCGTTCGGTCAGAACTGCTTACAACGCCGATTGCGAATCTGACTGTCGATAAAAGCGGAGGAAGAAAATCCTGTAACAGTAAAGCGACGATGCTGGATGGTTTTATTCCGGAACTTAAGGCTTTGGATGGCGTCAAAGTAGTGTCGCTGGCCAGCCTGTTCCGGGCGCCGCTGGATCAGAAAGATACGATTATAAATCTGGTGAAGACGGCAAAAGAGGCCGGAGCCGTAGTCTGCGCGGATACGAAAATTCCTACTTTCCGCGAACTGCAGCTTTCAGATCTGGCAGAGATACTGCCCATGATTGATTATTTGTTTCCGAATGAGAAAGAAGCGGAGTATCTCACCGGGAAAAAGGACTATATGGAAATGGCAATGGAACTTTGTCGGCGAGGGATTCAAAATGTAATCGTAAAGACCGGCAAAGAGGGTTGTACCGTGTGCGGGAAGACACAGAGATTTCATATGCCTGCCAGAAAAGTGAGAGCAGTGGATTCCACCGGGGCGGGCGACAGTTTTGTAGCCGGGTTTATATCCGGTATCCTGGCAGACGATACTTTGGAAGGATGCTGCGAACGCGGGGGCCGCTGCGCCGCGAAGTGTGTACAGCGCATAGGTGCGATATAAAGTATGGACTAAAACAGCCGGGAGAGTGGTAAAATGGAAAATCAGCCTTGTCTCTTATTTACAAATATGGTAAAATACACCCAGGAACCAGGCCGCACTGCGGCTTTCCGGTACACAACTAATATAACATGGAGGTACGATTATGAAAGGAAATATCATCGTCGGTCAGTCCGGCGGACCGACAGCAGTTATTAACTCTTCCCTTGCAGGTGTATTTGCGGCAGCCAAAGAGCTGGGCGTAAATAAGATTTACGGAATGCATCATGGTATCCAGGGCTTTTTGGCGGAGGATATCGTGGATATGTCCGAATATGTGAAAAACGACGCGGATGTGGAAATCTTAAAGAGAACCCCTTCTGCTTTTCTCGGCTCCTGCCGTTATAAACTTCCAAAAATCGAAGGCAACGAAGAAGTATATGATAAAATGTTTGAGATCATGGATAAATATAACATTGAGTGCCTGTTTTACATCGGCGGCAATGATTCCATGGACACAATCAAGATGTTGTCCGATTATGCGGCGATGAAAGGCAAATCCCAGAGATTTATGGGTGTTCCCAAGACCATCGACAATGATCTTCCTATTACAGACCATTGTCCGGGTTACGGTTCCGCAGCAAAATATATTGCAGCTTCCTTAAAAGAGATTATCCGTGATAACTCTTCCTTTGGTATTGAGAAACCTACAGTGCTGATCTGCGAGATCATGGGCCGTCATGCAGGATGGCTGACCGCAGCGGCAGCGCTTTCCAGAGATGAAGACTGTGAAGGTCCGGATCTGATTTATCTGCCGGAGAAGACGTTTGATTATGACGATTTCCTGGCAAGAATCAAAGATCTTTCCGTTAAGAAGAGTTCTGTAGTTGTAGCTGTTTCCGAAGGTGTTAAGCTGGCAGACGGACGCTTTGTATGCGAGCTGGGCGGCGGTTCCGATTTCGTGGACGCTTTTGGGCATAAGCAGTTATCCGGCTGCGCAGTTACACTTGCCAATAAGATCGCGGCTGATACAGGCCTTAAGACCCGTGCGGTAGAGTTCTCTACTCTGCAAAGAGCCGCTACACATATCGCTTCCCTTGCAGATATTAATGAAGCGTTTAACGTAGGATATTTGGCATGCAAGGCGGCAGACGAGGGCAAGACCGGCATGATGATCACCATTGAAGTGACGAAGAGAAGTCCTTATGAAGTGACTTATGGTATTCACGATATCCATCAGATCGCGAATGTTGAAAAGCCGGTACCGGCAGAGTGGATCTCCGAGGACGGAACTGATGTACTTCAGGGATATGTGGATTATGCGCGTCCTCTGATCATGGGTGAGCTGACACCTCTGATGGTGAACGGCGTTCCGAAACATCTTGTTCTGAAAAGAGACACTTACAGATAAGATAATAGAAAAGAAGACAGGCGGCGACAAACTGCCTGTCTTTTTTATACGCAGAGGTGTGTAGGGAAAATTTGCTGCTTTGCAGTACACACTCCGCGGGCGGGCAGGGGAAAATAGCCCTCCTCTGCTCCATTGACAACAGACGGATTGTTAAAAATATAACGAAAATATGTTAAAAAAATTGCGGGAAATTGTGAAAACAGTACAAAAAACGGATTGACTTTACTCCAAAATATGGTATGATAATTATGTGCGCATAGAAGACTACGGTCACACGATGCGCTTTTTTATCGTTATTATATTACTATATTTAGGAGGACATGTAATGGCAAAATGGGTATATCTTTTTAAAGAAGGAGATGCCAGCATGAGGAACCTGCTGGGTGGAAAAGGGGCCAACCTGGCTGAGATGACGAATCTGGGTTTACCGATCCCGCAGGGATTTACAGTGACGACAGAGGCTTGTACCGATTACTATGAGAATGGTGAGCAGATATCATCTGAAGTGCAGGAGCAGATTATGGCTGCACTTGTATTCTTAGAGGGACTTCAGGGTAAGAAGTTCGGAGATACGGAAGATCCGCTTCTGGTATCCGTACGTTCCGGCGCACGGGCTTCCATGCCGGGTATGATGGATACGATCCTGAATCTTGGCTTAAACGATGTGTCTGTGGAAGGTTTTGCGAAGAAGACAGGCAATCCAAGATTTGCTTATGATTCTTACCGCCGCTTTATCCAGATGTATTCGGATGTGGTTATGGAAGTACCGAAGTCTTATTTTGAGAAAATTATTGACGAAGTTAAAGAAGCAAAAGGAGTACAGTACGATACAGAACTGACAGCAGGTGATTTAAAAGAGCTGATCAGCCGTTTTAAAGCAGTTTATAAAGAAGCAAAGCAGGAAGATTTCCCGCAGGAGCCCAAAGAGCAGCTTATGGGCGCTGTCAAGGCAGTGTTCCGTTCCTGGGACAACCCCCGCGCCATTGTATACCGCCGTATGAATGATATCCCGGGAGACTGGGGCACCGCAGTCAACGTACAGGCTATGGTATTCGGCAACATGGGCGATACTTCCGGTACCGGCGTTGCGTTTACCCGTAATCCGTCCACCGGTGAGAAAGGTATCTTCGGTGAATACCTGATTAATGCCCAGGGCGAGGACGTGGTAGCAGGCGTGCGTACACCTCAGCCGATTACCAAATTAAAAGAGGATCTTCCTGAGTGTTATGAACAGTTTATGAAGATTGCCAACAAGTTAGAGAATCACTACCGCGACATGCAGGATATGGAGTTCACGATTCAGGAAGGACAGCTGTATTTCCTCCAGACCCGTAATGGCAAGAGGACAGCGCCCGCAGCGCTTCAGATTGCCTGCGATATGGTAGACGACGGTATGATCACCCAGGAAGAGGCAGTGCTGCGTATTGAAGCAAAATCTTTAGACCAGCTCCTGCATCCGACTTTTGACGCGTCTGCGTTAAAAGCAGGCGAAGTGATCGGACAGGCGCTTCCGGCATCTCCGGGCGCTGCGGCAGGTAAAGTTTATTTTACAGCTGAAGAAGCGAAAGCTGCCAATGAAGCGGGAGAAAGAGTTATTCTTGTACGTCTGGAGACTTCTCCGGAAGATATCGAGGGTATGCATGCGGCACAGGGTATCCTGACAGTTCGCGGCGGAATGACCAGCCATGCAGCCGTTGTGGCGCGCGGTATGGGAACCTGCTGTGTATCCGGATGCGGAGAGATCAAGATCAATGAAGAAGAGAAGTGGTTTGAGCTGGGCGGCTACCGTTTTGTGGAAGGAGATTACATTTCCTTAGACGGCACCAGCGGAAAGATCTATAAAGGCGATATTCCTACTAAAGAGGCAACCATCACCGGCAACTTCCAGAGAATTATGGGATGGGCGGACAAGTTCCGTCGTTTGAGCGTGCGTACCAACGCGGATACCCCGGCGGATACAGCCAATGCAGTGCGCTTAGGAGCAGAAGGTATTGGTCTTTGCCGTACCGAGCATATGTTCTTCGATCCAGAGAGAATCCCGAAGATCCGTAAGATGATCCTTTCTGATAATCAGGAAGCAAGGGAAGCGGCTCTTATGGAACTGCTTCCGTTCCAGAAGGAAGACTTTAAAGCTATGTATAAGGCTCTGAAAGGCAGGCCGATGACCGTCCGTTACCTTGATCCGCCTCTGCATGAGTTCGTGCCTACCAGCGAAGAAGATATCAAAGCGCTGGCAGCAGATATGGGCCTGACTGTAGAAGATGTTAAGGCAAAATGCAATGAGCTGCATGAATTTAACCCGATGATGGGTCACCGTGGATGCCGTCTGGCAGTCACTTATCCCGAGATCGCAAAGATGCAGACCCGTGCAGTCATGGAAGCAGCGATTGAAGTGGAGAGAGAAGAAGGCTTCGATATCGTACCTGAGATCATGATTCCGCTGGTCGGCGAGCGCAAAGAGCTTAAATTTGTAAAACAGATCGTGGAAGAGACCGCGGAGCTGGTAAAGAAAGAGAAAGGTTCCGATATCCAGTACCATATCGGTACGATGATCGAGATCCCAAGAGCTGCTTTGACCGCAGACGAGATCGCGCAGGAAGCAGAATTCTTCTCCTTTGGTACCAACGACCTGACCCAGATGACATTCGGCTTCTCCCGTGATGATGCAGGCAAGTTCCTGGATTCTTATTACAAGGCAAAGATCTACGAGTCCGATCCATTTGCAAAACTGGATCAGACAGGCGTGGGCAAACTTGTAAAGATGGCGGCGCAGCTGGGACGTTCCACCAGACCGGACATCAAGCTTGGTATCTGCGGAGAACACGGCGGTGATCCGTCTTCCGTGGAGTTCTGCCACAAAGTCGGATTAAATTATGTATCCTGTTCACCCTACCGTGTGCCGATCGCAAGACTTGCGGCAGCACAGGCGGCATTGGCTGAGAAACAGTAAATAAAAATCTATATAGAAATAAACCGAAACGAGGACCTTGGGGGCTGATGCCTTCAAGGTCCTCGTTCTAGTCAATGTTTTAGTCCTTTAATAATAGCTTTGATATTCTGAAGCTGTTCGCTGTCCAATGCGTTCAAATCTTCTATAATTTCTTTATAATCTGCAGGTCTATGAATGTTGTCATCAAAAAATTCGGATGGTGTGACACCGAGGTATTCACAAATATAGAAAAATACCTGCATGGAAGGGAAACCATTTCTATTTTCCAAACCATTAATATATCCAGAACTCTGCCCAATCGTTAAACTCATATCCCGTGCGGACACACCTTTTTCATTTCTTAATTTTGTCAGCCGATTATAAAACAGAAAAGGATATTGCGGTATCGCATATTTTTTGCCAATTTACAGAGATGGGGAATTTATTTGCATCCTTTGGTTTTATGATAAACGTGCATACAATTCTCTAAATTCTTTTTCCGAAAGTCTTAACTCCGTTTCGTTATAATAAGGAACGCCATCTCTGATTCCAAATTCAAGAGCAGTAGGTCCGTCTAAGTAGTAGGCTTTATGTGTGTAGTTAATCGGTTCGGCCTGCCGGACATAATCTACTAAAGCCTTTGCTGCCTTTCTGGATTTTTCGTCCGACATGCCGCCAACTGCGGGACCTGAACCTGCACAGTAAATGTCTAAGTAAACTTCTTCTCCTTCTTCTGATGTCGTTAAAATACAGTATAAAAAAAGATTATCCAAATTTTCTGTTGTGTAGATTGGTTGACCAAATAATGCTTTGATTTTACCGCATATAAGAGAAAACTGATTTCCATAATCTGCAAAACTCTCAATAAAATTATATAATTTACTGCTATCTGCTAGTTTTTCCATGTCTTTCACTGATTGAAATGTGTATGGCATTTTATCCTCCTCTGAATCTAGTCTTCATTTCTTCCGTATTTCTTCCTGGTCTTTGGAGGGGATACGGCTGTGCTGGTTTCAGGCAGTCCTCCGTTTCCTTCCTGATGAGAAGGACGTTGTTTACTTCTTGGTTATTTTTAAAATATAATGGTATGAAAATTCAATCCCTTTACAAGTCAGATTTTCACACATATGGGGCGGGTCGCTTTTTGAAAAACCTGTAGGGCGTAATTTAAAACATCTTAATGAGCTAAATGTGCTGTCAAAAGCAGTTGCAAAATCATAACAGGCAGACACAATTTCACTCTCTGTTTTTCCCAGTTCATGAAGATAAATCCCTATAAACATAAGCGTTCCTTCGACTAAACCACATTGCGCCCGATACCCGCCTGCACCATGCAATCCAACCGCAGACCAGATTACCTGTGGTTCAATCATGGTTTCAAATAATTCGCTCAAACAGATGATTGTTGTCCTTGCGCAGTTTATATCATCATTCCAGTACAATTCATGTACTCTGTTCTTTATATATTCCTGCATAATATGACGTCTCCTTGAAAAAATCCATTGTCCTTTGCATGATATTCTTTAAATTCTCAATATTTTTCAGTGCATCAGCACATTCAAGAGAATGATTGCATCCTTCATATACATATATTGGAATATGGTTTGCATTTGAGAGCCGGATAATCTCGTCTGTATCACTCCATGGATCTGCTGTCCCAATAAATGCGAGGGCATTGTCTGGAGCAAAAAGAAAAGTCTGTGCCAATGGCGTATAAAGAATATGCCTTGCTTTTTCTAATTCATGTTTCTTTGCATATGATGCGGCAATGATTGTACCAATGCTTTTAGAAACAAAAAGTACATCATCATATGCAGACCAGTCAATATCTGCAAGTCTGTCTTCAACCTGTGAAAACAGTGCTTCATATGCTTCTTTCATTTTCTTTTCATTGCCGCGGATGTTTCCGGCATTATATGTGTAGCTCACATTTCTGTAATCTTTATACCCAAGCTCGCAAGCAATATTTCTACTATAATATAGAAGGGGTTTATCGCAATGGTATCCTATTCCTGGAAAGTAAACAGCTATTTTAGACATAATATTTCCTTTCATGTTATGATTCCTGCAAGTCTGTTGATAAGTTGGAATGTATTCTCATTGGAGCGGCCTTCGCCTTGCTTCATTTTACCACACACTTTCCTGAAATTCTATGAAAATCCATTAAAAGATAGAGCAGAAGTCCCATGTCACCGATTGACAGTGCTAGGGGATTTTTTGCTTGTGAAAAATAGATGTCTTTGATATACTTAAAAAGACAAGAGGGGAGATTTTTATGGTTGGTGTATTGAATCTAGTTTTGATTTTATATATAAAATAAAAATGGGAACGAGGGAATTGAGAGAATACAATTATGAAATGACAAAACACATGAGTGACAAGGAAAGAATGGCAAGGTTTCAGGGAAAGGAATTATAATATGGTTAAGAAGAACAGTATTTACATATTAGTGTCAGCGTTGATTATGTTGTTTTTCCCCTGGTGTGCAGTAACTTTTGTAAAAGGCGACGGCGGTATGGCAGTGTGTTTCCTGTTGTTTTATGCAATAAATCCTGTAACATCAGTGACTATGGGAATTTTTTCGGGTAAAAATATCAGGGCGTTATGGTTTCAGCCTATACTATTGGCTGTTTTATTTCTCTTAGGAACGTGGATTTTATTTGATATGGGAGAGCCGGCATTTATTC
This sequence comes from uncultured Lachnospiraceae bacterium, assembly GCA_910587495.1. Taxonomy (GTDB): domain Bacteria; phylum Bacillota; class Clostridia; order Lachnospirales; family Lachnospiraceae; genus Hominiventricola. The sequence goes on along the minus strand of CAJUMT010000005.1, from coordinate 26,094 downwards.
TTTATGCAGCAGTTTATTTGCTATTGGGGTGTGCTGCTATGCTACTTACTTCGTTCATTGTTAGGAAAAAAGTCATTGCTTGAATCTGGCGCAGACACCTAAAGACATAGTGGGACTGCCGTGAAAGCAGGAAAAGGTGTTTGTTAGTCTTTTCAGAGATTTTTCTGTCTTTTTAATTCTCTGCCCACCAGCAGAACAGACAAGAGGAAGGCCGCAAAATCGGCAACCGGTCCTGCAAGTAATATACCCGTGATTCCAAAACGGAGCGGAAGCAGCAGAAGAAGAGGAATGAGGAAAAAAACCTGTCTTGTCAGCGCCAGTAAAGCCCCTTTCATCGCTTTTCCTATGGCGGTAAAAAAGCTGGAGGAAAGTAGCTGTATACCGTTTACCAGTACCATAAAAAGATAGATGCGCATAAACAGCACTGCAAATTTAAAATACAACTGGTCTCCGTCTCCAAACAAGGAGATGATTGCATGCGGAAAGAATTGAAACAGGAAGAAGCCAACCGAAGAAACGGCCAGATTCCATTTGATTGAAAGCAAGTATGCTTCCCGCACGCGGGAATACTGTCTTGCCCCGTAGTTGAAACCGATGATCGGCTGGACGCCCTGGGAGATTCCCACAATAGCGGCGAGAACGATCGCGTTCGTCTTCATCACGATACCGCAGGCGGCCAGAGGAATATCCGTGCCGTAGACGGTCTTCGCCCCATAATAGGTCAGTGAATTGTGCAGTATAATCTGCACAAAAGTAATTGCAACCTGATTTACGCTGCTGCTGACGCCCATGTTGCAGGTTTTTAGACATTCGCTGAGTTTCAGTCGAAAGTTACTTTTTTCAAAATGAATGGTTTGAAAGTGCCATAAGTAGCGTATTGCGAAAAAGAATGACAGAATCTGCCCAAGTACCGTCGCCAGTGCCGCTCCGAAGATACCCCAGTGAAAGACAAAGATGAAAATCGGATCAAGAATGGTGTTAGCAGCAGCTCCGGTAACCATGCAAAGCATGGAATACTTTGGATTGCCGTCCGCTCGGATCAAATTGCTCATACCGTTTGTTACAATTAAAAATGGCATTCCCACCAGGGTAACGCCAGCATACTGCTGTGCATAAGGAAGCACCTTTTTGGTCGCTCCAAACAGTTTCAGAAGACAGGTCAGCAAACACTCGCCTGCTGCCAGATAGACGAGTCCGCAGACGACCATCAGGCTGATGCCGGTTCCCGCTGCCTGTGCTGCCGCTGCCGGTTCGTTATTTCCAAGATAAAGGGACACACGGGATGCGCTGCCGATGCCGATCAGCAGGGAGATCGCCAGACAGATGGTAGAAAACGGATAGGAAACATTAGTAGCGGCATTTCCAAGATATCCGACTCCCTGTCCGATAAAAATCTGATCCACAATATTGTAGAGGGAGCTGATTAAAGTTGCCGTAATGCTTGGAATAGCAAAGTTTTTCAACAGTTTTGGGATTTTTTCATATCCCAGCGGATTTTCAGTCATCAAATTCCTCCTCTTTTCTTTCGATATGAAGTTCTGCCGTGATATTTTTGCCGGCTTTCATCAGCAGATCGGTAAAAAGATTTTTTTCCTTTTCGTCGAACCCCTGCAGTAACAGCTCTTCTGTCTTTTCACAGACGGCCTGTATTTCTTCAAACACAGATAATGCACGGTCTGTGGGATACAGCTTCCACGTCCGCTTGTCCTGGTCATTAGGGGTACGGGTGATCATTTCCTGCTTCTCCAGCGCTGCGATCGTCCGTACAATATTGCTCGGATGGACATAAAACATATTCATCAGAGAATCCTGCAGAATTCCGGGGGAATTACAGATTTTGATTAAAAACATATGTTGACTGCTGTTGATTCCAAAAGGCGCCAGTTGTTTGTCCAGATAGATTTTGTAAAAACGGTCTGCAACGGACAACCATTTTAATATTTTCATAGGTACTTACCTCCAATCCCAAATAGCATATCACAAGATGCGTGCGCACGCAATTAAATTTTTCATAAAAAATTTTTCAAGATGTTTTGAATGGCTTTTCGTTTTTAACAATCCGGATATTTGCCGTCATATTTTCTGCTTTTGCAGACGGCTGCAAGCATGGGGAAGGAAGAGGCGGTCTTTTATTCCGAAAAGACATATCGAACCATATTTCCCCGCCCGTCTCCGGTTGAGATAATGACGTCGCCGGAAGAGTTCTTTGTAATTTCCATAATTGGGAAACGTCCATGTTCCTTTACATATGCTTCCGGGCTTTCCGCTTCTATTTCTATAATTTCTTTTTTGCTGTATTTGGTTCCGCCGCATGGATTAATGTCTTCTACATATACTTCGTATTCTTTCATGACTATCTTCCTTTTATTGTTTATTTTTGTTATCATTATATATCATTTTTCGCATAAATGATATATTTTTTTGGGGAACGTCTGAATAGTTTCTGAAATACTTAGTGAAGCAATGCAAAATATATGCTATACTGACAATGCGCAGCATTGATAAATCTGCTGAAAGGAAATCAGATTTATGGACGATTTGACTATAACTAAAAAAATTTATTTAAAGCAATTGAAAGATGGTTGGAAATTAAATGAGAATTATGTATTTGTCAGCTATGCCAGCCGGGACTGGGAGAAGGTATATCCCACAGTGCTGGCTCTCAGGGCGCTGGGAATTAACGTCTATATTGACGTGGAATTTATTGAAAATCAATCTTCAAGCTGGCTGGAAAATTTTCAGGAACGCCTTTTTCGGGGCGGCTGCAAAGGGATTGTAGCTTTTTTAAGCATTAATTATATGCGCAGTTACGCATGCCTGATGGAGCAGCTGGCGAATCGCACAGATATGATGAAACAGCGGATGGGAAAACCGCTGCCGGTATTTTATATAGCGCTGGAGCCTCAAATGGGTACGCTTCAGCAAATGTCGGCCTATATTTATGAAGATGTGGTCATGGAGGCAAGCGCCCGGGAGCAGGTGCAGATGTCGCCGCCGGAGTCGGCGGTTTTGCAAAGGTTTGTGCGGGATTGTAATTATTCCAAATATCCGGATGCGGATTCCGTGACGAATATGCTGGACGGGATTCGCGATAAACATGATGTGGCGACCACCATGTATCGTCTGATTTTTGAAGAGCCGCTGGATATGCCCAGTATCCAGGTGTTTGAAGAGCCAAAGCAATGCGCAAGACAGCTTGCCGACAATTTTATAAACGATAAAAACTGGTCGATTAAGCTTTATCCGTCTGAGTCATTAAGACAGGAGACGCTGCGCAGGATGGAGGACGCGGCTTCTGGTTTTTCTCCGTTGTCTCAGGGTTTTTATGACAGAATGACTTTGACAGGTACAAAAGAAGTTTCACAGCAGATTGGGCAGAATGATCCGGATGCTGAAAACCAGCAGGGTCTTCGATATCTTAAAGGCGATCATATAAAAAAAGATTACGAGCAGGCAGTCTGTATGTTTTACAGTGCAGCCCGACAGGGACATGGGGAAGCCGCTAATAATCTTGGTCTTTGTTATGCCAATGGCTGGGGAGTGGAAACGGATTTGGTGCAGGCGGCGGAATGGTTTTTAAAGTCTGCAGAACGAGGGTATGTAAAAGCACAAAACAATCTGGGATTATGTTATGAAAATGGTCAGGGAACCAGGCAGGATTACAGACAGGCTGTATACTGGTATGAGAAAGCAGCGCAGCAAGGATATGCGAATGCGCAATGTAATTTGGGCTATTGTTATGAAAGCGGCCAGGGAATTGAGCAGGACTATGAACAGGCTGCATTGTGGTATGAAAAAGCCGCTAGGCAGGGATATGCGCAGGCACAGAATAATCTGGCGCTGTGTTATGACAGCGGTCGGGGTGTTGCTCAGGATTTTACAAAGGCGGCGGGTTGTTTTTTGGAGGCGGCCAGGCAGGGATACAGCTGGGCGCAGAACAATCTGGCGTTGTACTATAAAAATGGACGGGGTGTGAGGCAGGATAAAGAGAAAGCAGTCCAATGGTTTTTAAAAGCCGCCGCACAGGGACATATACAGGCACAGTACCAGCTTGGACTTTGCTATGAATATGGTCAAGGTGCTGAAAAAGATTTTGTACAGGCGGTTGTATGGTATCGGAAAGCTGCGGAGTGCGGTTATGCTTTTGCCCAGTATCGGCTGGGTGAATGTTACAGGAAAGGGCAAGGAGTCAAAAAAGATTACAGTCAGGCGGTAGATTGGTTTCAAAAGGCGGCTCTTTTGGGCTGTACAGAAGCGCAGGAAGCTTTTGCTGACTGTTATGAAAAAGGTCTTGGAGTGCCAAGGAATTTAGAGCGTGCCGTATATTGGCGCAATCGGGCTGCCGGACTTTAAAGAAGTGTCAAAAATTCTTTTTTTCTAGTAGAATGAAATAAAAAATCGTGATATAATGTCCGAAAAAGTAATGAACGGATGAATATAGTTATGGAGGGATAATGTGTCATGGCGTTGGAATTTTTAAATAAAATGAGCGGTTCGCTGGCCAGCGCAGGCAAGGATCTTGGAAAAGTGGCAAAAAATGCAGGAGAAGTCATGCGTCTACAGAATGAGATCCGTGCCAATGAGGCGAAGATCCAGGAGCATTTGCTGGAAATTGGCAAGCGTTATTATGCGACGATTAAAGAGAACCCTGCAGAGGAATATGTGTATCTGGTAGGATGTGTGCGTAAATTGGAAGAAAGGATCGCAGACGATCAGGAGAGCCTAAATAATTTGAGACGAATAAAGGTTTGTCCGGAATGCGGTGCGCAGCTGGCTCCGGATGCAGTCATGTGTGCGTCCTGCGGTACCAGAGTAGGAGGATAAGGAAAGATGGCGATTTACAGCGAAGTGAAATTTGATGGTCTGAAAAGCCGTGAATGGATCGTCTACCGACATCCTTGCGAGCAATTAGCGCTGGGTACGCTCCTTCTGGTGAGAGAAGGTCAGGCGGCTCTTTTTATGAGAGACGGTATTATTGCGGATGTGTTCGGGCCGGGAAAATATATTTTGAGTACAGAAAATATTCCGATGCTGCGGGAGATTGCCAGCATTGCTTCGGATAGGACGGCGTCTTTTCCGGCGGAAGTATATTATTTGAATACATTGACAAAACTGGACATTTTCTGGGGAACAGCCACACCGATCCAGTTGATCGATCCGCAGTACGGTATAAAGCTAAGAGTGCGCGCCTTTGGTCAGTCCGGTATACGTCTGAAAGACTGCAGAGCGTTTTATTCAGAGCTGATCGGGGCGATGCCCAGACAGGATGCGGTGAATTATGAGAAAATCTACGATTATTGTCAGGGTTTGGTAGTATCCCGTGTAAAAGTCATTATTGCAGAAAAGATCATTCAAGATAAGATATCTGCTCTGGAGATTACTTTAAAGCTGGAAGAGATCTCTGAAGATACAAGGGAGAGAATCTCGCGGGAATTTGAGAAATATGGTCTGGAGATCACGAATTTTATCGTGCAGTCCATCAATTTTCCGGACGAGGATTTCCAGCGGGTGAATCAGATATTGGAGCAGAATGCAGAATTTAATATTTTGGGAGATGCCAGGTATACAGCAAAGCGAAGCTTTGACGTATATGAAGGAGCCGCCAATAATCAGAGCGGGACAGCAGATATCTTGTTATCTTCAGGTTCAACGATGAAAACTATGTCGGAGCTGACGGATTTGGATATTTGCCCCCACTGTGGAGAAAAGTCAGTGGCTGGAAGTAGATTTTGCAGTTTTTGCGGTATGCCGATGGCGCCGCAGAAACTTATATGCCCCAAATGCGGCAATGAGATGCCGGAAGGAAGTAAATTCTGTAATGAATGCGGCGCGCCGCTTCGGGCAGCGCCGCAGAATATGCCGGGTATTTCTCCGGAACAGGCTTCTTCTCTCCAGATGGCTCCGGGGGGAGGCGGAAGAAACTTATTTGAATAAAAACAGCGAAGCCCGAACAACACGCAGAGTAGATTGCGAAGCAAGCTGCTCTGGGTAAAAGGTGTTGTGATGGCGGAGCGGAACTAAAATAAAAACAGCGAGGTACATATCAATTGGAAAAGATTTGTTCACAATGCGGCGCACCGATTGAAGAGGGCGCTACCAGATGCAGATATTGTAAAACTTTATTGACCGAAGCGGAGACAACGCCTACGCCGACACCTGTTAAAACGGCGGAACCAATTAAACCCATCCAGCTTTCAAAGCCGGATAATGAGCCGACGCCTATGGTAAATATTTCTTCCAGTCAGCCAGTACATGCGCAGAGTGACGCGGAGGCAAATAAAGTTCAGGCTATCTTGGCTTATCTGGGATTTCTTGTATTGATACCGGTTTTCGCGGCGCGGGATTCAAAATTTGCCAGATTCCATGCCAATCAGGGACTTGTATTGTTTCTGGCACAGTTTGCTTTGGGAATCGTCCAGAGACTTTTATTCGGGATACCCATGATGACGACTATCCTGTCTATTGTGAGCCTTGTATTGCTTGTGTTCGCGGTAATGGGTATTATTTCCGCAGTACAGGGCGAAGAAAAACCGCTGCCGCTGATCGGAGAGATCCATTTGCTCAAATAGCCTATGTTCAGAAAGAAAATGTATAAAAAATATATATTTCTGTTTTTGGGAATGACGTTACTGATGACAGCATGCGCACCAAAGGAAAGGTCGGAAGATAATCATATACCTGAAAAAGGAAATGTGTCTCTGACTGACTGGAAGATGGAAGGCGATCGGCTCATATTTACAATAGGCGCAACAGTAGATGACATAGATCTCGATGAAATCTACGAAGAAATATATCAGGAACCAACGGATGCTACATTGGATGCACAAAACGATTATGCAATTGTGGAATCTGTTACAGGTCTTGCATTTGATAAAGAAGATGCTGCCCGTATGCTGGAGCAGGCAGAAGAAGGAAGCGTAATTGAAGTGCCTGTAATCCATACAGAACCGCAAATTACCACACAGAATCTTGAAGAGTGCCTGTTTCGGGATGTGCTGGGTACTTACACAACGAAAGTAAGCGGCGCATCGAACCGTACGACCAATGTGAGTCTTGCAGCCGACAGTTGTAACGGAGCGATATTGCTTACAGAAGAAGAGTTTTCTTTTAATGACGCTGTAGGAGAGCAGACGGGAGAAAGAGGCTTTCAAAAAGCCAATGCAATCTTAAACGGTGAGATTATTCAGGCGTACGGTGGGGGCATTTGCCAGGTATCTTCTACGATTTTTGCCGCTTCTTTGTATGCAGGACTGGAGATTACCGAGCGATGGAATCATGATTTGGCGCCCAGATATATTCCGGCGGGTATGGATGCGGCGGTTTCATGGGATGTGTTGGACTTTCGAATTGCTAACAATACAGAGTATCCTGTAAAATTGGAAGTGGATGATACAGACGGGTATCTAACAGTTAATGTTCTTGGAACAAAGACAGACGATACGGTGGTAGAGATCGAAACAAAAGAGGTGGATTCTTCCAGTGGCTGCCGTGAAGTGGAAACGTACCGGAAAAACTATAACGGAGATAAAAGCCAGGTTTTTATTGAGAAGATAGCGCACAGCGCTTACCTTTGGTGAAAAAGTTTTTTGTTTTTTTAATTAGACCCTACAAAAAGGGCGTCTGATCGTGTATAATGATACCGGCACTGGAAATCGACACGAGAAGGATGCTCTTTTTAGTTGTCGGAAAAGTAAGAAGGGATGGATGAAAAAAATTTATGAATAGAATTGCAATTGTAACAGACAGCAACAGCGGGATTACGCCTGAAAAAGCAAAAGAGATGGGGATTTATTTGCTTCCCATGCCGTTTCTGATTGATGGAAAGGAATATTTGGACGGGGTGAATCTTTTCCCGGGAGAATTTTATGAATATATGGAAAATGGAGCGGAAGTGTCCACTTCTCAACCGTCCCCGGAATCAGTTATGGGACTTTGGGACAACTTACTGAAAGAATATGATGAGATTGTTCATATTCCGATGTCCAGCGGACTTAGCGGTAGTTGTCAAACAGCTAAGATGCTGGCGGAAGATTATAACGGAAAGGTCCAGGTGGTTAATAATCAGCGTATCTCAATCACACAGGTACATTCGATTATGGATGCAAAGAACCTGGTACAAGCGGGAAAAAGTGCAGAAGAGATCTGCCGGATTTTGGAATCTGAAGGACTTGAAGCAAGTATTTATATTACATTAGTTACTCTGAAATATTTGAAAAAGGGCGGAAGAATTACGCCTGCGGCTGCGGCACTCGGAACGATGCTCCGGATAAAACCGGTTCTGCAGATCCAGGGAGAAAAACTGGATGCTTTTTCTAAAGTCCGTACCATGAGCGCGGCGAAAAGGGTCATGCTGGACGCTATCAGAAGCGATCTGGAAAAGCGTTTTTCTGGTTGTAAGATGCGCATTGCAGTTGCCCATACAAATAATGAGGCGGCTGCTATGGAGTTTAAAAAAGAGATCGAGGCAGAGTTTCCCGGGTATACGGATATTATTGTAAATGAATTGTCATTAAGCGTAGCCTGCCATATAGGAGCGGGTTCGCTTGCGGTCGCATGTTCTAAGATTGTAGAAGTGTAAGATAGATAGGGGATGAGAGCCGTTGGATAAATACGAGTATCATTTAAAAATAAACCAGATTGAAAGATTATTGAAAAAAAAGGATTATGAAACAGCGGCGGAGATTGCCGATACCATTGATTGGCGTCGTGTGAAGAATCTGAATTTGCTGTATGTGGTAGGGGACATCTACGAAAAAACAAAGCGGTATGAGGATTGTATGAAAATACTGGCGATTGCATATGACCGTGCGCCGGTGGGACGGATGATCTTGTATAAGATGACTAATATTGCTACGCAGATGCATCATTTTGACGAAGCTATTTCTTTATATCGTGAATTTGTCAAAGCGGCGCCGCAGGATCAGAGTCGCTTTGTTCTTAAATATCAGATTTATCATGAACGTGGGTCCAGCTTAGAAGACCAGATTAAGATTTTGCAGGAATACAAGTCCCATGAATACCATGAAAAATGGGCTTATGAACTGGCTTCTTTGTATGCCCAGGCCGGCATGACAGAAGAATGTGTTCAGGAATGCGACGAGCTGATCCTTTGGTTCAGCGACGGAGAATATGTGGCCAAAGCGCTGGAACTGAAAATGCAGTATGAACCGCTTACAGCCGCTCAGCAGGAAAAATATGACCGTACTCATATGGACGGCGTCTATAAAGAATCGGAAGTGCCTGCATTTAATTTGGATAAATTCAGTACCCTCAATTTACAGGCAGAGTTGGCGGCAAATCTGGGAGAACTTTTTAAAGAAAATGCTACTATTGAAATTCCGCCTCTGGAAGTGGACGCCCAGCCGTCAGGAGCGATTTCATTAGAAGAACTGCCTGCGCCGGAACAGGATCTGTCTCCGGAAGAGGAAGAGGGCGCAAGAATTATTCTGGAAAGTCTGGCGTTTCACGGGGAAGAAAGCGATACAGATATAGAACTGGAGGAATTGGATTTTTCTGATGAAGAAGACGATCTCGATGTGGAATTGGAAGAGATTGCCTTTCCGGGTGAAGAAGATGCCCGGGAGCCAGAAGAAGACTTGGGAATTGAACTGGAAGAGCTGGATGGTTTTGGCGAGGAAAACATAACCGAAGAAGTCGAAGAAGATTTGGGAATTGAACTGGAAGAACTGGGCGGCTTTGAGGAGGAAGTCATTTCCCAAGAAATAAAAGAAGAAGACTTGGGAATTGAACTGGAAGAACTGGATGGTTTTGGTGAGGAAAACATATCCGAAGAAGTAGAGAAAGAAGACTTGGGAATTGAACCGGAAGATTTCTGTAGCTTCGGTGAGGAACATACCGTTCAGGAAGCAAAAGAAGAAGATTTAGAAATCGAATTGGAAGACTTTTCTTTGTCGGAAGATGATATGCTTGTCGGCCAGGCGGCTGTCGAACCGTCCAGCATTGATGATATCTTGTCCGAATGGGCTGATAAAAAAGCTGAAACCGAAGCAATTCTGGAGGCAGGAGCAAAACAGGAGCAGAAACGCAAAGAAAAAGTAAAGCAGGAGACGGCGGAACTGATGAAACTGATATCGGGAATCTCTAATGCGATTCCTGAAGATGTTCAGCAGATTTTAGAAGAAATTGATGAAGAGAAAAAGCAAAAGGAGATATCTGCCGCTCCAAGAGAAGCGCCTGCAGAGGTTTCAGATATAGAGGATGAATCAGAAGAAGATTTGATTGCGCTTGAAGATTTGGAGGAACTAAAAGATGAGGAAGAGTCTTCTGTTATTCCTCCAAAAAACGAACGATCTGCCAAGAACAGTTCTTCCGGCAATATGATTCAAGATTTGGAGCGTTCTTTATCCGCTGGCGTATCGGAAATGGCAGTCAACGCCGGGCATTTGACCCGGGAACAGGCGAAATTGTTCACATACTTTACTTCTGTCAAAGGAATGAGTCAGCAGCTTTCTACATTATTTAAAAATACGATGAGAGAAGGAAAAGCCAACTCTTCCCGAGGAAATCTGGTCATCACCGGGGATCAGGGGAACGGAAAGACGACCCTTGCCATTGATATTGTGAAAGCGCTTCAAAAACAAAACCGTATATCGGGCAAAAAACTTGCGAAAGTCAGCGGTCAGAGGTTGAATAAAAAGGATATCTATGAAGTTCTTGTGAGACTAAAAGGCGGAGCCTTGATTATTGAAAGCGCAGGCGGATTGTCGGATGTGTCTTTGATGGCTTTAAGTCTTGCCATGGAGGCAGATACAGGTGGTCTTTTGGTAATCTTAGAAGACACGGCAGAGGAAGTACAGAAACTTTTCCTGAAAAATAAGAATTTCGCCTCAAAATTCGATTATCATATAGATATTCCGATATTTACGAATGACGAACTGGTTAATTTCGGCAAAGCTTATGCGCAGGAGTATGGATATACTTTTGACGAGTTTGGTGTTTTGGCTCTTTATAATCAGATCGGAAGTCGTCAGACTAATGATCATCTGGTGACAGTCGCCGAGGTAAAAGATATTATTGACGCGGCGATGGAGCACGCTGAAAAAGGGGGTGTGCGTCATCTACTTGATCGTGTAACAAAAAAAAGTGTAGATGAATTTGGAAATCACCTGCTTAGGGAAGTGGATTTTACATAAGCAATGTACAGATCCATGGAAATACATTGGGAGTAAACCATGAATTTATTGACAGCAAAAGGGATATCAAAAACATACAGGGATCGGGCGCTTCTTAATGGTGCAGACTTCAGTATCGAAGATAAAGACAAGACAGGCGTTGTAGGCATCAACGGAACAGGTAAATCTACGCTTCTTAAAATATTGGCAGGGATAGAAGAGCCGGATACCGGAGAAGTCATAAAAGGAACAAAGGTCCATATTCGGTATCTTCCTCAGAATCCTCTGTATCCTGACGATATGACTGTTTATGAGTATGTGAGGGCCGTTGGCCAAGGAGAGGACGCATGGAGTGCTGTCGGAGACAGCAAGACGATCTTGAACCAGATTGGGTTAGGAGAGGGACGGGAACTGCTTAGCCATCTTTCCGGCGGTCAAAAGAAAAAAGCGGCGCTGGCGGCAGCGCTGCTGTCGCCCTGCGATATTCTGCTTTTGGACGAACCTACAAACCATTTAAACAGCGATATGGTTCTCTGGCTTGAGAACGCTTTAATCCAGCGGAAAGGAGCGCTGGTCATGGTGACTCATGACCGGTATTTTCTGGACAGAGTTTGTAATCATATTGTGGAAATTGATAAAGGGAAGCTTTATCATTATCAAACCAATTTTGCGGGTTTTCTGGAGGCAAAAGCGGAGCGGGAAGAAAGGGAGCTGGCAACTTATCAGAAAAATAAAAATATTCTTCGGATTGAGTTAGAATGGATGCGCCGAGGCGCAAGAGCCCGCGCTACGAAACAAAAAGCCCATATACAGCGTTATGAGGAATTAAAAAGCATTACAAAAGCGCCGGTGCAGGACGGCAAAGTGGAAGTAAGCACAGTTTCATCCCGTCTGGGAAAAAAGACGATGGAGATCAAAGGATTGTCCAAAAGCTATGGTTCCAGACTTTTGATCAAAGAATTCAGCTATGCCTTTCGTAAGCAGGATCGGATTGGATTTGTTGGACCTAACGGATGCGGCAAGACGACACTGATGAAATTGATTATGGGATTGGAAAAACCCGATTGCGGAGAGGTTATATTGGGTTCTACAGTAAAGATCGGGTATTTTTCTCAGGAGAACGAATACTTGGATCCAAAAAGGAGAGTCATTGACTATATACGGGATACCGCAGAGTATGTACGGACAGAAGATGGCAGCATTTCTGCTTCTTCCATGTTGGAACGATTTCTGTTTGGCTCGGATTTACAGTATTCGCCGATTGAGAAACTGTCTGGCGGAGAAAAAAGACGTCTGTATCTTTTAAAAGTGCTGATGGAAGCGCCCAATATACTGATCCTGGATGAGCCGACCAACGATTTGGACATCCAGACTTTAGCAATTCTGGAAGAATATTTGGATCATTTTCCGGGTATTTTGCTCACAGTTTCCCATGACCGGTATTTTCTGGACAAGACAGTAGACAGACTGTTTGCTTTTGAGGAAGGCGGAAAACTTAAGCAGTATGAAGGCGGATATTCGGACTATTTGGAGAAGATTCAGGAAAATGCGCTGCCTGTGTCACAGTCCGGAAAAGCTTCAGAAGCTGCAGGGACAAAGAAAGAAAAAATAAAGACCACAAAGATTAGATTTACCTGGCAGGAACAGAAAGACTATGAAACCATAGAAAGAACGATTGAGGAGATAGAAAAGAAGATTGTGTCTTTGGAAAGGCAGATAGAACTTTCCGCTACAGATTTTGTTCGTCTGGGACAGCTTACCCGGGAGAAAGAAGATGCAGAAGCGCTCCTGGAAGAGAAGATGGAGCGCTATCTGTATTTAAGTGATCTGGCTGACAGGATTGATAAACAGTGATCTTTAAGGAAAAAGGGTTCGGATCACTTCCGGGACAGTTGTAATTTTGGTAAGATAAGGGACATTGTCCCCGCAGAAGATCAGTCCATGTACGATGTCTCCTTGTACTGCCCGTATTAAAGCACGGGTGATGCAGTAAGGCGCATCTTTTGGGCTGCATTTTTCTAGGCAGCGGTAGCATTTTAAGACAGGTTCTTTTCCTTTTTTCATCTTTTCCAGGAAAGGATTGCGGATGGCCCGGGCGGGCATTCCTACGGGGCTTGTTACGATTTCTATATCTTTTTTTTGCGCCTGGATATAAGCTTGTTTAAAAGTAGGGTCGGCGTCGCACTCTTCGGTGGTAACAAACACGGTGGCTGCCTGGATACCGTCGGCGCCCAGAGAAAAGGCATGTTCTGCCTGGGCGGCGTTCATGATCCCTCCGGCCAGGATGACGGGTATATAAATATTGTATTTTTCTCCGTAATTTCTTGCGCAGGCAATGATCTTTTTCACTTCTATGCCGTAAGTATCATCATAATTATCCTCATATAATTGATTTAGTTGTTCTCTGGAAAAGCCCAGATGCCCTCCGGCATGGGCGTTTTCGATGACCAGGAAATCAGCGGTGCGGTGAAAACGCCTGTCCCACATCTTCAGGATAAGGCGGGCTGCTTTTTCCGAAGATACGATGGGCGCGATTTTTGTGTCCGTACCCTCCACATATCCGGGAAGATCGACAGGCAATCCGGCTCCAGAAATAATCACATCCGCACCGGCCAGAGCAGCGGTGCGCGCATAATCTCCATAATCGCGGGTGGCCGTCATAATATTATATCCGATTAGGCCATTGCAGCGACCGTCTTTGTCGGCGGCGATCTCTCTGGCTTTTTTCAGTTCGTTCACCATGGCCCGCAGATTAGCTTTTTTAGCATCTTTTTCAAAGTCTGCTTCTCTGTATCCGATTTGCGCAGTGGAGATAATGCCGATGCCGCCCTGAGCAGCAACAGCCCCGGCTAAGCCGGACAGACTGACACCTACGCCCATGCCGCCCTGAACCAGGGGAAGCAGGGCTGTTTTGTCTCCTATATGCAATGACTTTCTGTTCATTTTATACCTTTCCGGGTAAACCCTGTAAATATTTTGATTATCAAAGTAATTATAAGCCTTGACTTTATAAATGTCAATACAATGGCAAAAACCCTGGCAGACAGATCTTAAATGCCAGGGTTTTTGGTAATGCATATAGGATTATTTTGCCGCTTCTTTGGCAAAATCAGTGTTTACAAGGTCTTCATAGGGAGTCCATGCAGGAAGTTCTCCGGCTTCTTGAAGAATGTTTTGTAAAAGGTCAAAACTTTCTTTTTCGAAGATTAGATTCTCTTTCCAGGTATCCTGTTCGTAGTATCTGGTGACGATTGTTGTAATTGTCTCAAGGTCGGTTTCCTCGAACTGGGGCTGTATGACTTTGGCGATCTCTTCCGGCGTATGGGTATTCACATAATCCATTCCTTTTTGCAGGGCATTGGTGAAGGCCTGCAGACTATCCGGATGTTCATCTAAATAGCTTTGCTTTACGCTGTATGCCGTATATGGAACATAGCCGGACGCTTCGCCTAAAGAAGCGACCACATGGCCTGCGCCTTCCTGCTCCAACGCGGTAGCAGATGGTTCAAATTCAACAGTATATGCAGCGTCGTTTCCTGTAAAAGCAGCAGCGGTAGAGCCAAAGTCAATACTCTGATCGATGGTCAGGTCCGTTTCGGGATTAATATTGTTCTTTTTTAGGATAAATTCAAAGACCATTTCAGGCATACCGCCTTTTCTTCCGCCAAGTACATAGGAGCCTTTGATGTCTTCCCATTTAAAATCCTCCATGGGTTCTCTGGCCACAAGGAAGTTGCCAGCCCGCTGGGTAAGCTGTGCGAAGTTGACAATATAGTCGTCGGGATTTTGATTGTAAATGTAAATTGAAGATTCGCTTCCCATAAAACCAATGTCCGCTTCACCGGACACTAAGGCAGTGGCCACTTTGTCGGCCCCAAAACCGGTGACCAGCGTCAGATCGATACCTTCTTCCGCAAAATATCCGTTTTCGATGGCCACATACTGGGGAGCATAGAAAATAGAGTGAGCAACTTCATTCAAAGTGACAGGAGTCAGTTCCTTTGAACTCCCGTCTTTTTTGCCGCAGCCAGGCGTCAGGCAGAGTAAGCCGGCTAGGCACAGACAGATCCATTTTTTCATAGCTTCATTTCCTTCGCAGAATTTATAGTGTAATATATGCAAAGGAAAAAGAAATGGTGCATTAATCTTTCTTAAATACTTTCAGAAGCCACAGATAGATATATAGAAGAACCGGAAGAACCACGGTGGCTGTAATAGAGATTAAAAGCAGTTCTTTTGCCTGCTCACTCTGAAAAAAAGACAGGATAAAAGTGATCAGATATAGGAGAAGGATGATGATAACGGTTAAAAGCGCTAATCCTCTTTTGATTTTATTTTGCATAGGAGACGTTACCTTTCTATTGTAGTTCCGCTGCGCCCGGATGTTTTAATTATACGAAAAATCGGTCGGGACAACAACTAAAGATGTTAAATAAAAGTCATTTTGTGAAAATATTTGCAAAACATCTGTTCTTGTGGTAAAATAAATACGCTGAGTTTTAGCAGGGGATAAAAAGGAGAACAGCTATGAACGACTTAGAATTATTAAATGAACAACAAAAGGACGCGGTGCTGCATACCGAGGGGCCGCTTCTGATCCTGGCGGGGGCGGGTTCAGGAAAGACACGGGTACTTACCTACCGGATTGCGCATCTGATTGAGGAATGCGGCGTAAACCCATGGAATATACTTGCCATTACATTCACAAACAAAGCGGCAGGTGAGATGCGGGAGCGGGTGGACAGGCTGGTGGGGTTTGGTTCTGAGAGTATATGGGTGAGTACATTTCACTCTGCCTGTGTCAGAATCCTTCACAGATACATAGACCGGATTGGGTATGACAATCGTTTTACTATCTATGATACGGAGGATCAAAAGACGGTCATGAAAAATGTCTGCGGGCATTTGCAGACGGACACAAGGTTGTTTAAAGAGCAGAAGCTGTTACATATGATTTCTCATGCAAAAAATGAATACAAGCCGCCGGAAGAATTTATGCTGGATGCCAAAGGTGATTTTTGGATGGAAAAAGCTGCTGAAGTCTATATGGAATACCAGAAAGAATTAAAAAAAAATAATGCGCTGGATTTTGATGATCTGCTTATGAAGACAGTGGAGCTGTTTCAAAGCTGTCCGGATGTACTGGAATATTACCAGGATCGTTTCCGTTATATTATGGTGGACGAGTACCAGGATACCAATACAGTGCAGTTCAAATTTCTAAGCCTGCTGGCAGAAAAATATGAGAATCTTTGTGTGGTTGGGGATGACGATCAGTCTATCTATAAGTTCCGCGGAGCCAATATTGAAAATATCCTAAATTTTGAGAAAGTATTTCCAAACGCGAAGACTGTTAAGCTGGAACAGAATTACCGTTCTACGCAGAATATTTTGGATACGGCTAACAGTGTGATATCCCACAACAAAGGACGGAAGGAGAAATCGCTCTGGACAGATAACGGAGCGGGAAAATCGATTGTCTGCAGACAGTTTCAGACAGGATATGAGGAAGCGGAATATATCACGGGGGATATACGAAAAAAGATGGCGGACGGAGGGGAGTGCTATAAAGACTTTGCTGTGCTGTATAGAACCAATGCCCAGTCCCGTCTGTTTGAAGAAAAATTTCTAATGGCCAATATACCTTATAAAATTGTCGGTGGTGTAAATTTTTATTCACGAAAAGAGATTAAGGACGTGCTGGCTTATCTAAAGACGATTGATAATGGAAAGGACGATCTTGCCGTGCGGAGGATCATCAACGTACCCAAACGGGGAATCGGCGCTGTGACATTGAATAAAGTACAAAGTTACGCAGATGCCATGGGTATGAGCTTTTTTGAAGCGTTGGAAGATGTGAACGCAGTGCCGGGGCTTGGAAAAGCAGCTCTGAAAATTCAGCCTTTTGTTCATCTGATCCATGCGTGCAGATTGAAGCTTTCAGATACTTCTGTAAAAGGATTGATTGAGGAGATTTTGGATCAGACCGATTATGTTCGAGATCTGAAAGCAGAAGAAACCGAAGAGGCGGAAGCACGACTGGGAAATATAGATGAGTTGCTTAGCAAAGCAGCAGCTTATGAGGAACAGGCCGAGGAACCGGATCTTAGGGGATTTCTGGAGGAGGTTGCGCTGGTTGCAGATATTGACAGTCTGGAAGACAGTGACAATCGTGTACTTTTGATGACATTACATAGTGCCAAAGGTCTGGAATTCCCTTATGTGTATATGTCTGGTATGGAAGATGGTATATTTCCCAGCTATATGTCTATTGCGGCAGAAGATGCGGCCCAGGAGATTGAGGAAGAACGGCGCTTATGTTATGTGGGGATTACAAGGGCTATGAAAGAATTGACCATGACCGCTGCCAGAGTTCGAAAGATAAGAGGCGAGAATCAGTATAATAATATTTCCCGTTTTATTCTGGAAATTCCGCCAAATCTGGTGGGCAGAGGGACACCCTCTAACAATGCGCCTGCAGTGCGGCCGTCTCAGAAAGATATGGCTCATACCCGGGCGAAAGAGGCATTCAAGACAAAAACCTTTGATCCGCAGCAGTTTAAAGTAGTTAAAGCGGACAGTCTGGAATATAAAGTGGGAGACAAAGTGTCCCATGTGAAATTCGGGGAAGGCACCGTATTGGAAATCGCGGATGGCGGACGGGATTATGAAGTAAAAGTAGAATTTGACCGGGTTGGGGTCAAAAGAATGTTCGCGTCTTTTGCCAAGTTAAAAAAAGTTGAAAGTCTATAGTATTTTCATAGAAAGTATGGTATACTAAATAACAATTATATTTTGAGAAAAGGGGTATTCGTTATGAAACATGTGGAAGATATTGTCAATGCTGCGAAAACCAACGAGATGCTTGGAGAACTGCTTCATATTAAGAAACAGGAAGAGAAAAAACAGAATGCAGTCATGTGGATTTTTATAATCATAGGGGCTGTGGTTGCAGTAGCAGGGATTGCATATGCAGTGTACCGTTTCTTTACTCCGGATTATCTTGACGATTTTGATGAAGACTTCGACGAAGACTTTGAAGACGATTTCTTTGATGATGACGATGAGGAAGAAGAAGCAGAAGCAGAAAAGACAGAGGAATAGACAGATAAAGGGTTGTCGCATAGACAGCCCTTTTTAAATATAGGATTTCAGGAGGATCTAGATGAAAAAGGGACAGATTTATGAAGGCGTGATTCAAAGGATTTCATTTCCTAATAAATGCAGGATTGAAACAGAAGGTGAGACAGTGATTGTAAAAAACGGAGTGCCGGGACAAAAGGTACGTTTTTTGGTTAGTAAATTGCGCAGCGGAAAGGCAGAAGGGCGTATTTTGGAAGTGCTGGAAAAATCTCCGCTGGAGTGTGAACCCCGCTGTCATCATTTTAAAAATTGTGGGGGCTGTACTTACCAAAATCTGCCCTACGAAGAACAGCTTAGATTAAAAGAGCAGCAGATAAAAGAGCTTCTTGACCAGGCGTTAACAGGTCAGGACATTTCTTATATATTCGAGGGTATAAAGGAAAGCCCGCGCCCTTATGGCTATCGTAATAAAATGGAGTATTCTTTCGGAGATGAAATAAAAGATGGTCCTTTGGCCCTTGGAATGCATAAAAGAGGCAGCTTTTATGATATTGTGACTGTGGACGACTGCCAGATCGCAGAGCCGGATTTTGGAAAAATATTAAAAGAAACATTGGCTTTTTTCCGCGAGCAGAGTGTACCCTTTTATCATAAAATGCAGCATACAGGTTACCTGCGCCATCTGCTTATTAGAAAAGGAACAAAGACAGGTGAGATTCTGGCTGATCTGGTGACCACAACGCAAAAGGATTGCTTGGGCGATTTAAATGAGCAGGAACTTCTTGTGTCCTGGAAAGAAAGAATGCTTAAACTTCCGCTGGAAGGG
This sequence comes from uncultured Lachnospiraceae bacterium, assembly GCA_910587495.1. Taxonomy (GTDB): domain Bacteria; phylum Bacillota; class Clostridia; order Lachnospirales; family Lachnospiraceae; genus Hominiventricola. The sequence goes on along the minus strand of CAJUMT010000005.1, from coordinate 7,053 downwards.
AAGATAAAAGGGATCCTTCATACAGAAAATGACAGTCTGGCAGATGCGGTGCAAAATGACAGGACAGAAACGCTCTATGGGCAGGATTTCTTTTATGAGAACCTGCTGGGACTTACCTTTCGTATTACACCATTTTCTTTTTTTCAGACTAATTCTCTGGGAGCGGAAATCCTCTATCAAACGGCCCGCTCTTACATAGGGGATACGAAGGACCAGGTGGTCTATGATCTGTACAGCGGAACGGGAACCATCGCGCAAATCCTGGCGCCGACGGCAAAGAAAGTGATTGGGGTGGAAATCGTGGCGGAAGCTGTGGAGGCCGCAAAAGAAAATGCTGCAAAGAACAGGCTGACAAACTGTGAATTTATCGCCGGGGATGTACTAAAAGTGCTGGATACGATCGGAGAAAAGCCGGATTTTATCGTATTGGATCCTCCCCGGGACGGCATTCATCCTAAAGCGCTTAGAAGGATTATTGACTATGGCGTGGAGCGGATGGTTTATATCTCCTGTAAACCTACCAGTCTGGTAAGAGATCTTAAGATGCTGACGGGGTGTGGATATCGGGTTGAGAAGGCATGCTGTGTGGATATGTTTCCATGGTCGGCGAATGTGGAGACTGTGTGCCTCCTGAGCAACCGAAAACCGGATGCGAGAGTAAAGATCGATGTGGATCTGGAAGATTACTACCGTATCAAGGACGAACAGAAGAAGAATAAAGCCTCAGAATAAAATAAAACACCGAACTTAAAGCGAAGAGCTGCTGATGCAAATAAGCATTAGCGGCTCTTTTCGCATCAAGGGAGGTGGTGCCTATGATCTGACTCACGTGATGACGGAAGGAAACAGACAATCAATGACAATCACGAAATGGAGGAAATCATAATGGCAAAGAAAAGAAGCATTAAGGTATATGGACAGTCAGGTTATAAGTATCAGGAAACGCCCACGATCATGCTGAAGGGCATGTGGCTGGAAGAGCTTGGATTCAAGATCGGAGATTATATTTCCATCACCTGCGAGGACGGCAGACTGGTGATTACACCGGACGCTGAGCGGGCAGCAGCGGCTGAAGCGGAGAAAGCGTTCATGGACAAAGGACTGGCGGATCTGCGGAAGAGATTCCAGAAAGAGATGAGCACGGAGTACGCTTCCGGGAAGGAGGCTGCTGATGTTTGATACGAAGGATCTGGAATGTCTGGATCCGGAGTATTTCAACATCATCATGGCGAATGAGTATGATGTAACGGTCATGAGCCGGAATACCGGGCACTACTGGTATATTCACTGTACAGGACTTGAAGGGAAAGCTGCCTGCATCGTTTTTCACAAGCATAAATTCAGTCATCCCTATCATTTGCATGGAAGAAAAAATAGCTTAAAACAGGCAATCCAGAGTATCAAAAGTTACGACAAGTGGCAAATCAACGGTAGAAATAAATAAGATGAACAATAACGCACAATGGCTAGAGAAAAGATGGTTGTTGTGCGTTATTTGTTTGAAAAACAAAAATTAGGAAATTTGTCCAAAATGGTTGTGATAGCAAACATTTTGGATTGACAAAATGCATGAAAAAAGATAAAATAATAAAATTGAGGTTATAGTGGGCATAGTGCATCTTTGCATTAAAGGAGGGTGGTCATGGCAGCGAGCTATAAAAAATTATGGAAACTGCTAATAGACAAGGATATGAAGAAAAAAGATCTCGAAGAGCAAGCTCGTATAAGTCATTATACAATAAACAAGCTTAACCATGGGGCAAATGTTACGACTGACATTTTAGAAAGGATTTGTAATGCCTTAAATTGTTCTACAGATGACATTATGGAATTCGTTCCAGATAAAAAGGATTAAAGGTTATGGCCAAGCGCGTTCCTTGGGATCAATATGAGGCTGCCTTACTTATTGATGCCTATTATAGGATTGAAAACAAAAAGCTAGATCGAAAAACTGCGGTCAAGTTAATTTCCGTTGAGCTTAGAGAAAAAGCAAAGAAAGAAAATCAAGAGATAGATGAAATCTTCCGAAATACAAACGGAATAAACATGCGCTTTTATGAAATTCAGTATATCGCAACAGGCGGAAAGAGCGGAATGAAAAATACATCCACGCTGTTTGTTGACACAGTGACGATGTATGCAGAGGAAAAAAAGCTTTTCGATGAGATTTATTATCAGGCTTTGTCTAAAGTTTATGCGGGGACAGATGTCAATCACTTTCTAACATGGATCAAAGAAAGCTCTTATGCCGTCCATTGGAAGGAACTGGAGTATGCATCTCGGTTGATTTACTCATTCGGGGAAAAGAATGCCTTGGACATCAACTCAAAATATGATCTTGGAGTTACGGCAGGTATTGCTGTCTATTCGGAATATTTAGACAGCTCGAATTTGAAAAAGGAAATTAATAAAGTGCCAAGCGTTACTAATGATAATGAATTAAAAGCGAAGAACTTTTCCAAATGGCTAATTGAAGTTAAAAAGCTGTCTGCCGCTACTGCCAGAGGCTACTCTTCGGCTATTAATACTGCAACACCATATGCTCAAAGCATTTGCAAAAAAGATAAGTCCATATACGCAATTGATGATGTTCATGAATTGGAAAAAGTATTGAAAACCCTTATGTATGATGAGGAGTTTTCAGAGGTTAATGCGCAATCGCATAACAGATTCCGAGGTGCGTTCGATAAGTATTTACAGTACATGATGTCCTGTAATGGTGAAATATCTGATATCGGAATTGTTGAGCAGCAAGATTCGGGATCATATGAAGAAATAGAAGAAATAGTTAAAGCGGTCGATGTTGAAGGCATTTCTTTAAGTAAATTGTCAAATGAGACGGGTAAAAGCATATGGTTAATAAACAAGTATCTTAGGAAACAAGAATATGCTGTTGAGGTACCCGGGGAAATATATATACATGTTGATAATATAATAGATATTTTTGAAAACAAGGAAGCTCTACGGAAGATAATTGAAAATCAGTTTTCCGCATTTGCGGGATACACAAACGATGTGGTTCTAATGGAAGCTGCGACAATTTCGTTAAGGATGTTTTTGAATGACAATTGTATTGATACACCGGGGAAAATGTATGGAATCGCGAGATATCTTTTTTCTAGAACAGAAGATAGTTATTGCTTCGCCGCAGATAAGCATATATGGAAAGATCAACCGAGATATTCAATGACAAATCCAGGGGTGCTGATGGAGTATATGCGGAAGTCTGGAGGAAGGTTAAGCAAATATCAATGCATGGAGTATTTACAGAAGGTTAAACTCCCAACCCGTAATATTAATGGTTTGCTCTCTGTTGCAACCAGTAAAGAAGTGCTGTTATACGGAAATGAAGAATATGTTTTATCGGAATATATCATTGAAGACGATGAATGGCTAAATCGTGTGGATGATCAAATTGCAAAGTTGTTTCGTGATTCTGCATATGTTGTATTGAGAGAGATTAGTAGCAACTGGTTTGATATGTTACCGGCCTTAAATAGAGGGCTGGTGTGGAATCTTTCTTTGTTGCAGGATCTTGTGAAGAAATATTTACCAAAGTACAGATTGATAACTGCGAATGAAAATCAAAGCCTTGAAACAATCAGAGCAGGCTTGGTGCCTGAGGATTCCGTAATAGGAAATTTTGGCGACTTGGTTTATGCAAGACTTCTGGAAGATCACGAAATAAGCCTCCCTGTCAGAATTGAAAAGGAAGATTTTAGACAGAGACTGATAGATTACCAGATGATTCAAGGCAATGAGCTGATTTACATAATGCCGAAATCTGTAACAGGTGCGAAATACGCATGGTCAGGTGATGGTGAATCAGTATTGATACTATAAAGAAGGAATGGTAGCTGATTTATGTACCCATATGAATGGACTGAAGAGAATAATATATATTCCCTCAGTAAAATCGGGAAAATAGAAAAAGAAATACGTCCGGTTTTTAAAGAGGAATTAGATTATTTTGAATTGAATAAGGTTTGGAATTACCCGGACACAACTGCGCCATTACTATGGGCTGAGGGAATAAGACGGTATATTGTGAACGGCAAGTTGGTTGCAGAGGCAAAAGGCGGTGGGTTTTATACAAAGCCGAAAATCAAAGTGGTTGAAAAGGATTTAGATTTAACGCCCATCAACATTGATGACTTGTGGGATCAAAATGAAGAACTTATGCTGGGCCTTATTCGCACGTCGAGAGATCTGATCAGGAACACTTTTGAAGAGTATAAGAAAAAGGGCTATGCCTTTGCCGTTGCATTTAGTGGAGGAAAAGATTCGCTTCTATTGCTGGACTTGGTTCGCCGAGAGTTATCTCCTTCCGAGTATTACGTTGTTTTCAGCAATACCGGTATGGAGCTAAAGGCAACATTAAACTCAGTTGAAAGAGCAAAAAAACAGTGGCCGGAATTGCGCTTTGTGGAGGCAAAAAGCCATCTGGATCCTCTTGAAAGCTGGGAGGAATTTGGACCACCAGGCAGAAGGATGCGATGGTGCTGTCAGGTACACAAGTCAGTACCAACTATTTTAACGCTTCGTGAATTGACCAATAATTATGAAATAAAAGCGGTTGTATATGACGGAGTCAGAGCCGAAGAAAGTGCGCAAAGAGCCACTTACTCTGAGATAAGCGTAGGAGCAAAGAATATTAACCAGGTTAATTGCAGTCCTATTTTAAAATGGAATACGGCGGAGCTATATCTTTATCTTTTGCATGAAGACATATTGTTTAATGATGCATATAGGCAAGGCCTCTTTAGAGTAGGGTGCATGGTTTGCCCTATGTCATCCAGTTGGTGGGATGGAATTGCGAATGACTTGTATCGTGATGAGGTTCAGCCTCTTCTTGATAAAGTTGAAAAATATGCAGAAAGAACAAAGCCAGAAAGTGAAAGGAAAAAGTTCATAGAACAAGGTGGCTGGAAAGCAAGGATGGGCGGCAGAGGTCTGCCCAATGGCGGGAATAGAATCACAGAGACAGTGCGGAACGATAGGCTGACTTTCAGCTTTGCAAAGTATACACAGAATTGGTTAGATGTTGCAGCAATTTTAGGACCAACTGTAGAAAGAGTAGATAACAAAGGAATTCAAATAATTTCAAATCAGGAATTTGAATTTGAAATTTCAAAGGATGGAACGGAAGTAAGTTATTCTCCGTTTAAAAAAATGGATAGATTCGTTCTGAGCCATCTGCGAGGTGTAGCCAATAAAGTCGCATATTGTTTTGGCTGCAAAGCATGTAGTGTTCAATGTCCTAAGGATGCATTTTTGATTGATGAAGATGGAAAGATTTTTATACGGGAAGATAAATGTATCCATTGCTACAACTGTATTGAATTTACCGGTAGCAAGGGATGTTTGGCGGCAAAATCTTTATCTACAACGGGAGGTAGTGGTATGGATTTAAAAGGTATGAATAGATATCAGCATTTCGGATTGAGAAGAGAATTCCTTGATCATTTTTTTGACTATGGTTCTGATTGCTTCAGTATGGGGAAGCTTGGAAATCGTCAATATGATGCCTTGAAGGTCTGGTTAAGAGAGGCAGAATTTATATATCCTTCAAATCAGGGAGAACAGTCAGGTATGCCAACGGAGCTTTTCAAAAAGATTGAACCTCTTGGTGCATTTAATCCATTAGTATGGGCAATTATCTGGGCAAACTTGGCTTACAATTCGGTTATCTGCAAATGGTACATGCTTTATGCACCTGCCGGAGAAACATATGAAAAAAACGATTTGGTTTTCATGCTTGGAGATGATTATACGACATCAACAAGAGATAATGCTGTAACAGCGTTATTAGAGATATTAAGGCACAGCCCTATAGGATCTAATTTAAAACAGGGAATACCGATTCCTTCTGGCAATTCTTATAAATATGTGAAAAAGGGCTGGGAAAGCCCGGATGCAATCGCAATCTTGTATGCATTATATAAATGGGCGGAGAAAACGGAGAATTATACATTTTCTCTTCGTCAGATGATTGAAGCAAGAAGTAATGAGAAGGCACTGGGAGTAGATCCGGGAGCTATTTTCGGAATCGCGCCAGAGGATTTAAAAGAAATTTTGCAATCTCTTGCTTTACAGTTTGAAGACTTTATTCGAGTATCGTTTCAGGTCAACTTGGACAATGTCATTCTTTTCAGAGAGAAGACAACATTAGATGTTATAGATTTGGCGTTGCAGCGGGAGGAGTAAAAAACATGGCCAAGTATAGTAAATATATAGAACTTCGCCCGGGTTATGAATCAGTTGTGGATCTTCGAAGCGAGGAACGGAACCCGAATTTGTGGCAAGAGTACATTGTGCATGAGGATATGAAGGAAGCTGTAGAAAAAATCTGCAGCAGTTTCAAAATGGAAAATCCCGACCAGAGAAGATCATTTTGGATTCATGGAACTTATGGAACTGGCAAAAGTTATGCTGCTATTGTTTTGAAGCATCTGTTTACAGATACTCAGAAAAACATAGAGGAGTTCTTTGACAGAAAAAAATTGCTGACGCCTTATAAAAATAAATTTATGTCCATAAGAAACAAGGGTGACTATCTTGTCGTTTGGAAGAGTGGCGTAACTGGGATTAACAGTGGAATAAGCCTTATGATGGAAATGGAGATGGAGATTCGTAAGGCTTTGAAGGAAAAATTCAAGGATCAAGCCTACTATGGGAAAACATCATTAGTAAGCGAAGCTCAGCGAATAGTTGCCGATAACCGCTACAATTGGGAAGCAATTTTCTCTGATTCTCATTTCTTTACTAAGTCATATTATGATGATTTTGAAGAGTTTCAGCAGGATGTATTGAATGGGGATTTGAAGGCTTGCAGCTTAGTTGCGGATGTTTGTCGTGAAAATGGCTGGGCCATGTTTGCATCAGTTGATAATTTTGAAAACTGGATTGCCGACATTGTCGCTGGAAACAATCTTAAAGATACCGGCATTATATTTGTATGGGATGAGTTCACAGACTTTGTAAGAACAAATGGAGATGACAACGTACTTCAGCGTCTTTCTGAATATTGCAAAAAAACACCATTCTATCTAT
>CAJUMT010000004.1 GCA_910587495.1 uncultured Lachnospiraceae bacterium | reverse complement strand
AAAGTTTTTGACATTTATTTTGAAAATCTTTGACAAAAATTTTGAGCGGCTACAAAAATATACACGATTTTTTTGTGTTGGCAGGAGGAAGCTATGGCAATCTTAAAAACAACAGACTTGAAAAAATATTATGGAGAGGGCGATACATGTGTGAAAGCCTTGGACGGAGTCAGTATTTCTGTGGAAGAAGGTGAGTTTGTGGCAATTATCGGCACTTCCGGCAGCGGAAAATCTACACTGCTGCATATGATCGGGGGCCTGGACCGGCCTGACAGCGGGCAGGTAAAAGTGGCAGGCAAAGAGATCTTTACTTTAAAGGATGATGCCCTGACCATCTTTCGCCGCCGGAAGATAGGGTTTGTCTTTCAAAGCTACAATCTGGTGCCGGTACTGAACGTATATGAAAATATTGTCCTTCCCATTGAGCTGGACGGAGGGACAATCGACAAAAAACATACAAACAGTATCATAAAGACACTGGGGCTTTCTGAAAAAATTCACAGCCTTCCCAATCAGCTTTCCGGAGGGCAGCAGCAGCGGGTGGCCATTGCCCGGGCGCTTGCTACGAAACCTGCAATCCTGCTGGCTGACGAGCCTACCGGCAACTTGGACAGCAAGACCAGCCTGGATGTGCTGGGGCTTTTGAAAGTAACCAGCGAGCGGTTTCATCAGACCATCGTGATGATTACCCACAATGAGGAGATTGCGCAGATGGCGGATCGGATCATCCGGATTGAGGACGGAAAGATAGCAGGTGGCAGCCATGTATAAAGTAAAAAATAAGAAAGTGATCCGCAATTTATCTGATAAAAGCCTCCGGGCGGCAAAAGAAAGAAATATGATTGCAGTGCTGGCTATTGCGCTGACAGCCATGCTCTTTACGGCGCTTTTTACAGCGGGCAGCGGGGTTGTGGAGAATTTGCAGAGACAGACCATGCGCCAGGCCGGCGGCGACGGCATGGCCGTTCTTAAATATTTGTCAGATGAAATATATGAAAATGTAAAAGATCATAAGCTGATCAAAGAGATCTCCTACAACCGTCTTTTAAGCAGCAGTGTGGATAATGAGGCTTTGCTAAAGAGACATGGTGAATTTTATTATATGGATGATGTGGGACTTAAACTGGGATTCTGTGAGCCGACCACAGGCAGTAAACCGAAAGCGGTAAATGAGATCATTGCCGATACCCGGACGCTGCAGCTTCTGGGAGTGGAACAGAGGATCGGCGCGCCTGTGACCCTGGAACTGACAGTACATGGGCAGCAGGTTACCCGGGAATTTGTCCTGTCCGGCTGGTGGGAGGCAGACCCTGTATTTAACGTATCTATTCTGGTGGCTTCCAGAGCCTATGTAGATGCCCATATAGAGGAGCTTTACAACAGTTATGAAAAAGACTGGGATATGACAGGGGTGATCAACTGCTATATTATGTTTGAAAATTCCCTGGGGATGGAAAGAAAGCTTACGCAGATTGTGGAAGAGAGTGGATATTCTCAGGATGAAAATTCTTCGAATTATATTGCCGCCAATGTAAACTGGGCGTATTTGTCCGCCAATATGAATCCGGATGCGGCGACGGTTGCGGGCGTCCTGGCGGCGCTTCTTTTAATCCTGCTGGCGGGGTATCTGATTATTTATAATATTTTCCAGATATCCGTGATCAAAGATATCCGTTTTTACGGGCTTTTAAAGACGATCGGAGCCACTGGAAAACAGATCAAAAAGCTGATCCGCAGACAGGCGTTTCTTTTATCCTGTGTCGGGATTCCTTTGGGGCTGATCCTGGGCTGGTTTATGGGATGCTTTTTAGTTCCGGTCATTATGGATCAGAGTTCCCTTGCGGGGGTAAAGTATCAGACCAGCGTCAACCCTTTTATTTTCTTGGGAAGCGCCCTGTTTGCCTTTGCGACGGTATCTGTCAGCGTGGCAAGGCCGGGGAGAATCGCAGCCGGTGTGTCGCCGGTGGAGGCAGTACGCTATACGGACAGAGAGGGGAAATATCGAAAAAAAGAGCGGCGTTCGGAACATGGAGCCAGGATTTCCCGTATGGCGGCGGCAAATCTTCTGCGGAATCAAAAACGTACGCTGTTAGTCATTCTTTCCATGTCTTTAAGCCTGGTATTATTCAATACACTGTATACGTTCAGTCTGGGATTTGACATGGATAAATATCTTTCCAAATTTGTGGACACGGATTTTCTGATCGGCCATGCGGACTATTTTAACTATCAGTACATCGGGCCGGAAAATGCCCTGTCCGAAAGCATGATCGAGGCAGTAACACAGCAGCCGGGCTTTCAGGAAGGGGGACGTCTGTTTGCAAATATCAGAGATGAAGCATATTTTTCAGTGGAAACAAACACGGATCCTGCGGACGATCCTTTGGGCCAGGGTGTTGCCGGCGCGGTCTACGGGCTGGAAGATCTGCCTCTTAGCCGACTGGAAGTGCTGGAAGGAAGTATTGATACGGAAAAATTAAAGTCCGGCAATTATATTTTAGAAGGCGTGATACTTGATGATGATGAAAGACCAAAGTGGGAGAGTTCTCATTTTGCAGTCGGGGATACAGTGACGCTTCATACTTATAAGGGGACGAATGAAAGCAGATTAGAAAACGAGCATATCATAAGGAAATTTGAAGTGATGGCGAAGGTAAAGATCAAGCATTATACAAATTCCTGCATGGTTGGATACGATTATTCTTTCTATCTTCCGGCCAATGTCTATCAGGAAATGGTCGCCGTCCCGGGAATTATGAGCTATGCCTTTAATGTGCAGGAAGGAAAAGAGCAGGAAATGGAAGCATTTCTTTCGGACTATACGGAATATGTGGAACCGGTGATGAATTACAGCTCTAAAATTACGCGTATGGGTGAATTTCAGGGGATGAAAAATATGGTTTTGCTGGTGGGCGGCGCTTTAAGCCTGGTCACGGGACTGATCGGCATCCTGAATTTTATCAATTCCATGCTCACAAGTATCCTTACAAGGCGGAAAGAATTTGCCATGCTGCGCTCTGTGGGGATGACGGGCAGGCAGCTTTTGCAGATGCTTATGGCAGAAGGTATATACTATGCGGCTATATCAGGAGGTGTTTCCCTTGTCATCGGGACAATTTTATCTCTTGCGGCGGTAAAGAATCTGGGGAGCAGCCTGTGGTTTTTCTCATACAGGTTTACGATTCTTCCGGTTCTTCTGGTGACGCCGGTTCTGCTGGCGGTCGGCGCGGTTCTGCCCTTTATTGTGCTTAAAAAAGCGGAAAGGCAGAGTATTGTAGAGCGGCTCAGAGAAGGAGAAGAATGATAATACCTGTAAGTTTATATTGACTATATATTTAGAATGTGAGATACTATAAAAGCATCAAATATTTTTTTGGTTACACAGTATATATAAGCGGGTGGGCGGGCAGGCGAAAGGAGATCACAGGTATGAGCGATGATATGAAACTTGTCTTAGACGCGATTCAGGGACTTCGGGAGGATATGGAGAGAATGGAGGCGTCTTTAACCCAGAAGATAGAAAACGGCGATCATGCGATTCGGGTGATTTTAGAGAATGATATTATTCCGAAGATCAATATAATAGCCGAAAACCATCTGGATCTGTACCACAGACTGGAAAACCTGCAGCAAGATGTACAAAAATACGAATTACTTCCCGTCAGGGTGTCTCTTTTGGAAAAAGAAGTATTCAACCAGCCAAAACTGTGATAAAGTAACTCATGATGTATGATACAGGCATCATGAGTTATTTTAGTATCATAAGATATTTGTACAGGAGTATGATATGAACCCTAATATATGTATTGCCATGCTGGCCCATGTGGATGCCGGCAAAACGACTCTTTCAGAGTGTATTCTCTCTTTAAGCGGCGTAATCCGTAAAATGGGGCGGGTAGACCATAAAGATACGTTTTTGGATACCCATGAGCTGGAGCGCAAAAGGGGAATTACGATTTTTTCCAAGCAGGCTTTATTTTCCCTGGGGGATCAGAGGTTCACTCTTCTTGATACGCCCGGCCATGTGGATTTTTCTGCAGAGATGGAACGCACGCTCCAGGTGCTGGATTATGCTGTCCTGATCATAAGCGGCGCAGACGGCGTGCAGGGACATACGCAGACTTTATGGAAACTTCTGAAACGCTACCAGGTTCCTGTTTTTCTTTTTGTCAATAAGATGGACCAGGACCAGGCGGACGGGGAAACTCTTTTAAAAGAACTGAAAGAGAAGCTGGACGACCGGTGCGTAGATTTTGGGTGCGGCGTTACCACAGAAGCATTTTTAGAGGAATTGGCTATGTGCGACGAGGAAGTGTTGGAGAAATATTTGGAAAACGGCGAAGTGCGTAAGGAAGACATCATCCGCCTGGTTGCCGGGCGCAAAGTGTTTCCTTGTTACTTTGGCTCTGCTTTACGGGAAAAAGGCGTGGATACATTTTTAGAAGGCGTGAAAGCATATGCAAAACCGCCTGTATATAAAGATATATTCGGTGCGAAAATATTTAAAGTCAGCAGGGACACGCAGGGAAACCGCCTGACCTGGCTTAAGGTGACAGGGGGCGTGTTAAAAGTGAAAGCCCTTTTGTCTGGCGGCAAGGGAGAGGATGCCTGGGAAGAAAAGGTCAATCAGATTCGGCTTTATTCAGGAGAAAAGTATGAGACGGTGGACGAGGCAGAAGCAGGCTGTATCTGCGCCGTGACAGGGCTTACACGGTCTTATGCGGGAGAAGGGCTGGGTGCGGCAAAGGACACAGGACTGCCCCTTTTGGAACCGGTGCTGACCTATCGGATTGAGCTTCCCTTAGGCTGCGATCCCATGCAGATGCTGGGGAAGCTTAAATCTCTGGAGGAAGAGCTGCCGGAGCTTCATGTCCGGTGGGACGCCCGCCTTGGCGAGCTTCAGGTGCAGCTGATGGGCGAAGTGCAGACGGAGGTTCTAAAAGCCCTGGTTAAGGAGCGTTTTGATGTGCTTGTAAGTTTTGGGGAGGGGAGGATCGTATATAAAGAGACGATTGCCGGTTCGGTGGAGGGAGTCGGACATTTTGAGCCTCTTCGTCATTATGCGGAGGTACATCTTCTGCTGGAGCCAGGAGAGCCAGGCAGCGGCCTTACATTTTCTTCTTCCTGTTCGGAAGATCTTTTAAGCAGAAACTGGCAGAGGCTGATACTGACCCATCTGGAAGAAAAGGCTCATTTGGGGGTGCTGACAGGCTCTGAGATCACGGATATGCAGATTACGCTGGTATCCGGCAAAGCTCATATTAAACATACGGAAGGCGGGGATTTCAGGCAGGCCACTTACCGGGCGGTTCGGCAGGGACTGATGCAGGCACAGAGCATACTTTTAGAACCCTGCTATGAATTCCGCTTAGAAATTCCGTCCGGCGCGGTAGGACGAGCCATGGCGGACCTTGATAAAATGCATGCTTCTTTTAATGTGCCTGTGCCGGAGGGGGACAGGTCTGTCCTGACAGGGACAGCGCCGGTTGCCACCATGCAGAATTACCATCAGGAAGTGGCTTCTTATACAAGGGGAGAAGGACGGCTTTTTGCCAGCCTGAAAGGATACGCCCCCTGTCATAATACGCAGGAAGTTTTAGGACGGGTTTTATATGACCCGGAAGCGGATACAGACAATCCGCCGGATTCGGTGTTTTGTTACCATGGGGCAGGGATGATTGTCCCCTGGTATGAAGTCAAAAACCATATGCATCTGGAAAGCATAATAGAAGACGCCCGGGAAAAAGACAGTTCCCCTCCAAAACAGGGAAGGGTGAAACTATCCGCCCCGCCGCCTGGCACGTTCCAGGAGGAAAAGGAGTTGGAAGAGATTTTTATACGCACTTACGGGCAGCCTAAAGAGAGGACAAAAGACGCGCATACCCGCCGTCAGGTATATGGGGACAGCCTCGAGGCTAAATCCCGTCCCTATAAGCCGAAAGTGAAAGTGCCAGAATATTTGCTGGTGGACGGATACAATATTATCTTTGCCTGGGAGGAACTAAGCGGGCTTGCAAAAGAAAATATCGACAGCGCCAGGGACAGGCTGATGGACGTAATGTGCAATTACCAGGGATATAAAAAATGCAGCCTGATTCTTGTATTTGACGCTTACCGCGTAGAAGGGCATATAGAAGAGATAATCAAATACCATAATATCCATGTGGTCTATACCCGGGAAGCGGAGACGGCAGATCAGTATATTGAAAGGACTGCCCATGAGATCGGGCGGAAATACCATGTGGTTGTAGCGACTTCCGACGGGTTAGAGCAGATTATTATCCGGGGGCAGGGCTGTACCACGATGTCCGCTAGGGAATTGAAAGAAGAAGTTGAGCGTATGAACCAGGAAATCCGTGAAAACTATATGGAAAATGTACCTGGAAATAAGAATTATCTATTCGACGCCCTTCCAGAGGGGCTGGCAGAACATCTAAAAGAAGTCCGGCTGGGAAAAAGGGATTTGGAATAAATAATACAGCAAAAGGCGCGCCGGGCATTGGGCGCGCCTTCTTATAAATTAGCCAAATAATTTTTCAAACCGTTCCATAGCTTCCACTGTTTTTTCATAATTTCCAAAAGAAGTCAGCCGGAAGAAATTCTTCCCGTTTTCACCGAAGCCTGCGCCCGGCGTGCCGACTACCTGGATTTTTGTCAGGAGGAAGTCAAAACATGTCCAGGAATCCATGCCGTTGGGGCATTCAAACCAGATGTATGGGGAGTTGATGCCTCCAAAGAAACGGATGCCAAGTTTTTGCAGCGTATCTGCGATCACTTTGGCGTTGTTTTTATAATACTGGATATTTTCCTGGCATTCTTTTATGCCTTCTTCTGAAAAGACTACTTCGGCTCCTTTTTGCACAATGTAAGAGGTTCCGTTGAATTTGGTACACTGGCGGCGGTTCCACATATTGTTTAAAGACATCACAGCCCCGGTGGAAGCGGTAAAGGCCAATTCTTTAGGTACGACCGTATAACCGCAGCGGGTCCCGGTGAAACCTGCGGTCTTGGACAGCGAGCAGAACTCGATGGCGCATTTCTTTGCCCCCTCAATGGCGAAGATGCTCCGAGGAAGTTCCGGGTCAGTGATAAAAGCTTCATAAGCAGAATCGAACAGGATGATTGCTTCGTTGGCCAAAGCATAATCCACCCATTCTTTTAACTGTTCTTTATTGTAACATGCGCCGGTGGGGTTGTTGGGGGAGCAGATATAGATGATATCCGCATGCTGGTTTTTGTCGGGCATCGGGAGAAAATGATTCTCTGCGTTGCCGGAAATATAGGTGATTGTATTGCCGCGCATGATGTTGGAGTCCACATAGACCGGATAGACCGGGTCGGGGATCAGGATGACATTGCCGCTTCCGAACAGGTCTGTGATATTTCCCGTATCGCTCTTGGCGCCGTCGGAGATAAAGATGGCGTCCGCGTCCACATCCACGCCGTTTTTCTTATAATAAGCCGCGATGGCGTTCCGGGTCGCTTCGTATCCTTGCTCCGGGCCGTAGCCTTTGAACGTATCGGATGCGGACATGGCGTTCACGCCTTCATGCAGCGCGTTTAGCACAACTTTTCCCAGAGGCCTTGTCACGTCACCGATTCCTAAACGGATGATCTGCGCGCCTTTTTCCGGATTTTTTTTCATATAGTCCGCCGTACGGTGGGCGATCTCGGAGAATAAGTAGCTTTCTTTCAGATTGAGATAATTCTCATTTAACTTTGGCATGTATGTTCAGTCCTTTCTTTTATTAAAGGTATGATAGGTTCAGGGGTATTTTAGCAAAACCAGGGCGGAGGTGTCAACACCTCCCTTGCTTTCCCTTGACAAAGTATTTGTTTCCGTCTAAACTATTTTAAACGACAAAGGCCAATAAGCAATAAAGCCATAAAAATAAGGAGTCGTCTTTGAATAAAAAATATATAATTGCAGTTATTGTTATACTGGCGTTGGCAGTCGGTCTGGCAGCCTGTCTTCGCTACATAATCAGGGAACCTGCCGTCCGGTTCTCAGAGCCGTCCGCCTTTCAGGAATCAGCTTTTTATCTGGAGCTTCACAGCGGCCTGTTTGGGGGGAGTATATATTATACTCTGGACGGGGAGACGCCGACGCTTCAGTCGGAGATCTATCAGGAACCGATCATTATAGAAGAAGGCCTTCCAAACCATGTGACAGTGGTGAAAGCCGCCCTTTTACATGGAGGGAAGCTTGGCAGGGTATATACGCAGACTTATTTTGTAGGGACAGGTGCATCTGAATTGTTTGATGTGATGGTGGTATCCTTGTCAGCGGACAAAAAGGATTTGTATGACGAAGAGACAGGGATTTTATCCAACTATACAGAAAAAGGGGAAGAAGGTGAGTGGGATCGTCCCGCTTATGTGGAATTTTACGAGGCCGACGGTGCGGCTATGCTTGCCCAGGGGACCGGGATTGCCGTTTCCGGCAATGGCTCGCGGACTTATGATCAGAAAAGTATTAAGTTGATTGCTGATTCTGTCTATGACAGAGAGCATCCGACTTTTGACTATGATTTTTTTGACACGGATATGGCGGGCAATCAAAGCGGGCAGTCTTACAATCGGCTGGTATTAAGAAATGGAGGTTCCGACCATGAAGGAACCATGCTTAAATGGAATGTGGTGAGCCGTCTGGGGAAAGAAGCCGGTATTCTTTGCGTGGGAGCGAGACCGGGAATTTTATTTTTAAATGGGGAATATTACGGAATCATACAGCTTCAGGAAAAATACAGCCGCTACAATACGGCGCATGCAATCGGGACGCAGAAAGACGATATTGAGAAATTTGAGCCGAATGAGATCAACAGCTCCCGATTTGGCGGGTATTATGGGAGACTTCACCAGGATCTGAATAACCCGGAAAGGCAGCAGGCGTTAGAGCAGTCCGTGGACATGACTGATTTGTTAAAGCATTATGGAATGAATATGATCATGAACAATGTGGACTGGCCTTTTCATAATTTCCTGTCCTGGAGATGTAAAGAAACCAGCAGCAGCCCCTATGGGGACGGCAGGGTCCGCTTCTTTCTTTACGACCTGGATGCCGCCTATCAGGATACGTCAGACCTGGAAATTACAAATGTGTTTGACTATTTGATGGAAGATCCTATGGAGGATATCAACGATACGTTTTATCTTCTGATGCAGTCTGAGCTGTATCGGACCCAGTTTGTCAATATGGTCTGTGATCTGACAGCTACAATATTTAAAGAAGAACATGTGCTGCAGATTGTGGAGGAAGAAAATCAGAAGCTCTCGCGTACTATTAAGATGTATTATGCAAAAGATAAGCAAAAAAGGCAGCAGGATGCGGTGCAGAAGATGGAACAGGCGGTCGCGGAAAGCTGTAGGCGCGTACATGAGGGGCTTAAGGAGCATCTGGGTGCAAATTATCCGTATACTTTGCGGGTGGAGGCGCCGGGCGACGCAGAAATTTCCTTTGGACAGATACAAATAGAAAGCGGGAAAAGCTATACAGGGAATTACTATCATAATTACCCCCTGACACTTACAGCCAGCTCGAAAGAAGGAAAGGATATCCTTGGCTGGATCGTAAACGGGAAGCAGACAGATACCCGGGAACTTTTGCTGGACGAAAGTTATGACGGGGAAACGATATATGTGCAGTTGGTCACAGAGCCATAAAAATCGGATGGCTTTTGTGGTAAAACTAGATAAAATACAGAAATGATGACAGGAGAGAGGATTGTTTATGAAAGAATTAGCGAAGACTTATGATCCGTCGGCTATCGAAGACCGTACTTACGCCAAATGGATGGGTAGAAAATATTTTCATGCGGAAGTGAACAGAAATAAAAAACCGTTCACCATTGTGATTCCGCCGCCAAACGTGACAGGGAAACTGCATATGGGGCACGCGCTGGATGAGACGCTTCAAGATATTTTAATTCGTTATAAGAGAATGCAGGGATATAACGCATTGTGGGTGCCGGGTACGGATCATGCGTCTATTTCTACGGAAGTAAAAGTTACGAATCAGTTAAAAGAAGAGGGTATTGACAAACATGAACTTGGACGGGAAGGATTTTTAAAAAGAGCCTGGCAGTGGAAAGAAGAATACGGCGGCGCAATCATTAATCAGCTTAAGAAGCTGGGTTCTTCCTGCGACTGGGACAGAGAGCGCTTTACTATGGACGAAGGCTGTTCAGAAGCTGTCCAGGAAGTGTTTATCCGTCTGTATGAGAAAGGGTATATTTATAAAGGCTCCCGAATTATCAATTGGTGTCCGGTGTGCAAGACTTCCATTTCCGATGCGGAAGTAGAACATGAAGAGCAGGCGGGGCATTTCTGGCACATTAATTATCCTATCGCCGACGGCAGCGGGTATGTGGAGATCGCGACTACCCGTCCGGAGACTATGTTGGGCGACACGGCAGTGGCAGTGAATCCTGATGATGAAAGATATAAACATTTGATCGGAAAAGTATTAAAGCTACCGTTGACAGATCGGGAGATTCCGGTGGTGGCAGACCCCTATGTGGATAAAGAGTTCGGTACCGGTTGTGTAAAGATTACGCCTGCACATGATCCTAACGACTTTGAGGTGGGAAAGAGACATAACCTGCCGGAGATCAATATGATGAATGACGATGCCACCATCTTTTGCCCTGGCAGCAGATATGACGGTATGGAACGCTACGAAGCCCGGGCAGCTATTGTGGAGGACCTTAAAAAAGAAGGTCTTCTTGTGAAGGTGGCAGATCATTCCCACAATGTAGGTACTCATGACAGATGCGGGACTACGGTGGAACCCCTGATCAAACAGCAGTGGTTTGTAAAGATGGAAGAGCTGGCCAAACCTGC
This sequence comes from uncultured Lachnospiraceae bacterium, assembly GCA_910587495.1. Classification (GTDB taxonomy): domain Bacteria; phylum Bacillota; class Clostridia; order Lachnospirales; family Lachnospiraceae; genus Hominiventricola. Next base: position 34,009 of record CAJUMT010000004.1, on the reverse strand, counting down.
CGTGGAGGCGGTAAAAAACGGAGAGCTTACCTTTGTACCGGAGCGCTTTGACAAAATCTACCTGCATTGGCTGGAAAATATTCGTGACTGGTGTATTTCCCGTCAGCTCTGGTGGGGACACAGGATACCGGCTTACTACTGTGATGACTGCGGAGAAATTGTTGTCTCCAAAGAAGCGCCGGCTGTCTGCCCTAAATGCGGATGCACGCATCTGACCCAGGATCCGGATACACTGGACACATGGTTTTCCTCTGCGCTGTGGCCTTTCTCGACATTAGGATGGCCTGAGAAAACAGAAGAACTGGACTATTTTTATCCCACGGACGTGCTGGTAACCGGATATGATATTATCTTTTTCTGGGTTATCCGCATGGTATTTTCGGGATATGAGCAGACCGGCAAAAGTCCCTTCCATCATGTGCTGATTCATGGACTGGTCAGAGACTCACAGGGACGCAAGATGAGTAAATCCCTCGGAAACGGCATCGACCCGCTGGAGATTATCGACAAGTACGGCGCGGACGCTCTGCGCCTGACGCTGGTGACCGGCAATGCGCCTGGCAATGATATGCGCTTTTATATGGAGCGTGTGGAGTCCAGCCGTAATTTTGCAAATAAGGTGTGGAATGCATCCCGTTTTATTATGATGAACATGGCGGATGAACTTTCCATGGAAATGGTGGATATGGGCAGCCTCACAGCCCCGGATCGGTGGATTCTTTCTAAAGTAAACCGTCTGGCGAAGGAAGTTACCGACAATATGGACAGTTTTGAACTGGGCATTGCCGTGCAGAAGATATACGATTTTATATGGGACGAATTTTGCGACTGGTATATTGAGATGGTAAAACCCCGTCTGTGGAATAAAGAAGATGCCACCCGGGATGCTGCTTTATGGACTTTAAAACAGGTTTTAATCAACGCCCTGAAAATGCTCCATCCGTATATGCCTTTTATCACAGAAGAGATTTTCTGCAATCTGTCCGGGGAAGAATCCATCATGATTTCCGACTGGCCCGGATATCAGGCGGAGTGGGAGTTTACTTCCGAGGAACATGAAATCGAGACGATGAAAGAAGCCGTTCGAGGTATTCGTAATGTCCGCGCCAATATGAATGTGCCCAACAGCAAAAAGGCTACTGTCTATGTAGTGTCTGAGAATCCTAAGGTGCGGGACATTTTTGAACGGGGCAAGGTATTTTTCTCGGTACTGTCTTTTGCCGGTGAAGTGGTGGTTCAGTCGGACAAGGCGGGTATCGCAAAGGACGCAGTGTCCACGATTATACCTGAGGCGGCGATTTATATTCCTCTGGCGGAACTGGTGGATATCGAGAAAGAAAAGGAGCGCTTAAAGAAAGAAGAGGCTCGTCTTACAAAAGAACTGGCGCGTGTAAACGGTATGCTGAACAATGAAAAGTTTGTGAGCAAAGCGCCCGCCGCCAAAATTCAGGAAGAAAAGGAAAAGCTGGAAAAGTACACACAAATGATGGATCAGGTGAAAAGGCGTCTGTCTGGTCTGGGGGAATAAAGATGAATTATCAGGAGGCTGTGGCGTATATTGATGATACGCCCAGGTTTACGACAAAGAATACACTGGAAAATACAAGGATGGTCCTGGCCTACATGGGCCATCCGGAACGTAAAATGAAACTGATTCATGTGGCCGGATCCAATGGAAAAGGTTCTGTGTGCGCCTATCTGTCGTCCATTCTTGTCACGGCGGGAAAAAAAGTGGGACTATTCACTTCTCCGCACTTGGTGGATATTAATGAAAGGTTTCAGCTGTGCGGGCAGTCCGCTTCCGACGAATTGTTTCTGGAAGCATTTGAGGCAGTGATGGGCGTGGTTCATGACCTTTTAAAGGAAAAGCCGGGAAGGTTTGCCCATCCTACTTTTTTTGAACTGCTGTTTTTGATGGGTATCTATATTTTTCAAAAAAGCGGGATGGAGTATGTGGTTCTGGAGACCGGACTTGGAGGGCGCTTTGACGCTACCAACGTGATTGAAAAACCGCTCGTTACTGTGATCACCTCCATCAGCCTGGAGCACACCGAATATCTGGGAGACACTTGCGCGCAGATCGCCGGGGAAAAGGCGGGTATTATCAAAGAAGGCTGCCCTGTGGTATATGATGGTACAAGGAAAGATGTGGAGGATGTAATTCTTGAAAAAGCGGCAAAAATGCATGCGAAAGCCTATGCTATTCGTCCGGATATGTATAAAATTTTGATGAATACCCAGAAAACGATTGATTTTTTTATGGATACTGGGTATTATTTACCTATGAACGTGTCTATTTCCAGTGTGGCTGAATATCAGATCATGAACGCCATGGAGGCGGTGACGGCTGCCCATGTGCTGGATATAGGTCTTACAGAAGAAGACATTCACAAAGGAATGGAAAAGATGAGCTGGCAGGGCCGTATGGAGACTGTGCTTCCGGGCGTGATTTTAGACGGCGCGCACAATGACTCCGGCATCGAAGAATTTGTTAAAACTGCCGGGAAATTCCAGAGAGATACGAAAGTTACCATGTTGTTCTCCTGCGTAAAGGAGAAAGATTATGAGGGCATGATAAAGACAATCTGTGAAAATATTTCTTTTGAGAGTGTGATAGTTACCCAGATTGCATGCGATCGTCATGTTCCGTCGGGAGAACTGGCGGAGATTTTCAAAAGATATACAAATCAGCCGGTGCAGGAGATTGCTTCCATACCGGAAGCATTCAAAACGGCCCTTGACAAAAGAGGAAACGGGATCTTATTCTGCGTAGGATCTCTGTATCTGATTGGCAGCTTGAAAAAACTATTAAGGAGCAGAGAGTATGCTTGATTTTGAAGAAGAATTAAAAAAATTCCGTCCGAGTCCTGAGATTGATGAAATTGAGGATAATGTCTATAATAATAATCTCTCGGATGTAACGGACCTGATGGATGAGATGCTGAAAAAAATGCAGGAACATCAGTAGAAAAGGTGGATGTATGAAGTGTTTTAATTGTGGAGCAGAGCTGGCAGGGGAAGAATACTGCAGTCAGTGCGGAGTTGATATCAAGCTTTACCGCAGGATGATCCAGTTGTCCAACGCGTATTACAACGAAGGGCTGGATAAGGCGAAAGTACGGGATCTTTCCGGAGCCGTTATTTCTCTGCGCCAAAGTTTGAAAATCAATAAAAGGAACACAAATGCCCGCAATCTTTTAGGGCTTGTCTATTGCGAGATGGGGGAAGCGGTGGACGCCCTGTCGCAGTGGATTATCAGCAAGAACTTCCAGAGTGAAAACAATCTGGCGGACGAATATATAGAATCTGTCCAGAATAACCCGTCGCGCCTGTCAACAATTAATACGACTATCAAAAAATACAACCAGTCGCTTCTGTACTGTGAGCAGGGAAGTTATGATCTGGCTGTTATCCAGTTAAAAAAGATACTTTCAACGAATCCGAATCTTTTAAAGGGGCATCAGCTCCTGGCGCTCTTATATATGAAGATGGATAATTATGCCAGGGCCAGGACAGAGCTTGAGAAAGTGCTGGATATCGACCGCACCAACACCCGGGCGCTGCGTTATATGAAAGAATTGGATTCGGCCGAAGGAAAACGACCGATCAAAAAAGAGCCGGAGGAGAATAGAGACGCCATTGCTTATACCAGCGGCAATGAGACAATTATTCAACCCATAGGTGTGAAGGATCGTTCCTGGCTTCATTCGGTGATTAATGTGTTTGTCGGGATTGCCATCGGCGCGGCACTTATGTGGTTTTTGATTATTCCGGCCCAGCAACAGATGAAAAATTCGGAGTTAAACGATGCGGTAGCAGAATACAGCGATCAATTAGAGTCCAAGTCTGCGGCTCTTACAAGCCTTCAGGCAGAAGTAGACACTGCGAAAGCGGAGGCGGAGGCGGCTGTGCAGACTGCCAGCGAGGCTACAGAGAAGTTAGGGGGATATGAAGAGCTTTTGAAAGCATACCGTGCCTATGCGGAAGAAGATTCGGCGGGTGCGTTGGAACAGTTAGAAGCCATGAATAAGGAAGGCCTCTCAGAAGACGCACAGATCCTGTATGACTCGATCTTTAAAGAGGTGGGTACGGCGGCTGTGGCGGAACTTTACAGAACCGGATACGAGGCATATCAAAAGGCGGATTATGAAACCGCCATCAGAGATCTTGGCAGATGCTATGAATTGGATAATACCCAGGGAGATGCGCTTTATTTCCTTGCCAGATCCTATCACAAGTCCGGAGATACAGAGAACGCCAAATCCTGCTATCAGACGGTTATCGACGAATGGCCGAATACGAGAAAGGCTACGGATGCCGCCAATTTGATGAAGGGATTATAGAAATGTTTAGTTTAACAGAAGAAAAACCCTGAAGTGAGGGACGCTGCAAAAAAGGGCAGCGTCCCTTTTGTGTATAGAATAAAAAAACAGCAACGGACCGGTCAGGCCCCGGGAGGATTTACGGACGCTTACGCGGCTGGAAATTCTCCCAGTACAGGGGGCCTGTAAGGGAAGTTGCGGAACTAAAATAAAGGAGAAATTTAAATATGAATATGCTCGAAAGCAGCGGGACAAAATTGGTTGTTCATCTTCCGGTGGAACTTGATCATCATTATACGGAAGAGATACGAAAAGAGGTTGATCTAAGGATTCGGGAGGAACCGATTCAGGAGCTAGAATTTGATTTTTCTAAAACTGTGTTTATGGACAGCGCAGGTATTGGAATGATTTTAGGGAGATATAAGATCATGCGGGCGCTGGATGGACAAGTTATCCTGAAACATATGAGCAGACAGGTCAAAAGAGTTCTTAGTCTGTCTGGTATTCAGAAAGTGATCCCGCTGGGAAAAGAGGAGGAAGCAGTATGAAAAATGAGATGACATTGGCATTTGACAGTATTTCGGAGAATGAGAGGTTCGCAAGAGTCGCCGTAGCGGCTTTTGTGACCCAATTAAATCCGACCCTTGAGGAAGTGGAGGATATTAAGGCCGCTGTGTCTGAAGCAGTAACAAATGCTATTATACATGGATACTTGGGGGAAATACATACAGTGGTTGTGCGTGCTCTTCTAAGCGAACAGACAGTGGAACTCTGGATCTCAGATGAAGGAACAGGAATCGCGGATGTAAAGCAGGCCATGGAGCCTTTGTATACAAGTAAGCCGGAGCTGGAACGCTCCGGAATGGGTTTTATGTTTATGGAAGCGTTTATGGATCAGGTAGAAGTTAAGTCTACACCCGGGCTTGGTACTACGGTTTATATGAAGAAAAAGATCTGGCAGGGAGAGACAGAACAGGGGGCTTGATATCTTTATGGAAGACACAATGGTTTTGATTGAGAGATCACACCATGGGGATAAAAAAGCAAGAGAACAACTGGTAGAAGAAAATATGGGGCTTGTATGGAGTATTGTGAAACGCTTCGCAGGCAGAGGAACTGATATGGAAGACCTGTTCCAGATAGGAGCCATGGGTCTTTTAAAGGCTATTGATAAGTTTGATACGGCTTTTGATGTAAAATTTTCGACTTATGCTGTACCTATGATTTCAGGGGAAATTAAAAGATTCTTAAGAGACGACGGAATCGTGAAAGTTAGTCGTACCTTAAAGGAAAACTGCTGGAGGATTCACAGAGAGACAGAAAGTTTCCGACAGCAAAAAGGGCGGGAACCCACCATAGACGAACTGTCTTATCTTACAGAGCTTCCGCCGGAGGAGATCGCAATGGCGCTTGAATCTTCTGCGGAAGTGGAGTCCATTTATAAGACAATCCCGCAGAAAGACGGAAGCGAGGTCTGTCTTTTGGACCGTATGGAAAATACAAGTCAGGGAAATGCCATGCAGCATATTCTGAACCGGGTAGTGCTGGAGCAGCTCTTATCTGAACTGCCGGATGCGGAACGCAGACTGATCGTCATGCGATACCTGCAGGATAAGACCCAGACAGAAGTGGCAAAAGTTTTAGGGGTTTCTCAGGTACAGGTCAGCCGTTTGGAAAAAAAGATTTTAAAGCAGCTTCGGGAAAAACTGGTCAGTTGAGCGTATAAAAACCGGAAAATATGCAAAAGATAGGTATCAGAAAAACGGAGGCGTAAAAGTAATGGGCGATACTTTATATATAAAGATAGACAGAAACATCGAAGTGGACCATATTGACGTAACCCTTGGCGACGTGGCGAAACTGGAATGTACGGATACTTCTGTAAAGAACCGGTTAAAAACATTAAAAATTTTAAAGATACAGGCGGATAAAAGTAATCGCTATATTTTTTCCGTTATGAAAGTGGTGGAATTGATCCATGAAATCTATCCGCAGCTTGATGTGGAGAACTTGGGAGAGCCGGATTTTATCGTGGAATATGAATCGCCTGCATATGCCAAAGGAAGATGGAATCTTATCAAAGTCGTCCTGGTCTGCATCATCATTTTTTTCGGGTCAGCCTTTTCTATTATGGCGTTTAACAATGACGTTGGCGTAAACCAGGTATTCGACCAGGTCTATCAGCTGGTTATGGGCAGGACTTCGGACGGATTTACTCTGCTGGAAGCGTCTTATTCCGTCGGGATTGCCGTAGGAATCATTGTATTTTACAACCATTTTGGAGGGAAGCGGATCACGAAAGATCCTACGCCGATCGAAGTGCAGATGCGTCTGTATGAAGATGATGTAAATACGACACTGATCGAGGGATGCAACCGTAAGGGGACGAGCATTGATGTGGATTAAACAGGTTTTTTTAGGCATATTAGGGCTTAGCAGCGGTTTTGCCGTCGCGGGCGGGCTGTTTGCGCTTTTGATCGCGTTGGGGATTATTTCCCGTTTTGCGGGGAAGACCCATACGGCAAAATATATCTTTTACTATGAGGACGCCGCGGCAATAGGTGGTATTTTAGGAAATCTGGTCAGTATTTATCAATTTCCCATACCGGTTGGGATGGTGGGTGTGGTGTCCTATGGCCTCTTTTCGGGCGTCTATACAGGCGCCTGGGCGATGGCCTTGACGGAGATTCTGGATGTGATTCCCATTTTCAGCAGGCGTATCCGCTTAAAGACAGGGATGCCCTGGATTATCCTGTCCATGGCTCTAGGGAGGGCCGTCGGGGCGTTTATTTATGCATATTATCGTCTGTAAATTCGGACCATTTTTCATACCAGTTAAGGCAGCGTTTTGTATACATTTGGTACAGCTCTGCCTCTTTTTTTCGGAAATCTGCTTCATAGGCAGGATCTTCCCATAAAAGCGCCGGGTTTAAGGAGAGAAGGAAGGCTTCGAGTTCTTCCTCACATTGCCGGAGTGGTTCTAACATAAGCCGCATCTGCCATTCGGCGTAAGCCTGTTCCTCGGATATCTCTTTTAACATATGCCGTTCCGCTTTGGGCACGTTTTTAAGGCCGCTGATCAAAGCCTGTTCTTCCGCGCGGATTCTGGCAGTGCCGTCGGCTCCGTCTTTCTGTTTTAGGCGCCGTTCTACATAATGGTCGTACCCGAAAGGATAATAAAATACGTCGCGGTCTTCAAAGACCAACAGCGCTTCCGCTGCCTGACGGATAAAATAGCGGTCGTGGGAGACAAACAGAAGCGTGCCTGTATAGGCTCGGAATGCGGATTCCAATGTCTCCCGGGCAGGGATATCCATATGGTTGGTTGGTTCGTCCAAAAGTAAGAAATTCGGACGTTTTTGTAACAATTCTGCCAGGACAAGGCGGGACTTTTCTCCGCCGGACAGGGAGGAAACTTTTTTCATTGCGTCTTTTCCGGTAAATAAAAACGCGCCCAAGATATCCCGTACTTCCTTTTCTGACAGGGAAGGAAAAGAATCATGGAAATGTTCCAGTACAGTTTTTTCGGAAGACAGGGATATGGCTTGCTGGTCAAAATAGCCGATATCGACGTTTAACCCCAGCGACAGTTTCCCTTTGACCGGGGGCAAAAGTCCGGCAGCGGTCTTTAAAAAGGCGGATTTTCCTGCGCCGTTAGGGCCGATGACGCCGATCTTCTGGCCCCGCCTGACACGCAGGGTAAGTTCCGACAGGCTTTTGTCGTAGCCGATCTTCAGATGGTCGGCTTCCAGCACCCACTTGGAACTTAAAAAGGCTGGGGTAAGGCTGCCAGTAAAAATATGGGCGTCGTCTCTTTGCGGCTGCTCCACCTTTTCCATGCGTTCCAGTATCTTTTTGCGGGAGCGGGCGAAAGCGGCTTTTTTTGGTTTGTGCTTAAAGCGCTCGATCAGGTCTTCCAAGCGGCGGATCTCATCCTGCTGGTGCTTGTAGGCTTTCTCCTGCAGGGCAAAGTTTTTGTGTTTTTGTTCCCTATAAGCCGTATAGTTGCCGGAATAGCGTACCAGCCTGCGGCTCTGAAATTCATAGACTACATCGGCTGTCTGATCCAGAAAATACCGGTCGTGGGATACGATGACGGCGGCGTGGGGATAAGAAGTAAGATAGCTTTCCAGCCATTCTACGGTTGCTGTATCCAGGTGATTGGTCGGTTCATCCAGAAGCAAGACATCAGGCTTTTCTAGCAGAAGGCGGATCAGGGCGATCTTCGTCTGTTCCCCGCCGGAAAAGCAGGAAAGCCTTTTTTTCTTGTCTTCTTTGCCAAAGCCAAACCTGGTGAATACGCAGTCGTATTCCTGCTCCCACGCGAAGCGTTCTCTATCCCACCGGTCCGGGCAGGGACAGGATTTTAATAATTCTTCTTCTACCGTGGTCGTAAGATCCGAAAAAGCCTGCTGGCGCAGAAAACCGACAGTCAGCCTGCGGGCGCTTGCGACCATGGGTGGTGTCTTTGCAGAAGCGTCGGGGGAGCGTTCCCCGGCGAGGAGACGCAAGAACGTGGTCTTGCCGCAGCCGTTTCGACCGACAAGCGCGATTTTTTCTGTACTTTTTATATGAAAATCAAACTGGGAGAGCAGCGTTTGCCCTCCGATCGAGAGGTCTGCATTCTGAATCTGTAACAGCATGTGAGGGGCTCCTTTGATCGTCGAGGATGGTGTTATTGTAGCATAGAAAGGAATGGGGGACAAGGCGGGAAAAACTTGACATCTTCATAAAATGCTGTATACTAAAGCGACAAGAGCTGCAGCTTATGAAAGCTAAAGAATAAGCGGGGGTGTGATGTGTCTTGGAGCAGACACAACAGGAGGGAGTGCATAGATGAGAGATTATGATTCGGAGGAGAGGCTTCGGCAGATACAGAGAGATAAGAGGCGGGAGATGCTCCGAAGAGAGAGAAAGCGCAGAGCCAGGCAAAAAAGGATACTGGCTTTGGGAAGCGTTTTGGGAGCCGTAGTCCTGATGGCAGGGGCGGGGCTTATGCTTCGCCAGGCTGGCGGACACGCGAAAGCGAAAGACGAAAAGAATGTGGATACGCGCACAGAAGCGCAAGTGCAAGGACCGGACCTTGATGGAGCCGCGAGGGCGGCGCTTGGCAGAGCCGGGGAGGAAGCAGGCAGGGAGGACGATAAAGAAGAAGATAAAAAAAATGAACTCCCTTTTGCAGGCGGATACGCGATGGAGGGAGAAGACGAAGCAGCTTCTATAGATGATGAGAAAGTAATGAGTAGTTATGCGTTGCTGATTGACCTGGATGAAAGTCGGGTGGTGGCGCAGAAAGGAATGCATGAACGGATCAGTCCGGCTTCCATGACGAAGATTATGACTGTGCTGGTGGCGGCGGAGCATGTGACAGATCTTACAGATACCTTTACGGTCACCCGGGAGATTACGGATTACAGTTACAGGAACGACTGCAGCGCGGCAGGTTTTGGGGACGGGGAGACGGTTACGATAGAAGATCTTTTCTACGGAACGATCCTTCCTTCGGGTGCGGATGCTGCTGCAGGGCTGGCTTATTATGTATCAGGGTCTTTGGATGAGTTTATGGTATTGATGAATGAGAAAATAGAAGAGCTGGGGCTTTCGGACAGCGCGCATTTTACCAATTGTGTGGGGCTTTATGATGAGAACCACTATTGTACAATCTATGATATGGCGGTTATGTTAAAAGCGGCGGTGGAAAATGATCTGTGCAGGGAAGTAATGTCGGCGCGCAGATACACCACGTCGCAGACGGCGGAACATCCGGAAGGGATTGAACTTTCCAACTGGTTTTTGCGGAGAATCGAAGATAAAGATACAAAAGGGGAAGTGGTCTGCGCAAAGACAGGGTTTGTTGACCAATCTGGCAGCTGCGCGGCCAGTTATACCATATCCGACAGCGGGAAGCATTATATCTGTGTCACAGCCAACGCCCACAGCAGCTGGCGCTGTATCTACGACCATGTGGCAGTGTATCAGGAGTATATTATGTGAGGTTTTGTAAATAAATATTTGGTATTCAATAGCGTATCGGAAAACCGATACGCTGTTTTTTTGGAAATATAATATGTTTTATTTGAAAACATATTATGAAAATAAAAAAATGTAATTAAAAAAAATAAATTTCATATTGACAAATGATATAAAATATATTATGTTTATAACAGAAACAAAACAAAAACAACTTAAAAAAGGAGAAAGGAGAACAGAAATGGATATTTTATTTGAAAATAACACAAAGGATCAGATCAGAGAAGCAGCCGATAAAAATGCCATGGTGTTGCTGCCTGTAGGCATTCTTGAAGAACATGGTTCGCATCTGCCGGTCAACACAGATAATGTGATTGCTTATGATATAGCTAAGCAGGCGGCAGAGAAGATCAAAGACAAGATTCCGGTGATGGTGCTTCCCTGCGTGTGGGCAGGTTATCATGGGAAGGAACTGGAAAATCTGCCGGGGAGCGTACGGGTGAAGCCCAAAACACTTTTTTATTTTGTGTATGATATATGTGAATCTCTGGTCAGAAACGGATTTAAGAAGATCGTGATCGTCAACGGGCATGGACAGAATCCGGCGATTCTGCAGTTTGTCAGCCGGTGCATTGCCAATGATTATAATGTAAATATACTGGTTACTTACCCAATGGCAATGATTGGAAAAGAAGTCGGAAAGCAGGTCAAAACTTCTCCGGAAGGAGGCGCGGGCGGGCATGCCTGCGAGGTGGAAACTTCCCTTGTGCTTGCACTCCGGGAACAGCTGGTGGACATGTCAAAGGCTCCCAAAGGCGATTTGTGCAGGCACAGGACAAAGTTTTTTTCGGGGGATTTGTTTCCGGAACATGAGGTTCTTAACTTTGGGTATTTTTCCACCTGGGCAGCGCAGGGGTCGAAGTCTGGCGTGTTAGGAGAGCCTTCTTATGCTACAGCGGAAAAAGGAAAGGCGTTTGTAGAAGCGATCGTGCAAAACTATGAAGAACTATTAACAGAATACTATCATCTTGTGGAACAGGAGGTCACAGACCAGGGATGAGTAAGATCAGGGTGGATATAGGGCTGAATACCTGCTGCTTTACGAGAAGATGGGTGCGCCCTGAAAACTGGCTTAAATTGTCTAAAAACGCGGGATATGATTATGTACAGATAGACAGTGATGCGCTTGATCCTTTCTTCAGCGGGGACAGAGAGTATCAGTTGGCAGCGGCAAGGACGTTAAAAGATCTGGCAAAGGAACAAGAACTGACTTTGACAGGCTACTACACAGGCATGGCGTCTTATCGTTTTCACGGCCTTTCCCATGAAGACAAATCCGTGCGCGAACGGATGAAACAATGGGTTGTGGATTCTATGGATATTACGCTGGCCATGGGCGCGAAGAAAGTGGGAGGAAGAGTGGACGCGTATTCTGTGGAGACTCTATCCGACCCAGGCAGATATAAAGAGCGTCTTGCGGACACGATTGCCGCCTACAGAGAACTTTCCTGTATCGGAAAAGAAAAAGGGCTGGAAGCGCTGGAGGTGGAGCAGATGTATGTACCCAGTCTTGCGCCGTATACGATTGTCCAGACAGAACAATATCTGGAAGCAATGAATAAGGAAAACGAAGGATGCCGTCTGGGGGTGACCGTGGATATCGGTCACTGTGCTTCGCAAAACTATGGGGGAAGCGGAAAAGATCTTTTATACGAAGAATGGCTTAAAAATTTTGGAGCTGTCTGTGAAGAGATTCATATACAGCAGACCCGCCGGACTTCCAGTTCGCACTGGCCGTTTACAAAGAAGTATAATGAGATGGGAGATATACAAGTAGAACATATCCTGGAAGCGCTTCGATGGTCCCATGAAAATTATGAAAAGCAAAATTGGAGTAAATATTTGGCGCCAGTAAAGAAAAATATATTGATTCTGGAATATTTGCCGGGCACCACAGAGACGGAAGAAGAAATTCTGGCCAATATCGGGGAGAGCGCCCGGTATTTGCGGAGGTATATCCCTGCACATGGAGTCCTTCTGTAAGAAGCGATTTTTAACAGCAGCAGATAAAAATGAGAAGAAAAGGAGAATTATATGAGTTGCTATCATGAAGTATTTACCATTCAATCAGACAGAAGGCCTACGTTTGACGATGTTACTGATCGGACATTGGAGGCAATTAAAAAAAGCGGAATTAAAGATGGTATTGTGACTGTTTATTCTCAGCATACGACTTGTGCGGTGCTGATTCAGGAACAATCCGATGATGTAAATTATTATGGTACACAGTTGGTGCTGCAGGATATGGTAAACGGTCTTGAAAAACTTTTCCCCCGCTGTGTGACGGAAGGACAGTATCTTCATCCGGGTCCGCTGCATATTGAGATTGCGAAACGGGAGCGCCAGGAGGAAGCACATTGGAGTCTGAACACAGATGCGCATTTAAGAAGCGTAATGTTGGGACGGTCGGTTACTGTGCCGGTCGTGGATGGTGAAGCGCAGCTGGGCGAGTTTGGAAGAATTTATTTTGCAGATTTTGATCAGGTGCGGGCGCGGGAACGTCAGGTACGGGTTTGCGTGCTGGGTGACAGGTAAATTTATTAGATGAGGAGGCTGTCGATGGATAAAACATTAATGGCTGTGGATATAGGTGCGGGAAGCGGTCGGATCTTTACAGGCGCTTACGACGGAGAGCGCTTGTCGATTCAGGAGGAATGCAGGTTTGTCCACAGACCGGTCAGAGTGGGAAATGAGATCTATCTGAACTTTCTTGGAATATGGGATGCAGTCAGAAAAGGAATGGCAGCTTCGGCAAAGAAAAACGGTGCGATTGTATCGGCGGGAATTGATTCATTTACACCTGATTTTTGTATGGTGGATCCTGGCGGAACCTTTGTGGGAAATATGTTATCTTACCGCACCATGCTTGGATCAGGTGTTCTGAAAGAAGTGTTAAAGCAGTCGGACCCATGGGAGCTGTTTCAGTATACAGGCTTGCAGGCAAATGAGATATTGATGCTCCCGCAGCTGCTTCATATGTACAAGGGAAATCAAAAATGGATGCTGGAACAATGTAAAGCGCTTCCGCTTGCGAATGCCATAGAATATCTGCTGACGGGAGAAATAAGTATGGATTTTACGGCGGCTTCGGTCACCATGCTTTGGGACAGCAGAAAAAGAGATCTCAGCAGTGAACTGATCAGAAAGTTTTTGGGAAAAGCTGATTTTTTCCCGAAGATAGAGAAAAATCAGAGCATTAAAGGAACTGTAGGAGGGCTGTATAAAGACGAGGGTATAGAAGGAATCCGGATCATTAATTCGGGTGTTCATGATACGGCTGCAGCCACTTACGCGCTAAATCTTATGGCAAAGGGACAGATTTGTATGAACTGCGGTACATGGACGTCTATCAGTATAGTAGTGGATGAACCAATCATAAATAAGACCGCTTTTTCCTGCGGCCTGACCAATTATGGTCTGCCTGACGGAACGTATATGTTTGGAACGGTTATGCTGGGGCTTTTTTATCTGCAGGAATGTAAAGAAGAATGGGCAGCTGAGGGAAAAGATTACAGCTATGAAACATTAACCCGGATGGCAATGGATGCCCGAAGCTTCAATATGGATTTGGATTATCCTGTTTTTGCGGAAGATCGGAGTCTTGTGACCAGACGTATACAGGCATATTTTGCCAGGCGGGGGATGGAAGCGCCCCAAACAACAGGAGAGTATGTTCATTGCATTATAAAAAGTCTTGTGTTAAAATATAAAAGAACAATAGAACTGTTGGAAACTGCAACTGGCTGTTGTTTTGAGAAAATATATATGGGCGGCGGAGGAACAAAATCAGAGCTGTTGCTAAGTCTGATGGGACAGATAATTGGCAAAGAGATTATATGTTCGGCTTCGGAAATTACAGTTATGGGTAACCTCTTGTCTCAATTGATTGCTCTGGATGAAATCCAAGCAGATGATGCAGGGCAGATTCTTTGCGCTTCTTTCGAAATAAACGAATGATATCAGGAAAATGAAAGGCAGCCGGATATGGTTAGTAATACACAGGAAAGACAAGAGAAGATTATTGAATATTTAAATGCCAATGGCTCTGTCAGAATCGGAGATATTATCCGCATGTTCGGAGTATCTGACGTGACTGTACGCAAAGATCTGGTCACTTTGGAAGAGCAGGGCCTTTTAGTGCGGACGCACGGAGGCGCGGAACATACAAAACGTACACGGCAGAATTATTCATATCAAAAGATGCTGAATAGTAATAAAGAAGAAAAGATAAAAATAAGTGAAGTGATTCTTCGATATATTGATGATCGGTCTTCTGTGATGATCAGTCCCGGCACAACCAATATCTACATCTCCCGGAAGTTGGCATCCAGGAACAATTTAAGGGTGATTACCAACAGTAACCGGATTGTGGATGTGTTTGAGAACAGCTTTCAGACGAATATTATTTTTTTAGGAGGAATGCTTAATACTGCCGAGTATAGTACTTATGGAGAGGATACGATCGAGCAGCTGGAAAAATATGTGGCGGATGTGGCCGTTTTATCAGTGGATGGGATCAGTGCCAGAGGCGGGATTACGGTGTTTGAAGCGCAGGAGGCCGGAGTTTATCGGAAGATGATCCAGCAGTCTAATAAGGTGATCCTGGCAGCAGATCATACGAAGATTGGAAATATCAGCCTTTCGACCGTAGGTTCTGCATCGGATATTGATATTCTGATCACAAGCAAAAACGCGGATACAGCTCATGTTGAGGAATTGAAAAAATTGGGTATTGAAATCGTTCTTGTGTGATAAAATTCGGCCCCGGCGGGAACTTTACGTTTCTGCCGGGGCCGCATTTTTTGCTTATGTGCATATAACTTTGATATCCAGAGCGCGGATCTGTTCTATGATCTCTGCGTTTTGTTCTGTGTAGTTTGTAACTATGGTATCAAAATCGGTTAAATTGGCAATCTTGGCAAAAGTGACCCGACCGAATTTTGAATCATCCACAACCAGTATTTTTTCTTTGGCGCGCTGCATCATCTTTCGCATAATAGCGTCTTCTACATGATTATAAGTGGTTGCGCCCATTTTTAAATCAATGCCGTCCATACCCAGGAATAATTTATCGGCTGTATATTTATCAAGTTGTTCCAGAACATCGTCTCCTACGGTAATCTGCATATCTGTATGGACTTTTCCGCCCAGAAAGAAAGTGGTGATAGAAGGCGACGTGATCAGTGTGTTCAGTATAGAAACAGAGTTTGTTACGATTGTGAGATTGTTTATGGATTTTAAAGCTTCACATACATAATAACAGGTAGAACCGACATTGATAAATATAAAATCTCCTTCCCTGGCCAGAGATGCGGCAGCTTTGGCGATCAATTTCTTTTCATTCTGTTTATGATGAAGACGGACTTCCGAACTGGTATTTTCGCACTTTTTGGCGCCGCCGTGGATTTTGATTAGAAGTCCTTCCGATTCCAAATATTCCAAATCTTTACGGATAGTAACTTCTGAGGTTTTCAGGCTGCTGCTAAGCTCCGATACTTTTATAAAGTCAGTTCTGTTTAAAGCCTCAAGAATAGCGTTCCTTCGTAATGTTAATCGTTTACCTTCTGATTGTTTTGTTTGCAAGGCGATGTCCCCCAGACTAAAGGCTTTCCTTTCGAAGAGGAAGTCTTTTTATTTGTTATGAAAATAATATACTTGTTTCTGTTGAAAAAGTCAATGTATTTTTTGTTTCGAATCTTATAAATAATTTCGAATTTTATTTCGTTTTACAAGATATAATAACAAAACAAACAATAAATATCGGGTTTTTATGGCGGATAATTATGAAAAACATGAAAAAAATAAATGGAAATGAAATGGAATACATAAAAAATTTACGAAATAATATTGACAACGAAAGAAAAAAATGCTACTATTGTTTCAAACAAAACATGGAGAACGAAAAAGTGAAAAGAAAATTGAAAATACTACCACCATTCTTTGAAATTGGGCCTAAAAATTATCTATTTGGACAGGATATTTATGATCTGGCAAAAGCAGCAGATGAGGCTGCGAAGCGCCATAATGTAAACGTGATTTTTACAGCGCCATATGTCAATATTGCGGAGATTGTAAAAGATACAAAAAATCTATATGTGTTTGCTCCGCATATGGATGCGACGCCCGTTGGCAGAGGCCTGGCAAATGTTCTGCCAGAGTCTATAAAAGGTGCCGGGGCACGGGGGGTGATGCTGAATCATATAGAAAAACCGCTGGCTATCTCAGAGTTATCCTGTACGATAAACAGGGCCGCTTCTTTGGATTTGATGACCATTGTATGCGCTTCAAGTATTATAGAGACAAAATCGGTAGCCATGATGAAACCGGATATGATTGTTTCTGAACCTGCGGAGCTTATTGGCACCGGTCAGGCAGCGGATGTAAGTTTTGTGAAAGTAGTTATGGATACAGTTTTGTCGGTGCAGCCGGATACAGGCGTTCTTGTGGCAGGAGGCGTGAGTACCGGAGAAGATGCATATAATATTATTTATGCCGGTGCGGATGCAACAGGGTCTTCCAGTGGAATTGTAAAAGCACCTGATCCGGAGAAAAAAATCCATGAGATGCTGGAAGCGGTGAGGCAGGCATGGGATGACAGGACTTGTTATAGGAAAGGAAGTGTGTCATGAAGAGCATACAAAGCGGGGGCGGCAATACTTTGAAAAATGTAAGAGAGTACAGTATGGTACTGGTTTTGGCGGGGTTTCTGATCATTATGCAGATACTGCAGCCTAAATTTTTAAGCCCGGCAAATATATGCAGCATTCTGTATTCGGTATCCGGTTCGGGAATTGTGGCGATTGGCGCGATGTTTGTACTGATCACAGGCGGCATGGACTTTACAGCAGGTTATGGAGTGGCTTTATGCGGAGTTGTAGGCGGCCTTCTATATGGAAAATCGGGAAATGCTGTTGTAATGATCCTGGGATGTATCTGTACGGGAGCAGCGATAGGTCTGGTCAACGGATTGATTATTACCAAGATGAAAATAAAATCTTTTATCGCGACGCTCGCAATGATGTTTACAATCCAGGGATTGATATACATCATATGCGAAGGGAATATTGTATTTCTGAATGACCCGTTGTCTGCTTTTCTTGGAAAAGGCACAATTGCGGGATGCATACCGGTGCAGGCACTGATTCTTCTGGGAATGACGATTCTGGCCCATGTGCTTCTGAGCAGAACCCGTATGGGAACATATGCTTATGCGATCGGCGGCAATGAGGAAGCGGGCCGATGCGCAGGTATTAATATTGACAAATATAAAATTATGATTTTTTCTTTTGCGGGAGTATGTACGGGAGCAGCTTCCTGCATGATGGTTACCCAAGTATCCATGATATCCCCAACCATTGGAAGCACGACACTGATGGACGCCATTGCTTCCGCGGTAATCGGAGGAACCAGTACGCTGGGCGGGAAAGGCACAGCCTTTGGAACTCTGATCGGCGCTTTGATTATCGGCATGATCAGCAACGCATTGATCCTTTTGTATGTGCCTACCAACGCACAGTATCTGGTTAAGGGAGCAATTATTATATGCGCACTGTATTTGAACAAACTGGTTAATATGAACGGAAAATAATAATGCAGGACTGCATTTTTATTTAAAAAAATTTAAAACACAAAAAAGGAGGAAGTTACAGTGAAAAAGAAATTAGTGGGACTTATGCTTGCCATTACATTGGCATCAACTATGCTGGCCGGATGCGGAGGAACATCTGGCACAGACACACCGGCGGACACGAACACATCAGAGCCGGCAGCGGATGCGGCAGAAGCAGAGGGAGAGCCGGATACAGCGCAGACACCTGTAAAGTCAGCCGATGATACGGTGAAAATAGGCTGTATTATGATGAATCTAAGTAATGTATTCTATGTAAATGCCATGGAGGCAGGCGACGCGGCGGCAGAGGACTGGAATGCAGAGTGTATCTGGAAAGGTGCGGACAGTAAGCTGGAAGATCAGGTGGCCTTGATCGAAAACTTTATTCAACAGGGTGTAGATGCAATTTTTATTGACCCTATGGATGCGGAAGGCATTATTCCCGCGCTTGAGAAAGCACACGAGGCAGGCATCACATGTGTATCATTCGGAAACTTTGTAGATGCGGATTTTTGTTATTGTATCGTGTATGATGATTATAATAATATGCGTAAAATGGGTGAGATCTGCGGAAAATATATTGGAGAAAAAGGAACGGTAGCAAACTTTATCGGTTCTCCGGGCAACTATGTTTCTGATAACAGAGAGGCGGGCTTTAAAGACGGAATCACAGAAAATTATCCAGATATCAATCTGCTTCCTTCCCAGCCGGCGAACTGGGATGCCGCACTTGGAAACAGCCAGCTGACAGCGCTTCTTGCAGCCAATGAACTGGACGCTCTGTTCTGTATGAATGACAATGTGACTTATGGCCTGATCGAAGCGATCAAAGCTTCCGGACAGGATACAGTTGTATTCAGTAATGACGGGGATATCGAGGCCTGCGAACTGGTAAAAGACGGAACCATTAAGGCAGACTGTCTGACAGGTGCAAAGCGTGCCGGCTATTATGGAATTAAAACAATCACACAGATTTTGCGCGGAGAAGTCAGCGAACAGAAAAATTATCTGCCGTCCCACTTTATCATGAATGATGATATGCGTAAATTCTGCGAAGACAACGGAATGGCAGACGGAATGTCAATCATGACTCCGGATGAAGCGATTGAATGCTATAATAATTACAGGGCAGAGTTTGGGCCTGAGGCTTAAGACGATAGGACAGAGAGGTTGACGCATTATGTTGCAAAAAAGCGGAATTAAAATACGCAGCCCTAAAATGGGGGAGCGGACAGTCAGATATCTTGTATTGCTGGTGATCCTGGCGGTTGTATGCGCGGTTCTTTCGGTTGTGACAGATACGTTTTTAAGTCTGTCAACAGTTTCCAATATTATCGGCCAGATTTCTGTACAAAGTATTGTGGCGGTCGGTATGACCATGATCATCATCACGGGAGGAATAGATCTGTCCGTTGGTACAAGCCTGATGCTGTGCGGCGTAATTTCCGCAATGGTCATGACGTCAACCGGAAGTGTATTTTTGGGTATTGTTTCCTGTATTGTGTCTGCCATGGCGGTCGGGCTTCTGAATGGCGTTATGGTGGGGTACTCAGGAATCGTTCCTTTTATGGCAACCCTGGCCATGCAGTCTGTATGCAAAGGCCTTGGATGGACGATCAGCGGAGCGAACAGGATTATGGTGAAAGACTATAAAGCTTTCACCTGGCTGGGGCAGGAATCTATCAATATAGGAAACCGTTTTGCCCTTCCGGTTGCGTTCTTTGCTATTGTAGTTGTGTATGCGGCTGCTATTGTGGTCATGAACAGAACAGTATTCGGGAGAAAAATTTATGCTATCGGCGGTAATGCTGCTGCGGCAGAAGCTTCCGGTATTAATGTAAAAAAAGAACTGCTTATGACTTATGTATGTGCGGGTCTGTGTGTAGGGGTCGCCTCTATCATATCGGTGGGACGGACGGTCTCTTCCCAGCCCCAGGCCGGTACAGGCATGGAGTTTGATGCGATTACTGCCGTGGTGATTGGAGGAACCGCCCTGGAAGGCGGAATGGGCGGACTTGGAGGAACTTTACTTGGCGCGATTCTGGTGGGAGTGATTTCATTCGGGTTGGGACAGCTGAGTATTTCTCCCTATGTACAGTATGTTGTAAAGGGAATGATCATACTGGCAGCAATTGCAGCAGACGCGGACGGCTATATTATGTGTACAATACGCGAACGGCTGCGGCTTAAAAAAACAGATGTTAAAAGAGCGGAACAGTCAGAGCACGCAAAGAGCGCGGCAGAGTTTGCGCGTTCCGGCAATCATGTCAGGCTGAGTATGAAAGGAATTAATAAATCTTTTTCAGGCGTGCATGTGTTAAAAGATGTTGATTTTACGGTTGAACGAGGAAAAGTCCATGCACTGTGTGGAGAAAATGGCGCGGGGAAATCCACGCTGATTAAGATCCTTGCAGGAACTTATACAAAGGATTCCGGTGTGGTCTGCATTGATGATGTGCCTTATGAGATTCATACGGTCCGGGATGCCCAGAAGATAGGTATTTCCGTGATCTATCAGGAACTGTCGCTGATACCGGAACTGACAGTGGCTCAGAACATTTATCTGGGAAAAGAACTGCTGACAAGCGGGCATGTACTCACGGACCGAAAGAAGATGAATGAACTTGCAGATGAATATGTAAAAAAACTGGGTCTTAACATTGACGTGACAAGCAAGGTCAGCGATCTGACGGTAGGGCAGCAGCAGATGGTTGAGATTGCCAAAGCATATGCCTCTGAATCCTGGATTATTGTTATGGATGAGCCGACATCGGCAATTACGGAGAAAGATAAAGACAGCCTGTTTAAGATCATTGAGGAATTAAAGCAGCAGAATATGGCGATTGTGTATATTTCTCACAGGATGCCGGAGATTTTCCAGATTGCGGATGAATTGACAGTGCTTCGCGACGGAACGCATGTGGTGACTACAGGCATGGAAGGCATAACAGAAAGCGATATCGTCAAATGGATGGTCGGACGCGAACTCAGCGACGTGTTCAAGCACAGCGAAAGAAAAGCGGGAGACGTTATATTGGAAGTACGCAATCTTACCAGAAAAGGCGTTTTTGAAAATATCAGCTTTCAAGTGTGTGCCGGAGAAGTCTTAGGAGTCAGCGGCCTGATCGGGGCGGGACGTACAGAGGTTATGCGCTGTGTGTTTGGACTGGACCCGTATGACGCAGGAGAGATCCTGTTTATGGGTAAGAAGATTCAGTTTAAAGGGCCGGCAGACGCGATCCGTGCAGGCATCGGCCTGGTGCCGGAGGACCGCCGCAGAGAAAGTATTATTCCGCGCATGGGTGTCATCGACAATATGTCTCTTGCATCTTTGCCATGGATCAATCGCTTTGGTTTTATAGACGAGGAAGAAGTCAAACGGACGTTTTCTCAATATGTTGAGAAATTTTCCATCAAAATGTCTTCTTTTACGCAGCATATAACTTTTTTAAGCGGTGGGAATCAGCAAAAAGCCATTCTTGGAAAATGGCTGGCAAGAGACCCGAAACTGCTGATACTGGATGAGCCTACCCGGGGGATTGATGTGGGGGCGAAAGCGGATATTTATCAGCTGATTGATGATCTGGCAGGAGACGGACGGGCGATTATTATGGTGTCATCGGAGATGCCGGAGATTTTAGGAATCAGCGATTCCATTATGGTATTATACGAAGGACAGCAGACGGCAGTTCTGAAAAATGACGAGTCTGTTACACAGGAAAATATTATGATGTATGCAACCGGTAATTCAGGCGCGGCCTGACAATTGGAAAGGAGATCAAGTATGAGCATTATAACTGCGACAACAAATGTTAAAGAGCCGACTTCCGTACTGGAGAGATTTACTTTAAAAGGAAAAAAGGCTCTTGTAACCGGGGCGGCAGGCGGTATCGGTCGTGCAACTTCCATGGCGTTTGCGGAATTGGGAGCGGACGTGGCCATTGTGGACATTCCGGATAAACTGGAAAAAAGTACAAAAGTTGCGGAAGAGATTGCAAAAAAGTACGGCGTTAAAACAATTGCAATAGGAGCGGACGTTTCGAGCAAGGATTCTGTAGATCAAATGGTACAGAAGGTGGTGGATGCCTTTGGGACGATCGATGTGGTGCATTCTAATGCAGGCGTTGGAGCGCATGGAGACGGTCCGGATATGGATCTTGCACAGTGGAATAAAATGATCAGTATCAATCTTACAGGTGTTATGCTTGTGGATACAGCCTGTGCAAATGTGATGAAAGCACACAAGCATGGCGGTTCGATCATTAATACGGCGTCTCTGTCCGCACATATTGTCAATCCGCCCTATGAAGACGCGCCGGCTATCACCTGTTATACCACCTGTAAAGCGGGCGTTTTGCATCTGACTAAATCGCTGGCTTTGAATTATGCGAAATACGGGATCCGGGTTAACAGTATCAGTCCTGGATACATCTGGTCAGGCCTTCATCAAGGTCTTCCATCTGAACGGTGTGATTTTGAGGAATCAACAGTACCAGTAGGACATTATGGGTGCCTGGATGATGTGACCGGCCCGGTAGCCCTTCTTGCGACTGACCTTGGAGCTTATATGGTTGGGACAGATATACTGTTTGACGGCGGTGTGACGATTTACTAACTAAAATGTTAAAAGGCTAAAGGAACTGTATTGCCAGGTGTATGAGCCGGGTATGCAGTTCCTTTTTTGCAAATTGACAAGGCATCCGGCGGCACGCTATAATATGGAAAAAAGGAATGGTATTTTCAAGGGGGATAAAAGTGAAAACGAAAGAGATTTTTCCGGTATTAATGGCGGTGGCTATTGTAACTGTAATGACAGCGGCGGCTGATCTGCTGGGCAATAAAGAGATCATTTTTCCGGAAATTGCAGCCATAGCGGCAGGGGGACTGATTGCCCCGAAGCTGGTGTGGAATACGGACAAAAAGAGGATTCTGTTTTTTATCACCATATGCGCGGCGCTGGGCGTGGGAATTGTCCGATATGTTCCGCTGCCTCTTTGGGCGCAGATGACTACGGCGTTTTTTATTTCTCAGATGATTTTTATCTATTCAGGGACAACTTTTGCGCCGATGATATCGGCGATCGTTCTTCCGGTCATGCTGCAGACGGAGACGGTAGTCTATCTGATCAGCGCGGTTCTTTTGACAACGCTTATACTTCTTTCCCGGCTTTTGCTTGAAAAACAGGGAATATTGGAAGAAATCGAGTATAAAAAAGAAAAATTACCGCAGATTAAAGAGTATAAGAATACAGCACTTAGAATGGTCATCGGAACAGCGGTCATTTTTGCGGCGATTCATCTGGATGCGAAATTTGCGGTTGCGCCTCCGCTTCTGGTGGCGTTTACGGAATTTTCCAGGCCGTCCTGCGGCGCCAGAAAAAAATCAATACAAGCAGTCATCCTAATCGGTGGGAGCGCTCTGATAGGCGCGGTCTTCCGGTATGTTTTCTGCATGCGGCTGGGTATATTTCCACTGTATCTGGCTGCGGCTGCGACGATGCTGGCTGTGATTCTGTTTATGAAAAAAACGGGCATGTTCCTGCCTCCGGCAGGAGCTGTCTCGATCTTGGCTATGCTGATCCCCGAACATGCGGTGCTGTCGTTTCCTGTTCAAATCACCGTTGGGGCTGCTGTTGCCATGGGGGCGGCGATGCTGTTTTTCAGGGAAAGGTAGCGGCGCTGTGGGAGCAGGAGCGGAACTATAATAGGAGGTTTAATATTTATGAATGAAGCAGCAATGTTTAAGTTAAGCTATGGCCTGTTTGTTTTGTCGTCTCAATTTGACGGCAAGGACAGCGGATGCATTATTAACACTGCGGGGCAGGTGACTGCTATTCCGAACAGGATGAGTATTTCTGTAGATAAAGCCAACTTTACCCATGATTTGGTGAAAGAAAGCGGAAAGTTTAACATATCCATCTTGAGCGAAGAGGCGGACTTTGGTATCTTTCAGCATTTTGGATTCCAGTCCGGCAGGACTGTGGACAAGTTCGCAGGCTATAAAAACTGTGTTCGGAGCGCCAATGGAATCTACTATGTGACCGCAGGAACCAACGGTTATATCAGCGGCGCAGTGGAGCAGGCCATCGATCTGGGAAGCCATACGCTGTTTATCGCTACTATGGATGATATGGATGTGCTGTCAGAGGTCCCTTCCGCTACCTATGCGTATTATCATGCGTCTATCAAGCCTCAGCCTAAAGCTTCGGATGCGCCAGAAAAGACAGCGTGGCGCTGTAAGATCTGCGGTTATGTGTATGAGGGAGAAGAACTTCCGGCAGACTTTATCTGTCCCCTCTGCAAGCATCCGGCTTCTGATTTTGAAAAAATATAATAGGCAAATGTTGACTTTTTCTTTTTATTCAGTATAATAGATAACTGGTCAGTTCGAAACCATCCTGACCTTAAACAAAACTAAGGAGATAACTGAATATGAAAGAAAACAAGGTATTATTTCTCACCCAGGCGGCAATTATTGCGGCTGTCTATGTGGTACTCTGTGTGGCATTTGCCCCCATCAGTTATGGGGAAGTACAGGTGCGTGTGGCGGAAGCCTTAGTGATCCTGCCCTTTTTCACACCGGCGGCTGTACCGGGACTTTTCATCGGATGCCTTATATCGAATCTGATCGGAGGCTCCATCCTGCTGGACGTGGTATTTGGAAGCATCGCGACATTGATCGGTGCGGTTGGTTCCTGGTATCTGCGCTCTCACAAGTATATGGTGATGCTGCCGCCGATCGCAGCCAATACGCTGATCGTGCCTTTTGTGCTGCGTTACGGATACGGCGTGCCGTTGCCGGTTCCTTTTATGATGCTGACTGTGGGTATCGGTGAAGTGATCGCGGTGGTGGTCTTAGGAGGCGTTCTTTTAAACGTCCTGGAACGCTACAGGTACATTTTTCAGAATAAAAATTTTGCATAATAACAGTATTAAAATCCTCTGTCCGAATGTGGGCAGGGGATTTTTATGTGTTAGGGTTTGGTCTTGCTGCCTTATGGATTGTTTTCCTGCACTTTACTGGCGCGGTAAACAGTGGGACTTGTCCTGTAATGCTCTTTAAATTTTTTTGCAAAGTAACTCGTATTATTAAAACCTGTCATAAAACATATATCCGCCATACTTTGGTCGGATGTGACCAAAAGCCTGGCTGCCTGCTGCAGCCGGAATTTATTGATATAATCCGTCGGCGTCATTTCTGAAAATTCTGAAAAGCAGCGATAACATTCACTTTTACTGATATTGGCGGCAGAGGCTATATCCTGGATCGTAATGGATTGGGAGTAGTTCTGGTGAATGTAGTCGATCATATCTTTCATGCGTTCTTTCCGAAAGAGTTTGCTGTTGTCCTCCGGATCTTCCAGGGATCTGGGGAAAAGAGCCAGCAGGTTTCTTAAGATACAGACAAAATGTTCCAGAAAAAACAGTTCATAGGCGGCATGCGCGTTTTCGGCGTCATGCATTTTTCTCAAAGAATCTAAGATATGGAATCCTTCTTTGCGGTCAGGAGTAATCAGAAGGCATTCTGGTTTTTGGGTAAAAAGTGGCGCTAAATATTGTTCACAGTTGGTGTATTGTATCAAACTGGAGAGAAATTGCAAAGAAACTGTGATATCGTAGCCGATCGTATTCTCTGAGAGACTTTTTGCCATATGTACCATCGAGGAAGCTATATAAATGCCGCAGCCTTTTCCCACGATGTATGAGGTTCCATTGATATTGTATTCTACGCTTCCGTTTAAAATCACATGCAGTTCCAATTCCGGGTGCCAGTGATTGAGAAAACACCCGTCCGGAAAGGTATCAAAATAATCGACAAATTCCGAGAGCGGAAACATCCTGTTTCGATGCGTGATGGTCTCCATGGGATAGAGATGGACGGCTGGCGTGGTTGGTGTGTGTTTCATAGGGCGGTACTTCCTTTTACACATAATATAGAGATTGCATGCGGGGCAGTCCGACCGGCTTATGGTGATTCTGCCTGAAATATAACAATCCTCTCATGGACTTTGGTGCAAATATTATATTGGTTGGGACGAAAACGACTGCATTTCTTGTGAAAATATCATACAATCTCATCATAACCATTATATAAAAGTTGTCGGCAATTTTCAATGGTTAAAGGCGAAGCAAAATGGAAAGGAATTTTATTTATGGATGAAAACACTGTAAATCATCGAAACAAAGAAGATTTTGTCGTAAGCTTTCGCGAGAAAATCTGCTATGGTCTGGGTGATTCGGCGTGTAATGTGGTATATGGGCTGTGCAGTACGCTTTTGACCTTCTTTTATACCGATTATGTGGGCGTCAATCCCCTGACTGTGGGTATGGTATTTTTGATCACCCGTATTTTCGACGGGGTATCTGATATTATCATGGGCTTTATTGTAGACCGGACAAAATCCAAATGGGGAAAGGCAAGGCCATGGATCTTGTGGATGGCGGTACCCTACGCTGTGACTTTTGTGCTGTTGTTCCTGATACCGGCGAATGCGTCCAATATGGTACATGCCATCTACATATTTGTTACTTACAACTTAGTGAATACCGTTGTGTATACGGCGCTGAACCTGCCTTATTCTACGATGGCTTCTCTGATTACCAGAGATGAAAAATCGAGAGCTTCCACGCAGGCATGGCGAATCTTTTGCGGGCCGGGCGGCAAGATGGTTGTGACAGTCGCTACGCTTCCGATGGTTCGTATGTTTGGCAATGACCAGCGTGCCTGGATTATGGTAGCTTGTATTTTTGCGGTGATTGCTTTGATTCTGCTTTTGATCTGCTTTTTCAATATTGAGGAACGTGTGGTCATTGAGGCGGCGGAAAAAGAGACGGTGTCGGTGGGCAAAAACTTAAAGGCGTTGTTCTCCAACCAGTATTGGGCGATCTGTCTGGGACTGTGGGGTTTTATGGTCATGATGAGTACGGTCAGCGGTACGATCACTACTTATTATTGTAAATATCTCCTGGGCGATGAGACGCTCTACAGCCTGATCTATGCGGCAGAACTGATCGCGCAGTGTGTGGTAGTGCTGATTGTTCCCATGTTTGTAGACCGATTCGGCAAACGCAATCTGACGATGTACGGTATCTTCCTGGTTGTTGCGGCTCAAGTTGTGTGGATGATAAGTCCGCTGAACTTTAGTGTGGCTATGGTCAGCGCTGTGATGAGAGGCATCGGCGTGGCGCCTTTGTGGGCTTGTGTATTCCCGATGATCGCCGACTGTGCAGAGTTTGGGCAGTGGAAGACCCATGTGCGTCAGGATGGCATGATCTTCAGCGCAGCGTCTGTAGGGTCTAAGGTAGGAGGCGGTCTGTCTTCCGCAGGGATTGGCCTTTTGATGACTTCTGTGGGCTATGACGGCCTGGCGGCAGTTCAGACAGATACGGTGATGACGATGATTAAAAATATCTGCCTGTATGCGCCGATCGGTTTCTCGGTCATTATCATTATACTGTGCCTGCTCTATAAATTGGATAAGATTTATCCGCAGGTGATTGCAGACTTGAAAGAGCGTGACCGTCAGGGAATTTTATAAAGAGGTGAAAAAATGATACAGAAGATAGAGACGGCAGTCAACATTGAGACCATCTATGGAGACCTGGATATCTGTGAAAAAATTCAGAAAGTAAGTGAAGCGGGATTCCATGCCGTGGAGTTCTGGGGATGGGACGGAAGAGATGTGGATCAGATCTTGAAGACCTGTCAGGCATGCGGTGTAAAGGTACAGGCATTCAGCGGGACAAACAAGTGGTCGCTGTGTGACAGAACGCATCGCAAAGAGTATATAGATTGGATCAGACAGACGATTGATGTGGCGAAAAAGCTGGACTGCGATACGCTGATTTTATTTCCCAATCATTTTACTCCGACAGGGTGCAGCGATTTTCGGGTGCAGTACAGCCACGAGGCGATGATTGCCAATATTGCAGGTACTTTGACGCGTCTGGTGCCGATACTGGAAGAACATCAGATCACCGTTCTTTTGGAACCTTTGTGCAATACAGGCAGCGATGCAGGAATGGCGGTGACGGATACTTCGGTCGGTGCGGATATTGTAAGGGCGGTAGATTCGGATTATGTGCGGCTTCTGTGTGATGTATTCCATATGCAGATGATGCATGGCAACCTGGTAAATAACATCACAGGCAATCAGGATATTGTACCTTATATTCATATTGCGGATGCACCGGGACGCCACGAGCCGGGGAGCGGAGAGATTCATTTTGATTATCTGATCGAAAAGCTTAAAGAGATCGGCTTTGCGGGAACTGTATGTATGGAATATTTTCCGGAAGGCGATACGGAAGAAGGCTTTACGGCAGTAAGACAGTTTTTTAACAAATTACAAGCATAATTATTTATTTTTAAGGAGGAGATTTACAATGGCAGAAACAATTAAGTATGGAATGGTAGGAGGAGATTTAAAGGCACTGATTGGCGAGTGTCACCGGAAGGGATTGGCGATGGATCCGCGGGCGGAACTGGTATGCGGATGCTTTTCCGCCATCGACGAACTCAACAACGAGTGTGCGGCGGCTTATCATGTGGACAAATCCCGCGTGTATTATGATACCGAAGCGATGGCTAAAGCAGAGGCGGGAAAGATTGATTTTGTATCTATCTGCACGCCAAATTTTGTTCATTATTCCGCGGCAAAATGCTTCCTGGAGCATGGGATCAATGTGGTATGTGAGAAACCATTGACTTTGAAAGTGGAAGAGGCAGAAGAATTGGCGCGTCTTGCCAAGGAGAAAAATCTGATCTTTGCGGTGGATTACTGTTACTCTGGCTATGTGATGTGCAAAGTAATGAAGCAGATGATCGCCAGAGGGGATATCGGCGAGATCATCTCCGTCAATGCGGACTATATGGAGGGGTGCTTCTTAGAACTGCTCTCTGAGAAGGAGCAGGTTAATTCCAGAATTTGGAGAACCGATCCTAAATACAGCGGCATCTCCAATACCTGTGCAGATGACGGAACCCATGTGGAGCATCTGGTAAACTATGTGACAGGCTTAAAGATTAAGCGGCTGCTTGCGACGGCAGATACCTTCGGAAAAAAACTGGATCTTAATGACAATATCATCTTAGAGTACGACAACGGTGCCCATGGTGCTTATTGGTTCTCCCAGGTAGCATGCGGTTCCCCGAATGAGATCAACCTGCGTATCTATGGAACCAAAGGTTCTTTAGAATGGCATCAGACCAGGCCGGATGAGGTCCGATTTGCAAAAGCAGGCGAGGCAGCACAGATTTTATGCAGGGCAGGAGACGGCATCGATGTACCGGCGGGCAAGCTGGCACGCGTACCTTTTGGACATCCCGAAGGATACTACATCGCTATCGCCAATATATACCGCAGCGTCATCAATACCATTGAAAAGATCAAAAACGGCGAGACTCCGACAGAAGAAGATATGGACTTCCCGGGCGTAGACGCAGGCGTGAGCGGCGTAAAATTCTACTACGCGGTTATCGAAAGCGCGCAGAACAACTCCAAATGGGTGGATGTTGACTGATTATTAATAAACAAAACAGTGATGTAGGAGAAAAAATATGCAAAATATGCAAAAAGCGATTATATACAAGGGACCGGGCAAGTTCGCCTATGAGGAACGACCGATCCCAAAGATTCAGCATGAAGACGATGTAAAGATCAAAATCTACGGATGTGCGATCTGCGGCACGGATGTCAACATTTTTGCCATCCCGCAAAAACATCCATGTAAACCTGACATTATATTCGGTCACGAATTTTGCGGAGAGGTAGCGGAGGTTGGCTCGAATGTGACCGAAGTCAAACCGGGTGACAAAGTCATCATTGACCCGCACGGACCATGCGGTCACTGCCCCAGCTGTCTCGCGGGACTTCCGGAGGCCTGTGAAAACGTATATCTGGACGCGGCGTCCGGCTTTGAAGGACAGGCGCTGACCATGGGCGTCTTTGCAGATGGGGGCTTAACCAACTATGCCGTACTCCCTAAAAAATGTGTCTATAAAGTCGGCAAGGACGCCAAACCGGAACTGATGGGTATGGCGGAGCCTTTGGCAGGCTGCGGCTATGCACTGGAAAAATTGAACGTCCATGTAGGGGATACCGCCTGTGTATTAGGTGCAGGCCCTATAGGCCTTATGTTCATCGCCTTGTTAAAGGCCAGCGGCTGCAGAAAGATCTTAGTCTCCGAACCGATCGAATACCGCCGCAACAAAGCATTGGAGATCGGCGCTACCCGCGTGATCAACCCGCAGACGGAAGACGTAGGAACGGCTGTTATGGAAGAGACCGAAGGCTTAGGCGTCGATCACTGCATCGAAGCAGTGGCAGGCCTGACGCCGGACTGCATCAACTATGTGCGCCCGCGGGGCAAAGTGCTGCAGTACGGCCACGATGAGACCGCACATCCCGAGTTGCCACTGGGTGTGCTTCTTAAAAAAGAAGTAGAGCTTCACGGAGGCTTTCTGGGAAAATATTATATGAAAAAAGTCGGACAGATCATTGAGTCCGGAATCCTTCCGCTTGATAAGATATTAACACATGTGATCCCGGCGTCGAGGTATCAGGAGGCCATCGACCTGGCAAGCAGTTACCAGTGCGGGAAAGTATTTGTCTCCATTGATTTTTAAGGAAGAGAGGGAATAAGGATGGCAGATAAAAAAGAAGTATTACGTTTGCAGGAACTCGCATATAAGGCGCGCCGTAATCTGGTGGAACTGTGCGGCGCATACAATGGAAGTATTCATATGGGCGGCGATATGTCGATGATGGATGTGCTGACCTGTCTGTTCCAGCATACCATGCATGTGGCGCCGGAATTGCAGGAAGATCCAAAGCGCGACCGCTTTATCTTAAGTAAAGGCCACGGCGCAGTGGGTATGTATATCGTGATGGCTCTGAAAGGATTTTTTGAGTATAAGGAAATCTGTGAGACTTACGGAAAACTTGGCAGTAAATTCGGACAGCATCCGTGCAAGACCAGACTGCCGATGCTGGAGGCTTCCACAGGCTCTCTGGGACATGGGCTGGCCATCAGCACAGGACTTGCTGCTTCTGCGAGGCAAAAGGGAGAGACGCACCGCGTATTCTGCCTGATGGGGGACGGCGAGACCTGCGAAGGCTCCGTATGGGAAGCAGCGATGACCGCAAGAGCGCAGAAACTTGGCAATCTGGTGGCAGTAGTAGATCATAACAAGCAGTTTATGACCAGTTTTTCAGAAGATTCTTTGGTGATGGAACCTTATGCGGACAAATGGCGTGCCTTTGGATGGAATGTGATCGTGATCGAAGACGGCAACGATATGAAGCAGGTAGTAGACGCGCTGGACAACCTGCCGGATGGAAGCGGCAGTGTACCGACAGTCGTGATCGCGGAGACAGTAAAAGGAAAGCATATTTCCTTTATGGAGCATCAGATCAAATGGCATGCAGGAAGCCTGAATGAAAAAGATTTAGAGACAGCTTTGGCAGACCTCGATGCGGTCTGGGAAGAGCAGAGAAAGGAGTCATAAATGAAACAATCATATACAATGGATGAGTTTAATTCCGCAAGATCTGTAATCGGTGATACCATGAGCAAAATCGGAGATCAAAACAGTCGTGTATGGCTTCTGACTCCCGACGTAGGATTTGGCTGCAAGGGCTTTCAGGAGAAGCATCCCGACCGCTTTATCGATACCGGAATTGCAGAGCAGAACGTGGTCGGCGTCGCTTCCGGACTGGCATATGACGGAAATATTCCGTTTATTATCGGTATGATGCCGTTTATGAGTATGCGTGCCCTGGAGCAAGTGCGCACGGATGTATGCTATCCGAATCTTCCTGTCCGTATTATCGCCAATTATTCCGGTCTTACCGGAAACGGCGGGTCTACGCACTACGCGATGGAGGATATGGCATTGTATACTTCGCTGGTCAATATGACGGTCTGCGCGGTGTCAGACCCTGTGCAGCTGGCGCAGGTTATGGAAAAAAGCGTGTCATACGAAGGACCGCTGTCCATCCGCCTGGATCCCGGCAAAGAGAATCGAATCCTGTATGGGACAGATGCAAACTTTGAGATCGGCAAAGGATATACCGCAAGAGATGGGAAAGATGTCACAATCATCGCCTGCGGAGAGATGGTGGACTATGCCCTGCAGCTGCACGACGCAGCCAAAGAAGCAGGATTAAGCGTTCGGGTAATCGATATGTTTACCGTAAAACCGCTGGATGAAGAGATTGTATTAAAGGCGGCACAGGAGACCGGAAGAATCGTAGTCTGGGAAGACCATCTGATGAAAAACGGCCTGGCAAGCGCCGTGGCGGATGTGCTGTGTGATCATTGCATCAGTCTGAAATCGTTTAAACGCTTCGGCGTACCGCAGGTATACCCGGGATTTGGCAGTGCAGAAGAGCTGTATCATCTGTATCAGTATGATATGGAAGCAGTATTGACTTATATCAAGAAATTGTTTGCATAAAAGGAGTTCATCAATGAACAACAAAAGCAATACAAAGCCTGACCGTTCGGTTCTGTTTGGCGCTGCTTTTTTGATGGCTACCTCGGCGATCGGTCCCGGTTTTCTGACACAGAGTTCCACTTTTACTGCACAATACGGAGCGCCTCTAATTATGATTATTGTTTTGGCGACTCTGATGGATATCACAGCTCAGATGAATATCTGGTCTGTGGTATCCGCTTCCGGGATGCGGGCACAGGATATTGCCAATCGGCTGCTGCCGGGTCTGGGTGTGGTATTGGCCTTCCTGGTGGCGATCGGCGGTCTGGCGTTTAATGTGGGAAATGTCGGCGGCGTGGCAATGGGATTTCATGCGATGATCGGCCTGGATGAAAAGGTTGGAGCGGTGGTTGCCGGATGTCTGGGTATCATTATTTTCAGCAGCAGACATGCAAAGTCCATCATGGACAAGGTGGCTACAATTCTGGCCGTGGTGATCCTGGTCGCGGTGGCGGCGGTGGCAGTCAGCGCGAAACCTCCTCTGAAAGAGGTGGCGCAGCAGATGGGCAATATCGCAGAACTGCCGAAAATGTTTGTCGCTTTGACAACGCTGCTGGGAGGCTCCTGCGGCGGCTATATTGCCTTTTCCGGCGCCCATCGCCTGCTGGATGCCGGTGTGACAGGCGCCGAACAAGTACCTTATGCCCGCAGGAGTGTATTACAAGGCTGCGGGGCTTCTGCCCTGGTGCGTATCCTGCTGTTCTTAGCCGTGCTTGGAACCTGCATGACAGGAAGCGCATGGAATGCTGCCAATGCGGACATAATCACAGCCGCGGCCCATGGCGGAAACCCCGCTGCGGAAGTGTTTCGTCTTGCAGCCGGAGAATGGGGCTATCGGCTGTTCGGTCTGTGCCTGTTCTCAGCGGGGGTTTCTTCTGTAGTGGGAGCGGCCTTTACCTCGGTATCTTTTCTAAAGACGCTGCATCCGATGATTGAGAAATATGAACGGCAGTTTGTGGTGGGGTTTATCGCATTCTCCACATTGATGATGGTTCTGGTGGGAAATGCCGCTCAGCTTTTGATTATCGCTGGTGCGTTAAACGGCCTGATCCTGCCGGTAAGTCTGGGCGTGATGCTGGTGGCCAGTTCCCGGAAAAAGATTGTGGGAGACACTTATAGACATCCTGCCTGGATGGTGGCAGCCGGAGCCGTCGTGGTATGTATTTCTTTAATTTCCGGAATCAAAGCAGTTCCTGGTATCTTAGAATTATTTGGATAAAGGAAAACTTTCCTGGTTCACCAGACCGTAGATGCGCGGTGAGCCAGGAAAGTTTATTAAGCCCAGACTGTTTCAAAGTCCAGCTCATTTGTCATAAGGCTTCTTTTAAATCTTGTAAAATCAATATTTTTCAAACAAAAATGTTTGTGGTAGGCTCCACTTATTGGAACATTTCTTGTTCATGAAAGCATTTTCTTGATTGTACTATTCGTTTTAACAATTTATAATATGCATGACGGGAGGAATTGGACAATGAGTAAGATTTTATTGGTTGAGGATGATATGGAAATCAGTACCATGCTAAAGAATTTTTTGACCACAGAGAAATTT
>CAJUMT010000003.1:8625-44873 GCA_910587495.1 uncultured Lachnospiraceae bacterium | reverse complement strand
TGTGCGGCTGCTCTTTCCCAAAGGCACACACGCCAATAAATCCGGCGGCCCCTACCAGTATCTTTAACAGATTGTTATGTTCCATCAGCCTCTGATAGATACCCAGGTGAAAGACTTCCTCAATAACGGCTACCGCCACCAGCGCCGCCACCGCAATCGCGCAGATCTTATCCGCATCTTTGTGGGCACTTGCCGTACCCACGTCAATATCGCTGATGACGGCACCCACGGACGAAGCGCCCAGCCCAACGATCAATTCCGGCAGCGTATTCGGACGCAAAATAGCCATTGACGCTGCGATTCCAACTACTAAATGTGTTTTTCCCAACATATGTATTTACCAAATCCAACAGGGGCGCCGAACCGGAACTGCCCGGCCGACACCCCTGCTTCGTCAAACAGTTTTATTTTGACAATCTTAAAGTCTCTCTTGCAATAGCCAATTCCTCGTTTGTCGGGATCAGCATCACTTTTACTTTAGAATCTGCCGTAGAGATCACTCTCTTCTCGCCGCGGACATCATTGGCAGCATCGTCAATGGTTACACCGAGATATCCAAGATATTCGCAGATCGCTTTTCTTGTTCCGATATCATTCTCGCCTACGCCTGCCGTAAATGCAATGGCGTCCACACCGTTCATAGCTGCCGTGTAAGCGCCGATATATTTTGCTACGCGGTAAGCAAATGCCTGCAGCGCAACTTCCGCCAGGTGATTGCCTTCTTTCCTTGCGGCTTCGATATCGCGGAAATCGCTGGATACGCCGCCGCTAAGTCCGAGCATACCGGATTTTTTATTCAGAATATTCAGCATCTCATTGATATCAATATTCTCTTTGTTGCAGATAAACTGGCAGACAGCCGGGTCAAGGTCGCCGCTTCTGGTACCCATGATCAGACCCTCAAGCGGTGTAAGTCCCATACTGGTGTCCACACATTTTCCGCCGATGGAAGCGGAAATGGAAGCGCCGTTGCCCAGATGGCATACAATCACTTTCGCGTTCTTCGGATCAAGGTTTCCGAACTGAATAGCCTCGCCGGACACGAACATATGGCTGGTTCCATGGAAACCGTATCTGCGGACGCCGTAATTTTTGAAATAATCATATGGAATTGCATACAGATAAGTCTTCTCCGCCATGGACATACCAAATGCGGTATCCCATACTACTACGTTAGTCTTGCCGGGCATAACAGCCTCGCATGCCTCAATGCCCATCAGGTTGGCCGGGTTATGTAATGGCGCAAGGTCGAAGCACTCTTTGATATTCTTCTTCACTTCTTCGTCTACGACTACGGATTCACTGTAGAAGGTTCCTCCATGGACTACACGATGGCCCACAGCCGTGATCTCATCGATATTCTTCACTACGCCGTGTTCTGCATCCTGCAGAGCGTCTAATACAAGACCGATAGCTACTTTATGGTCTTCCATAGGCTGCTGTACTACATATTTGTCCTTGCCTGCCGGCTGATGGGTCAGGATGGAGCCTTCGATACCGATCCTCTCCACAAGGCCTTTTGCAACTACACTCTCGTTCTCCATATCAATCAGCTGATATTTCAGGGAAGAGCTTCCACAGTTAATAACTAATATTTTCATTTTGCTGTTCTCCTATTTGAGTTTTGCATCACCCGCTCACAATGCCTGGTTGACGCTGTTCTAATTATTCAAGTTATTTTACGATCTCGCCGTACACTTCTCTTCCGCAGCCTGCCGCATTGGACTCATCAGTATCAATATGCATTGCAAGGGCAAATTTCGGGCTGACACGAACAACCACATCACCGAACACAAGACTTCTGCCATCAGTATCAATCTTTACCGATACTACGTCTTTATCTTTTACGCCAAGCTTCTCTGCGTCTTCGGGAGTTGCATGGATATGGCGTTTTGCTGCGATCACGCCCTCTTTAAGCTCCACTTCTCCAGCAGGACCTACCAACTTACATGCGCCGCTTCCTGCGGTATCTCCAGACTCACGAACAGGAGCGTCCACACCAATGGAACGCGCGTCGGTCAAAGAAATTTCCACCTGACTTGCCGGACGAACCGGTCCTAAAATGGAAGCCATCATTTCTTTTTTGCTTCCTACGATCTTCACTTTCTCTTCACACGCGTACTGTCCCGGCTGAGAGAGATCTTTTTTCTTCGTCAGTTCATGTCCTTTTCCAAATAATGTTTCCAGATCCTCCTGACTTACATGCACATGACGTGCAGATGTTTCAACAATAAAATTCATAGTTACCATTCTCCTTTTCTTGTATATGTATTGTAACGCTGCCGAAGCAGCTTTACTTTCATTGTCCATCCACTTCCGAGACAAGGATGCAGTTGGGCGTTTCAATCTTTAAAGGCTTACCCCACATACTGAAATACCTCTCTTCATAATTGATTTTGAAGATTGTTATGGTGTCTGTCTCATGGTTCAGGGACATAAAATGACGGTTGTCCGGGAAAAAGTCCCCTGCCTTTGGATAGTCCCCGCTGATGGGCAGGATACAAAGCATTTCCAGCATACCTGTGTCTTTGTCTATGCTTAAGATTCCCATCGTATTATCTCCTGCATTGGAACACAGGACATACTTCCAGTCTCTAGAAAAGCGAAGCACACATGCCGCGCTCACCTGGGTGTGGTAATCACTGCGGGTATAGACTTTCTGTATCAGTTCAAACTCCGGTCCTTTAGGAGTATCTTTATAGGTGTATACGCTGATATAATTCTTCAGCTCGCAGATCAGATAGGCAAATCTTCCGTCTGGACTGAATTTAATAATGCGCGGCGCACTTTCCAACTCGCATCTTAACATATCCACCAACTTAATCTTGCCGGTATCACGGTTAAACTTATAAATTTTCACCTGATCCACACCCAGGTCCACCGCACATAGATACTTCTGGTCCGGCGTAATATTCACACAATTTACATGAGGCCGAAAATTCCGCTCCGCCACACTGCCTAAACCTTTATGGAAGATCTCATCTGTCATCTCGCCGATGGTCCCGTCTTCACACAGCCGCATGACTGTCACTTTCCCGTCATGCCAGCCTCCTACAAACAAAAATTTGTCTTCTTTATCCGTAGAAAGGTAACAGCCTCTCATTCCGTATATGGAAGCACTGTTCATAGGCTCTAAGTCCCCATCCGCAAGAATACGAAAAGACTGCACGCCTTCGTCGGAAATAGAATAGAGAAATTTCCCATTATGGGATTTTTTAATATAGGAAGGATTATTGATCGGAACGACCTTACGCTCCACAGCCCTTCCGTTCTCCACATCCAGGTCATAAATATGGATGCCTTTACTGTTACCGTGGGTATAAGTTCCCACATATGCCACATATTTTTTCTGTTCCATGTATGGCTGCTCCTCTCGCGAAGTCTTCAAGACCGGACCTTGCCAGTCCTGCTCATAACTATAAAAATCTTACCATATTTTTGTGGTTTTGTTAATAGTTTATTACATTATTTTTTTATAAGAAGCCAAAAAACGCCCATGCATCTGCACAGACGTTTTTGTAGAATCAAATGAAAAAGATTATTTTGTAATCTGGAAAGATCTGGTGATCGGAAGAGCCTGATAGTTACCTCCTAAGGTAACCACCGTCATCACATACCGGCCCGGTTCAGAAGGCGGAGTGGTTGTACTGGAATACACTCTCCATTTACTGGTAAATCCAGAATACAGATAATGCACATTATTCTGGCTGACCGTAACATCACCATTGTAAGACAAAACTGCTTTAAAATCAAAATCTTTGGCATCAGCAGCGCTGATCTTACTGCCCAGGCTCTGGCTCCAGGTCAGCTTAACACCCGACAGACGCATCCTGACCAGCAAGGTTCCCATACCAACGCCGGTATTATAATTTTTGTTATCAGTAATCACGGTCACACTATACAGACCGGCGCGGTTCGGCACACCAAATCCAATACGCACACTGTCTGTAACAGCCGGCAAAGCGTTTAAAACTTTCAGTATCTGTCCGAAAGCACCTGTATCCACGCCTATTTTGTCCAGCAATTCTAAAAGTTCCGTACTGTCAAACATGGAACGAAGTTCTCCTAAAGTGACGCCTTCCTGCATCATCTTACTGAAACTTCTGCCGGCAATCTTTTCTACGACAGGATCTATGAGGCCGATAAGCTTATTATTGTCAAACTTGTCAGGTAAATCTAGATACAGTCCAAGGTTTACATTGCTGGTTGCGCCCGCATAAATCGTATAAAAATCAAACTTGTCCGCAGGATCTGTAGTGATAAACCCGTCAGGAACCGCCTGATCCGCATAGATATTTGTAGAATGTACGCGAACCTTTACATTCGCTTTGTTGACTTTTATACTGCCTTCAGCTGCATCAGAAGGACGATATTCAGCATTTCCCTTGTAGCTGATTTGTACCTGATGCTCTCCTGCACCCATCGGCGCATACGGAACGCCCAGATACTTACCGCCTTCGACAGGCATCCATCGTTTCATACTGTCATTTAAACTGCCGGAAATATCTTCCAGACTGCCGTCCAGGATATCAATCTGCGCTTTGTATTTGATCTCAAAATCCGACAGACTCAATGTCTCCTTAGCAGGCAGTGTGGAATTATTCCAGTCAACGACACTGTCAAAAACAGCCTGCTCCATAACAGAAACGTCCATATTATAGGTAAAAGAAACGCCCTCGTTTAAAACCACAATACTTTCAAGACGATTATCGCTGACTGTCACTTCTGCAGTAACAGAATTTCCGCGGTATTCCACCGTATCGCCGCAGGAAATCCGAATCTCCCATTTTCCGTCCTTAAACTTGACCAGGCCGGTCGCGTCAGTTTCTTCCAAAGATTTATAACTGATATGGGTAAGACCTGTACGATCTGTATTATATTCTACTTTTATGCTTTCATAACCCACTTCAGGACTGACAGAAGCTACTACGGCATCATAGATCGCCTTCGCCGTAGCAGCGTAATCATACCCCTGCTCCGGAGTAAATACCATACCTGCCTCGTAAGGACCGTCATTCAATATAAACTGTACCTGCTCACGATCCAGAATCTCCACGTCCGCCTCAACAGTGGTGGATGCATAAAGCCGATTTCCAGGCCAGGAAATGCGGATCTTCTGAATACCTGCCGGAATACCGGGATATTCGAGACCTGATTCCTTTCCGCCGCTTAAAGGAACCCAGTTTTTACCAATACCGCCCACGTTGCCGGTCTTTGCCGTAGCATAATATTCCAAAGTCACATTATCAGCCGTAAGTACATCAGACTCTGCAATTACGGCATGGAATATGGATACTGCCAACGCGTCATAGTCTATTGTCAGATCTGCATTGACAGGCAGTTTTACGCTGTCAACAGGATCCTTCTGCGTATAAGGCGCCGCCTCACGGTCTGCTATGGTTATACTGCCTTCAACCTGGACTGCACCATAACTGCCGTCGCCATTCCAGGCAAAACGAATCTGATGGCTGCCTGCTGATATGCAGGATACTCCAAACCGGACACTTTGCCGCCGCTTAAAGGCGCCCAGTTTTTGCCAATACCGCCCACGCTGCCGGATTTTGCTTCTGCATAATATGTAATACTTACATCACTGGCAGTCAGCTCCGGAGTCGTAGCTGCAACCATTGCGTGGAACACATTCTCCTGTAACTGCGCATAATCAACACTTGCGTCATCTTTATATGGAAGACTGACAGTCGCATTTTCCTTCAATAAAATAGAAGCATCAAGCGCGGATTTCTTGCTGAAGGTTACTTCCGTTTCCGTACTTTTTAAACGAACCTGATAGTTGTTGTCCCCGTTGTCAACCAGGGCAGGATGCGCATAAGTAGTCTTTATCAATTTACCGGTTTCTGTCGTAAAGCCTTCGATAGAACCCCAGCTTTTATTCCCCCAGGTTCCTATTTTAGTCTTACCTTCACAATAATATTCCCACTCCAAAGCCAGCAGTTCAGTTTCCGTAAAATCTGCGCAATTGCTGATCAGAGCTTCGGCCAGGCGCATCTTTACCGTATCGGTATTACTGCCCGCGGGAATTACTGCTGTTCCGCCCTGCAAAACGACTGTTGCCTCATCATGTACCTCAACCGTCTTTTCCTCTGTTTCCGGCTGCAGGACTTCGCTCTCAGGCTGCATGTCCGTCTCTTCTTCGGTGTCAGCCACGCTCTGTTCCTCTGCGGGTACTGTGTCTTGTTCAGTGTCCTGCCCGCCTGTAGTTACATCCTGCCCGGTCTCTTCCCCTTCATCCTGTGCCTCATCCGCCGCTTCAATTTCCGCCGTTATACCCTGGCTATCCGCCAGGGACATGTTGTCCGGCGCTGAAACAGCGACCGCCGACAATGGCTGCATAAGCATAGCCCCTGTCAGCAGCAAGCTTAGTAACCGTTTGTTGCTATTATTTTTCATGCACATCCCTCCACTTTTAAAATATAACGTGCTGTTTAAATTATACAGTTGCACTATACCACAAAATGGAAATTTATACAATAATATACTTATTTATAATCATAAAGATCCACTATTTAAAAATTGCCACTTTCTGCTAAATAGTGTATAATCAATACGCTAAAACATACATCAGGAGAGATTAGGAGAGATTACCATGAGAATATTATTGATACGCCACGGCGATCCGGACTATGAACATGACTGCCTGACAGCGAAAGGAAAGATAGAAGCCTCTCTTCTTGCAGAGTCGGCAAAAGACCTTCACTTAGGAGATTGTTTTGTATCCCCTTTGGGGCGTGCCCAGGAGACCGCTTCTTATACGCTTAAAAAACTGGGACTTACCGCCAAGACATTAGACTGGCTTATGGAGTTTCCTGCAAAGCTGGATATAAACCATTCGGAAGCGCTGCGCAGGGCTTTTCCTAATACAAAGATCAAAGACGGCTTGTATCCGCCCAGAATCGTATGGGATCTTATGCCTTCCTATTATATGCAGCACCCGGAATATATGGACCGGGAAGGCTGGCGGGATTCCGAGATTGCCAGGCACAGCGATATTGTTAAGGTCTATGATCATGTAACCCGGCATCTGGACGATCTTCTGGCTAGTTACGGCTATACGCGGGACGGGCTTATGTACCGGGTTGAGAAAGCCAATACGGATACCATCACATTTTTTTGCCACTTTGGCCTTACCTGTGTTGTATTATCCCATCTTTTAAATATTTCCCCCTTCTGCCTGTGGCAGGGCACGGCCTTCGCACCTACTTCCGTAACGGAAGTCTTCACTGAAGAACGTGAGGAAGGACTTGCCATGTTCAGAGGCACACATTTTGGCGATATCTCCCACCTCTATGCCGGAGGGGAAGTACCTTCCTTCTCCGCCAGATTTTGCGAGACTTACGCCAACAAAGACCAAAGACACTGATCAGAAATACGCATCGATTCCGTCCGCGATTCCCTGCACCATCTTCTGTTGGTATTTTTCATCCTGCATATTGGTATCGTCGGCGGGATTGGTCATAAATCCCATCTCCAGAATCGTAACCGGAACCGTGCTCCAGTTGATCCCTGTCATGGTATCCGAAAACATAATGCCTTTATTGTCCATACTGGTTGCATTGCAGTAAGCATCCAGGATACATTTACTTAAAGACATGCTTTCAGAAGCAAGATGACTGATATAGGGATTATCAGAAGAGGGTGTAAGCGCCAGCGCGCCGCTTACAGAAGTATCCTCCGAACCGTTGGCATGAATGCGCACCGCTATTTCCGCGCCTACCGACGAAGCGTACAAAGCACGCTCCATATTACTGATATTTACATCATGGGACTCCCGGGTCATATATACGGTATAGCCCCGCGCTTCCAACTCGTCACGAAGCTTTAAAGAAATAGTAAGCGTCAGTTCATATTCCGGAACGCCTGTTGTCCGACCGCTGGTACCGCCTGCCACACGGGCTTTCATAACGGAGGAATCCGGACCGTTAGGTTCCTGGGTGCTGTCGCCTTTTTTCTGATGCCCTGGATCTATGACTACCACATGGCTTTCCGGGGCAGGTTCTTCTGTATCCGAAAGAACCGGTTCTTCTGCGTCTTTCTGCGTGTTTTCTGCAGATTCTTCCAAAACATTTTCCGGCTGTTTTTCCGGAATACTTTCTAACTGCTCTTCCGGAATACTTTCTGGCTGTTCTTCCGAAAGCCCTGACGGCTCCTCCTGTCTTTCTTCTGTACCGGTTTCCGATTCCTGTATATTTTGTGTGCAGGATACCAGCACAAGCGCGACAGCCATAAGTAAAAAAAGTACCGCAAGCACATTTCCCGCCGCCGGTATCCTCCTGCAGTTCTTTTGTCGGGTTATTTTCATATATTTCTCCGTTCCGGGCATACTATCCCTGAGGTGATCTTAAATGAATAGTTTATCTGGTAACTATGAGGAAAATATCTCCAGCCTTCGTCAGCTTCTCGGCACAGACCGAAATTTCGACATACTGGAAAAAGACCTGGTAATCGCAGGCAAAAACGCCGCCCTGTTCCTGATCGACGGTCTTGTAAAAGATGATATTCTGGAAAAACTGCTGGAATATCTTTATAGTTTAAAACCTGAAAATATCCCGGACTCTTTAGAGCAATTCCAGGTGCAGAATATTCCTTATATTGAAACGGAGGTTCTCTCCACGATAGACGATGTGCTGAAAAATCTTCTGTCAGGAGTTCCCTGTCTATTTCTGTCTGGCCATGCTGGCTGTCTCGCTATCGACTGCCGTACCTACCCGGCAAGAAGCGTGGAAGAGCCTTTTAAAGACCGCACGCTTCGCGGTTCCCGGGACGGTTTTGTGGAAACTGTGGTATTCAACACCGCCCTGATCCGGCGCCGGATTCGCTCCCCGAAACTGTGTATGGAGATGCAATGTTTAGGTGAAAGCAGCCGCACCGACATCGTTTTATGCTATATGGAAGACAGGGCAAACCAGACATGCCTGCAAAAGCTGAAAAAACGCTTACAATCCGTCACCATCGACGCCCTGACAATGAACCAGGAAAGTCTTGCCGAACTGCTTCTTCCGGGCCGCTGGTTCAATCCGTTTCCAAGATTTCATTTAACAGAGCGTCCTGACACCGCTGCAGCCTCCATCCTGGAAGGAAACATCGTGCTACTGGTGGACAATTCTCCATCTGCCATAATCCTACCCACAAGCCTGTTTGCCATCACGGAAGAGGCCAATGATTATTATTTTCCGCCGATCACAGGAACGTATCTTCGTCTGTCCAGATTCCTGATCATGGCTCTATCTTTATTTTTGACCCCTTTATTCCTGCTTCTGATGCAGCATCCTGACTGGATTCCGGCAGGCTTTACCTTTATACAAATCAAAGACACGGTAAATATTCCCCTTACCCTGCAGTTCCTTCTTCTGGAACTTTCCATCGATGGTCTTCGCCTGGCAGCAATCCATACACCGGATATGCTGAGTACTCCCCTGTCTGTCATCGCGGGTCTGGTTATCGGAGAATTTGCCGTTAATTCCGGTTGGTTCAATGAAGAAGTTATGCTTTATATGGCCTTCGTAACCATAGCAAATTATTCTCAATCCAACGCCGAACTGAATTATGCCGTCAAGTTTATGCGCATTCTGCTTTTGATCCTGACAGGCTGCTTCTCGCTTTATGGTTTTATCGCAGGTTTAATCATCGTTGCCGTCAGTCTTCTTACCTGCCAGACTTTTACCGAAAGGAGTTATCTGTACCCTCTGATTCCCTTCCACTGGTCTGCATTGAAGCATCAGCTTTTCCGTCTGAAACTATAAATTTTTCAGGAAAGTACGAACTTCTCCACCACTTCCGCGATAGCCGACTGATTATTGTCCCGCTCAGTCACATAATTCGCCGCCCTTTTTACTTCTTCCATCCCGTTCGCCACGGCACAGCCGATTCCCGCTGCCTGGATCATAGAGATATCGTTGCCTTCGTCCCCCACTGCCACAGCATGTTCCACCGGGATTCCATGTACTTTACAAAATGTTTTTAATGCTTCTCCTTTACACACGCCTTTGGGCACGATCTCCAAATATTCCGGGCAACTGAAATACATGTCCACTTTCCCTTCTGCCCACTGCTTCATCTCATTTTTAAATGCCTCTAAGTTTTCATGATCTTTGATGTCCACCGCCAGCATTTTACAGGGTTCTTCTTTTAGCTCTTCTGCAATGTC
This sequence comes from uncultured Lachnospiraceae bacterium, assembly GCA_910587495.1. Lineage (GTDB taxonomy): Bacteria > Bacillota > Clostridia > Lachnospirales > Lachnospiraceae > Hominiventricola. Next base: position 34,711 of record CAJUMT010000003.1, on the reverse strand, counting down.
CTTTACCACATGAGCTTTCATGCTGGTTTTGTTCATATAGTGTACCAGATTTTCATCTTCCCTTTCTGTCACGACTTTATCATCTCCATAGGTATGGATATAGATCCCCCGCCGTCTGGCTGCGTCCGCCAGCTCCTTTACATAAGCAAGGGGAAGCGTCTTTTTAAAAATCACCTGATCCGAAGTACAATCCAGAAGCATCCCTCCGTTATATGCGAGTACATATCTGCAGCCGATCTCATGCAAATGATGTTCTTTTAACAGATATCCCGCGCTGGCTGCCGGCCTGCCCGTCGTCACCACCACCTCATGTCCCGCCTGAATAGTCTTTTTTAACGCCTCCATGTTTTCGTCCGAGATTCTGCGTTCATTATCCAGCGTCGTCCCGTCCATGTCCAAAAACAGTCCCTTTTTATCCTTCGTCATTTTCCTCCATTGGTTCCTCCGGAATAAATACCCGGTTCTGAACCGTATCCTCCTGCTGTTTATTCAGATTTTTCGCATACTTCATAAAGTATTCCTGGGCGCACAAAGCTGCCTTGCCCCTGCGGTCTACTTTTTCATATGTTCCGTCCGGCTGCTTGACCTGTGCTTTTATGGTGTCCTGCAATTGAATCTGCAGCACATGCATCACTTCTTTTTTCAACTGCTCATTTTCGATAGGGAATAAAATTTCCACCCGGCGATCTAAATTTCTCGGCATCCAGTCTGCACTTGCAAGATAGATCTCTTCCTCTCCGCCGTTTAAAAAATAATAAATCCGGCTGTGTTCCAAGTAGGTTCCTACAATAGAACGCACGGTAATATTCTCGCTGACGCCCGGAATCCCCACTTTGAGAGAACAAATCCCCCGAATAATCAGTTCGATCTTCACGCCTGCTGCGCTTGCCTCATACAAAGCCGCAATCAGCCCCGGATCACACAAAGAGTTCATCTTTGCCACAATATGCGCCGGTTCTTTGTTCTTCGCATTGACCGTCTCTCTGTGTATCATGGTCATAAAACGGTCTCTTAGCCACAGGGGCGCCAAAGACAGTTTATTCCAGCTGGCCGGTTCGGAATAACCGGAAAGCATGTTAAATACAGCCGTCGCATCCTCTCCGATGGCCTCCGAACAGGTCAAAAGACCCATATCCGTATAAAGCTTTGCCGTCGTATCATTATAATTGCCGGTTCCCAAGTGTACATATCTGCGGATACCGTCTTCCTCCCGACGCACCACCAGCGTAATCTTACTGTGCGTCTTAAGCCCCACCAGGCCATAGATTACATGGCATCCTGAACGCTCAAGCATCTTTGCCCAGGCAATATTGTGTTCCTCATCAAAACGTGCTTTTAACTCCACCAGCACGGACACTTGCTTTCCGTTTTCCGCCGCCTGGGCGAGGGCCGCGATAATGGGCGAATTGCCGCTGACCCGGTAAAGCGTCTGCTTAATGGCAAGCACCCTGGAATCCCTGGAAGCTTTTTTAATAAAATCCACCACCGGATCAAAGGTCTGATAGGGATGATGCAGTAGAATATCTCCTTTCCGGATCTCTTCAAAAATATCCGGCCTGCCTGTCAGGTTCGGTATCGGCTGAGGAATATATTTCGGCTCTTTATACTGTTCAAATCCCTCCAGTCCATACATTTTCATCAGAAATGTCAGGTCCAGAGGACCTAAAGTCCGGTAAATGGCATCCTCTTTAATTTCAAACTCCTTTTTCAGGATCTTTAAAAGACGTTTATCTATCTTTTCGTCCACCTCAAGGCGGATCACCTCACCCCACTGGCGCTTTTTCAACTGTTTTTGTATTTCTTTTAGAAGATCAGATGCCTCATCCTCGTCAATCGTCAGATCCGCGTTCCGCATAATTCGGTAAGGGTGTACGCAGACCACATCATAGCTTAAGAAAAGCTGGGGCATATTTCGGGCGATCATTTCCTCTAAAAGAATCACCGACTGGATATCTTTTTCCGGTGACGGAATAGATATGATCCTGGGAAGGACTGCAGGCACCTGCACGGTGGCAAATTCAAGCTCCGCGTCTTTTTCATTTTTCTTTTTAAGAAGCGCGCCTAAGTTCAGGGTTTTATTGACGATCAAAGGGAACGGCCTGGAAGAATCCACCGCCATGGGCGTCACCACCGGATATACATTCTCTACAAAATACTGGTCCACATACCGCTTCTGCTCGTCATTTAACTGGGTATGGTCTTCGATCACCTGAAGACCGCACTGGCGCAGTCCCGGTAACAGGGAACGCTGCCAGATGGAATACTGAGCGCTGACAAAACTGTGTACCCGGTCATGAATGGCATCCAACTGTTGCTGAGGCGTCATACCGGAGAAATCCTTTTTAGAGTATTCCGCGTTGACCATATCTTTTAAAGAAGCGACCCGAACCATAAAAAATTCGTCCAGGTTGGAAGAAGTTATGCTTAAAAATTTCAGTCTTTCAAATAACGGATTTTTCTTGTCTTTCGCCTCTCCCAAAATACGCTCGTTAAATCCAATCCAGCTCAATTCACGATTTTCAAAATATTCAGGTTTCATATATTCTTTTTTCAAACTCATGTCCTCCTATTAGAGTACCGCAGATGCTGTTTTATTCTGATTTTCTGGCTTTCAGTATGGGGCGGATGCTGTATACCTCTTCAAAGAGTTCCGATTTTTCCTGAAAAAGCACCTGCTCTAAAGTCAGGTCTTCCGCCGTATCCGCCAGAATCTGCATGGTATGGTCATCCTTAACAGTGACCCGGATGTCTTTGATCTTCTGCTTATGGCTTCTGTCAAGGGCATTGGCAAGGCGAAGAATCGCCGTCAGCTTCATAATCGTCATATATTCTGCCCGCTCCAGCAAAGACCCTGACGCCAGTTCTTCAAAATCCATCACATCACCGCTGTTGAAACGGACAATATTCGCCACAATTTCCCGCTCCATATGGGACAAGCCGATGATCTCTGTGGCCATGATAATATTATAGGAACATTCGGAGGACTGGGCCATATTGATATATTTTCCGCAGTCATGTAAAAGCACGGATATCTGCAAAAGGAGCCGTTCTCTCTTTCCAAGGCCATGGACGGATTTTGTCTTATCAAAAAGAGTCAAAGCGGCCTTTTCCATCATCTGGGTATGGCTGCGGTTGGTATGATACCGCCTTGCGATATTTCTGGCCGCCTCTACTATATCATTTTCAAAATTATGCCTGGGGCGTAAAAGTTTTTTTCGCTCCGCGAAATCATAGGCCAGGCCATCGCCTAAGTCCATACCGAGAATGACCACATTCTCCGCTCCGGTCTCTTCCAGAAGACGTTTATAGATAACCATAGTGGGCAGCATCAGAGAAATATTTTCATTGGAAATTCCCAGTTCCGAGGCCATCACCAGCTGACCTTTCTGTATAAATTCGTCATAAAAAGTAATAAACTCTTCTTTTGTAATCTGAAATGCGTCGCTGTCCTTATGGATATAGCGGTTGATATACTGAATATAACTTCCCACCAACAACAAATAACGGATCTTACGGTCTTTTAAATAAAGCTTTTTGTAGGTGCGCATCTCATTGTTCAAAAGTTCCTCAATCACGCCTGCATAACGGATAGTGCGTTCCGCCACATCGGTCAGACGTTCCCGGAGGCGCAAAGTTCCCAGACGGATATTCTGGGTCGTTACCATATTATCTTTATCAAATAAAGATATCTGGATACTGCCGCCGCCCACATCCACAATCGCCGTCCCTTTCTCTATGATCTCCTGAAAACGTTCCGCGTTAAAAGCAATAGCTTTATATCCTAAAAACCTCTGCTCGGAGTTGCTTAACGTCTCCAGGCGGATACCCGTTCTTAAATAAATCCGGTCTAAAAGAACTATCCTGTTCTTTGTCTCTCTAACAGCGCTGGTGGCGCAGGCCCGATAGTCTTCTACGCCGAACTCTTTCATAATCCTCTGAAAATCCATAAACACTCGACATAGCTCATCTACCATCTGTGTGCCGATCTTACCTGTCACATAAGTCTCTTTTCCAAGCTCCATGCGGTGTCTTACATGATTCACCACACGGATTCCTTTTCTTATGGAAAGTTCATAGATCTTTAAGTTTACTTCATAACTTCCCACATCAATTGCCGCAAACATTGTACACGCCATGTTCTATTCCTCCAACTTTTCAGCGCCTTCCGGTACTTCCAAATCCCCCTCTGTCTTTACCTGTCAATTCCTGCACTTCCACAAAAGAAAGTTCCGGCTGATGTTTTAAGATCCGGAACTGGCAGATACGATCATTCACATGAATGACTGTATCCCTTATGGCAAGCGCCGGGAAATACCATTGGTCATTATTCCCACAATAGCTCTCATCTATCAAACCGCAACTGTTCGTCTGAAGAACGCCATAATTTTTAAAAGTACTGCTTCTTGGAATCACCAGCGCCTCATACCCTTTAGGAAGTTCAAGCGCTACACCTAATGGAATCAAAGCAAATTCTCCTTTTTTTAATATCACTTCCTCAGAAGCACGCAGATCCACCCAATCTGATTTGCCTCCGATCAATGAAAGCCTCTCAACCTCTTCCGAAAAATATTTTACTTTAATTGTCTCCATACTTTATCCTCTTTTGTTTTTATTATGCATACAAAACTACCTTTCCAAGAGAAAGCGTCATCTGCACATCAATCACTCTTTGATTAGAGCTTCCTTTCCATGGAAGGTTATTGTCTTTTAATTCCTCCACAAACCTGCCGTCCACCAATACGTCCAGATAAGGAATCAGTTCCAGGCGGCAAATATCTTCCCAGAGAAAGCCTGTGTACAACCAGATGGTTTTCTTTGGATAATCCTCCTTAATCACACGAATCAACCGGGTAAGCTCCTCTCTGCTGTCCGGATACAGAGGATCTCCGCCGCTGAATGTTATGCCGCTTATATAATCCTTTTCCAGTTCACAGAAAATCTCCTGCTTCGCGGCTTCGTCAAAAACAAGTCCGTCCTCCGGGTCCCAGGTGACAGGGTTCTGACAGTTTTTGCAGTGATGGGAGCACCCTGCCAGCCACAGCACTACCCGAAGGCCGCCTCCGTTTAACATATCTTCTTTCGTTATATTATGGTATCTCATGCCAAACACCTCTTACAGATCATTCTGCAGCCTATATCTGATAATTTTCCAGTATACATTTACGAAGAAAAGTCAGCGCATGGGTAGCGGCAAGTTCCCGTATGGTACGTCTGTCTCCGCTGAAATGAAACTCTTCCACCTCGATCTTCCCTTTTATATTGCATCCAATATAAACCAATCCCACTGGCTGTCCGTCCTCTCCGCCGTCCGGTCCCGCATAACCAGTCACACTGATACAAGCGTCCGCCCCTGTAAAGGCTGCGCCGCCTCTGGCCATCTCCCAGGCCGCCTGCTCGCTGACTGCCGTATATTTTTTTAAAGTCATCTTCTTCACTCCCACAAACTTACGCTTTGCTTTATTGGAGTAGGTGATAAACCCCTGTTTAAATACTTCCGATACACCTGCTACGTCGGTCAGACGGGCGCTTAAAAGACCGCCTGTACAAGATTCCACCGTAGTGACTGTCATCTCCTGTTCTTTTAAAAGATCGACAATTGTCTCTGCCAAGGTCACCTTTGGTTTGGTCGTAAAAATGCTGCTGCCAAAACGCACTTTTAATTCCCTGACCACTTCTTTTACTTTTTCCTTTGCCTCCGTTTCCTGTTCGGACTGAAAAGAGACCTCTATATCCACCTCTCCGGGACTGGCAGAAAAAGTAAGGGAAGGCCCGTCCTGCACTGCCAGCAGATCATGAATCCTCTGACGCACCTCGCTTACATCCATCCCGCAAATTTTCACTGTCTTCGTATAATTTTCCATATTCAGATCTCCCCTTCCAGAATCACATGTTTATTTTTTATCAGATAATCCACCAGTGAAACCACCGTCAGTATCAAAGCTGCCCAGATCAGGATCTGCCCGACCAGGTCGAAAACACCTCCAAAATCCAACAAAAGCACAATAATCATCAGCATCTGAAACGTGGTCTTAAATTTTCCCCAATAACTGGCGGCGATCACCACGCCGTTATCCGACGCCACCAGACGGAAACCGCTGATAATAAATTCCCGGCTGATGATCACGATCACGATCCAGGCATCCAGCATCTTAAGAGATACCAGACAGATTAAAGCGGCACAGACTAACAACTTGTCCGCCAGAGGGTCCATAAATTTTCCAAAATTCGTCACCAGATTATATTTTCTTGCAATCCTTCCGTCCAGAAAATCCGTCAGGCTTGCAGCGACAAACAGGGCGACAGCGATATACTTGCTGTAACCGGGAACAAGATCTGTCAATGTAAACAACACAAAAAAAGGAATCATCAGTACACGAAGCACCGTCAGTCTATTCGGTAAATTCATCGGTAATCTCTCCTATCAAATCATATTCGTCAGCTCCGGTCACATGCACTTTTACAAAATCGCCGGACAAAAGTTCCGCCCGTGTCTGAATAAAAATATATCCGTCTATGTCGGGCGCATCCTTATAAGTACGCGCCACATAAGCATCCTCATCGGCCACTTTGCCTTCTACCATACACCAGAGTTCTTTTCCTATCATCTCTTCTGCTTTCTCAAAAGAAATCTCCTGCTGAAGCTCCATAATCTCATCCCGGCGTTCTTCTTTGATTTCTTCGGGAATCTGATCTTCCATCCAGGCGGCAGGCGTATCCTCTTCCTGGGAGTATGCGAACACACCCAGCCTGTCGAATTCCATCTCGTCCACAAATTGAAGCAGTTCTTGGTGGTCTTCTTTTGTCTCCCCCGGAAAACCGCTGATCAGTGTAGTCCGAAGACATATATCCGGAATCCGTGCGCGCAGTTTTTCTATGATCTCTTTAAGATCCTGCTGTGTTGTCTTTCGTCCCATCCGTTTTAAAACCCGATCAGACGCATGCTGAACAGGAAGATCCACATAATGACAAATCTTTGGTTCTTCCGCTATGGTACGGATCAGTTCATCATAAATCTCTTCCGGATAACAATACTGTATCCTGATCCATCGGATACCGGGTATCCGGCACAGCTCTTTTAATAATCTGTGAAGGCTTTTTTCACCATAGAGGTCTTTTCCGTAAAGAGTCGTCTCCTGGGCTACCAGGATCAGCTCTTTCACTCCCATAGATGCCAAATCCTTAGCTTCCTGTACCAGCTGTTCTAACGGAAAACTTCTGTACGCGCCTCTTAATCTGGGTATAATACAGTAAGTGCAGTGCTTATCACACCCTTCTGCTATTTTAAGATGCGCATAATGGCCTCCTGTGGTCAGAATCCTTTTGGCGTCTGTCAGCACAAGCCTGTCCGTGTCTCCGCATTTTAATGTACTTTTCTTTCCAAGCGCATCTTCAATGGCTTCGGCAATTTGATCATAAGCAGTGGTTCCTAATACGGCGTCTACTTCTGTAATCTCTTCCGTGATCTCCTGCCGATAGCGCTCAGCCAGACAGCCAGTCACAATCAGCGCTTTACAGTTTCCCTCTTTCTTATACTCTGCCATCTCCAGAATTGTATGCACACTTTCTTCTTTGGCGTCTCCGATAAAGCAGCATGTATTAATCACAATAATGTCCGCCTCCGCTTCATCATCCGTAAACCCGTATCCCTTTTTTGACAGAATCCCCAGCATAACCTCCGAATCCACCAGATTTTTGTCGCAACCCAGGGACGCAAAAAATATTTTCATCATAAATAAAGGTGTCTCCTACTTGCAATTTTGCTGTGTTCTCATTACATGCAGGAACACAGCTGCTCTTATAATATATTCATGCATATAAGATTATTATAATACTGACCATGAAAAAAAAGCAATGGTTATTTCCGCGGGCAACTCGCCAAGCAGCCGCATTTGTCCATCGATTCCCGGTGGTATTTGACTCTGAACCTTAAGAATGTTAAAATACCTTTAAACCGACAGACTTTGTCAGAACAACAGGGGACGAAACTATGCTTTATCCAACGATCGGTATTCCCATGCCGGGAAAAGATCTGTTCAGCCGTTATATGTATTATCCATATATTCGCTGCCTTAGGAAATCCGGCGCGACTGTGCAGTTTTTGATGCCGTCCGCCGAAACACTGGATGATAATAGAGCTTTTATGCAGTGCGACGGCCTTCTCTTTCCCGGCGGACCGGATCTGTGGCCCGGACTGTATAATCAGGAACGTCTGCCCGAATCTAAAGAACCTCAAGTAAAAAGAGACAACTTTGAACTATCCCTTCTCGGCGCCGGACTAAAGCTGCAGAAACCCTTGCTTTGTATCGGTCGGGGCATGCAGCTTCTTAATATACTCTTAGGCGGCACGCTGATCCAGGATATCAAACCGCAACAGGAATACCCGCACTTAGACCCTTCCCATCGAACCACGGCTACCCATCCAATAGAACTTGATCCTGACAGCCTTATATCCTATTTGCTGAACAGTGATACCGCCGCGGTAAACAGTCTACACCATCAGGCGGTAGATGACCCGGGAAAAGGCCTGTGGATCGCTGCAGACAGTCCCGACGGTTTTGTGGAGGCACTGCAGTTAGAGGATTATCCTTTCTGCCTGGCCGTTCAGTGGCACCCGGAGTATATGGTTTTCAATACGCCTTCCCAGCAAAGACTGTTTCAGGCGTTGACTGACGCCTGTAAATAAATAATCCCATGAATCGCCCACAGGAGTTTACAATCATGAATGATAAAACCAAATATGAAATTATGAAAAATCGGGAGCTTTTAAAAGGCTATAACGGAAAAGACGCAAAAGCTGAGGATACGGATCAACAGCAAAAACTCCCTTCCATTCCCTGCCTTCTGGAACAAAAAGAAGCGAAAACAATCCCATTGCCCACAGACTATGAAAATTTGTCGCTCTCAGGAAACCTTATAGAACTGATCAGGGAACGCAAAAGCAGACGCTCCTACACAGAAGAACCGCTGACTCTGTTAGAACTGTCATTTTTACTGTGGACCAGCCAGGGCGTGCGCCATTTCGCGGGACATAAGAATCCGGTCACTTTTCGAAATGTCCCCTCTGCGGGTTCAAGACATACTTTTGAGACATATCTGTTCGTCAATCAGGTGGAAGGACTAAAAAAGGCTGTCTACCATTACCTCCCTGAAAGTCATGCATTAGAATTTTGGGAGGACAGAGAAGATTTTGACGACGAGCTTACGGAGGCTTTATGCGGCCAGCGTTTCGCGGCTTCAGCTCCGGTTCTCTTTGTCTGGGCCAGCATTCCCTACCGAATGGAATGGCGATACGGCCTGAAAGCCGAAAAATATATCTTAATTGACGCAGGGCATGTATGTGAAAATCTGTACCTTGCCTGCGAGGCCGTCGGCTGCGGCACCTGTGCCATCGGCGCTTATGACCAGGACAGAATCGACGAACTTCTCGGATTCGCGCCCGGACCTTCCGCCGAAAAAGACTATATATGCGTCGTTTACGCAGCCCCTGTGGGGAAAAAGAAAGATTAAACCTGTGGTTCATCGGACACTGTCACGTCCGTATGGACCACCAGGATCTCTTTTTCCACAAGAAATGCCTGTACTTTCATATGCATAACGTCGGTTTTTTCATACGCTTTCCCCGACGCTTTGGCCCACAGACCCACGGTCAGTTCCTGGCCGTCCGATATCTCTGTGATCCGGTCCAGACTCTCTGTATTTTCCCCTTGAAAGTTTTTCCTGCGCTTTGGCCTGTCTACTCTTTTTACACCTGCAAGAACTCTGACGGCAGTCCTAATATCCAGATACAGGTACAAAAATACCGAGATGCCTGCGAATATAGCTGCCCCCGACAAACAGGCGGTATAAAGACTGTGAAACAATTTGATCCGGTTTGTGATATCGCTCATTTTTTTATTCCTCCTGTATCCTTTGTGTACAGGCAGATTCCACCATTCTTTTCGCTTTTTCAATATTTCCGTACAGCTCCTGTATGTCTTCTTCCAGCCACTGTCTGCCGCTTCCATCCAATCCTGCAAAATCCGACGTCAAGTGCTGTTCTATTGTTTTCAAACAGGCAAACATTTCTTCTTTTTGCACGCCGGCATTTCTAAATTCTGCCGCATGCAAAATCAACTGCCCGGCAAGTTCCGCATACATGACCAAAGCCGTACGCCCATTGTCTGCTTCTACCAGATTTCCTTCTGACAAAGCGGTCAAATCCTTCCAATAGTCCAGATAAGTGACCGACTTATCTCCCGCAGCATCTTCCAGACCAATTCTGGCGTAATAATCCGAAATTACATACAGTCTTCTGGCGCGTTCAATCTGGCTGTTTTCCAGATTATCCGATGCAGCGGCAATCTCAAAATAACCTTTTGCGTTTTTCTTATTACTCTTTTCTTCAAATTTATAATAATAAGCGATACCCGCCTGGTAGGCGAACCGGACATACCCTTTTTGATTTTCCTGAAATGCTCTCTCATTCGTAGTATTTTTATCCCCATACTCAATCAGGATCGCTCGAAGCTGCTGGCTTTCTTCACTGGTCAATATCTGGTCGTCTAAAAAACCCTCCTCCAAAAGAGACAAATATGCTTCCTCCCTGAACGGGTCTAACCGGATGGCTTTTTGATAATTTTCAATCTCCTCTTTTTTAATGGTGGAATTATGTGCAGCCAACAAAAAAGCTTCGTAATTGTTTTCTCTTATATTCGATTCCATGGCTTTGAAGAAAAGCGCTCCAAATCCCAAAAAACTGGCAAGTACAGCCGGGATTGTGAACCGATACAGCTTCGCTTTCTGCGTCTTTCTGTATGCAGTATCCATCTCCTGGTAATGTTCCAGGACATACATAAGTTCTTCGCAGGACTGATAACGATTTTCTTTTTCTACCTGTGTGCATTTTATAAGAATTGCCTCCAGACCGGAGGAAAGTGACGGATTAATTTCACAAATCGGGCGAAGATTATGAGGATTCTCCCCTGTAAGCAATTGAAACAGCATAACTCCCAAACAGTAGATATCTGTCCTGGCATCACTTTGTTCCCGTTTTTCATATTGCTCCGGCGCAGCATATCCCCTTGTTCCAAGAGAAACCGTATCTTTTATATTGTGCGGCTTATATTCCCTGGCAGCGCCAAAGTCGATCAACATTACGTTTCCGTCCGGCTTTAACATCACATTGGCGGGTTTCATATCCCGGTAAATGATCGCCGGTTTTCTGGAATGCAGATATGCCAGCACGTCGCATAACTGTCTGGCCCATTCGATCACCTGATCCTGCTGCTGCGCTCCATATTCTGTAAGAATATCTTGCAGCGAGCGCCCTTCTATATAATCCATGACAATCAGAAGCGAACTTTCCCGCTCAATCACGTCTGTGATACTTGGAAGGCGCGGATGTTTCAATCTTTTCATCATGTCTATTTCTTTTTTATCCAGATGAAAATCTCTGTATGCATCCCGAAATATTTCTTTTATGGCCCATTGTTTGTTTGCCTTTTCATTCATTGCAAGATAGACCACACTCATTCCGCCTTTTCCGATTATGTTCAGAATCTTATATTTTCCATCCACAATAGAACCGATATTCAACATAGCTATTTTTCCCGCACAGGACGGCTTTCTTCTAGAGGATATATGATAATCACGGATATATCATCCATTTCTCCCCTGGTCCGGTTCAATGCCGTCAGTTTCTCCAATCTTCTTTTTAGGGCTTTTTCATCTGACCTTTTGAAAGGAAACAGCGTTTGCTGCATCTCTTCTTTGCTAACCACATGACGAAAGCCGTCACAGCAAAGCATATAAGCGGCTCCTTTGGCAATCTGCCCTTTCATATAGACAGGCTCTACTGTTTCTGATGCCCCAATACATTGAAGCAGTATACTACTCCCGGGGGAACGCTCAGCCTGCGCAGGTGTCAAGATCCCCCGTTCTGCCTCCCATGCTGCTACTGTCTGGTCTTTTGTAAGCTGACAGACTTGATCGCACAGCTCATACACACGGCTGTCACCCACATGGGCAATATAATATTCTCCGCGAAAAAGCAGCAGCGCCGTAACCGCCGTGCCGATTTTCAGATAATACTGCCGCCCGTAAGCTTTTATTTTCCTGTCCATACTTTTTAAAAGAATATCCCAGGACCAGAGCAGGCTTTGCTCCATCTTCGGTACGGATATGATCCGGGGCAGTTCTTTCTCAAACCACGCGGAAAAGGCTTTTACCAGAGAAGCACTTGCCACCTCGCCCTGCATCAGTCCGCCCATACCGTCACAAATCACCGCCAATAAAATCCGCTCTTTGCCGCACACAGCCTTTTTTACCAGCAACGAGTCCTGATTGCATGTTTTCTCAGGCCCTTTTTCCGTACAATAAGTAAATAAGTAATCCATCCTTACACCCCCATGCTCATAAGAATCACAGCGCTTACCAGTAAAAACGGCGCAAAGGGAATCCTCTGCCTTATGTCCATTCGCCTTAAAAACAGCAGGATCGCACATACAGCGGCCGCCAGGCAAAATGCTAAGGCAAACATGCAGGCAGCCTTACCTATTCCCAGATAAAACCCGACCACAGCAGCCAGCTTCACATCCCCTGCTCCCATACTGCCTTGAAAGCTTGCGTAAAACACATAAAATACCATCCCCACAATCATCAGACCTGAAACCGCGCGTAAAAACACATCGGTTCCTTCCATAAGCAAAGACATACCAGCCGGAACCAACATACATATAAGCAGCCGATTTGGTATTCTTCTTTCTTTCCAGTCTGTCCATGCAGTATAAGACAGACCAAACAGCAAAATACTGCTTCGAAATATTTCTAACATATATCTTTATACTCTTTTCAGGGAAATCTGTCAGGCGAACGCCCAAGACTATCTTGTGTATAGAAAGAATTATACTATATTTTTTTACAATTTGCAACATCTTTTTCTTCCGAAATAACAGAATAACAGAACAATAGAGCATGTACCCGCCGGGTACACGCAAAAAATCCCCGCCAGGCATATCCTGACGAGGATTTTTATCCATATAACAGCCGATCATCGGCTTTACCTGATTAAAGTACTTTGCTAAGGAAGTCAATGGTACGAGGTTCTTTAGGATGGAGAATCACTTCATCCGGCGTGCCTTCCTCTACAATATAACCGCCTTCCATAAAAATCACACGGCTCGCCACCTCTCTGGCAAAACCGATCTCATGGGTCACCACCATCATGGTCATGCCCTCATTGGCCAGCTTTTTCATGACGGCAAGAACTTCTCCTACCATCTCGGGATCCAGCGCGCTGGTGGGTTCGTCAAAAAGCATAATATCAGGCTTCATCTCCAAAGCCCTTGCAATAGCCACACGCTGTTTCTGGCCTCCCGACAGCTGGCTTGGATAAGCGTCCGCTTTATCTTCCAGACCCACACGCTTTAAGAGCTGCTCCGCCATATCTCTGGCTTCGCTCTTTGACATAAGCTTTAAATGAACCGGAGCCAGTGTCATATTGTCCATGACCGTCAGATGGTTAAACAGATTGAAGTGCTGGAATACCATGCCGATATTTTCCCGCACTTTATTGATATTTGTGCGCTTGTCGGTCACATCATACCCGTCGATGATGATCTGTCCGCCGGTCGCCGTCTCCAGCTGGTTCAGGCAGCGAAGAAGAGTAGACTTTCCGCTTCCGGAAGGCCCTAAAAGAACTACCACTTCGCCCTCATGGACGTCCAGGCTGATATCCTTTAAGACTTCCAGCTTGCCAAAATTTTTCTTGAGGTTTGTCACATGGATCTTGCATTTACCTTCCACGGTTCACCCTCCTCTCAACTCTTTTGGCCAGCTTACTGAGCGTCACAATCACTACCATGTACATAAGGCCGACCACCGCCCAGCCCTCTAACGGCCTGAGCGTACTGCCGATGACGGTCTTTCCTACATTGGTCAATTCCGGGAATCCGATCACGGACAAAATCGACGTATCTTTCAGCGTGATGATAAACTGGTTAATAATCGAAGGAATCATCGTGCGGATCGCCTGAGGAATCACAATCAAAGCCATACAGGAACCATAGGAAAGCCCTAGGCTCCTTCCCGCTTCCATCTGCCCCCTGTCCACGCTCTCAATGCCTGCCCGGATAATCTCCGCCATATATGCGCCGCAGTTCAAGGAAAGAGCGATCGTACCTGCCTGCAGGCCGTTTAAGCGGAATCCCGCAATGCCCAGTCCTTTGATCGCGGAGGGCATGCCAAAATAAATAAAGTACGCCAGCACGATCAGGGGTACGCCGCGGACAGCATCCACATAAATAGTACCGATGCAGTTAAAGAAGCGGTTGTGGACCACATTCATCAGCCCGAATATCATACCGATCACCATGGCAAATATCAGGGAAAGCAGCGTCATCAAAAGCGTCCTTCCCATTGCCGAAAGCAGCATACCTCCATATATCTGAATAATTAAAATCATGTGCTGGTTCTCCTTACTGTCTGGCTTTTGTTAAACTTTCTGCAAAGCAAACGGTCGAAACAGATTATTCTCCGATATATTTTGCAATGATCTCATCATAAGTTCCGTCTGCCCGGATATTCGCAAGACCTGCATTGAACATATCCAGAAGCTCCTGGTTTGCCGTATCCATGATGGCAAATCCATAGGGAGCGCTTTCGCTCTCCATGCCTTCCGGAATCTTAAGCTCCAGACCCTTGTCTTTGATATTGTTAGCTATGATCGGGGTATCTTCTACACATGCAGCGCTGTTGCCAAGGACAACATCCTGATACATGGTCGGTGAATCTTCAAATACAGTAACGGTAAATCCGTACTGGTCTTTGAGTCCCTCCGCAAAATTAAAACCTGCGGTACCGCTCTTTACGGCCACGTTCTTGCCCGACAGGTCTTCAAAACCGGCGATATCGCTGTCCGCCGCTACGGCAAAGGTCTGATTTGAATCAAAATATCCGTCTGAGAAGATCCATCCTGACGCTTTACGCTCATCATTGATGGTAGCGCCTGCGATCATGCCATCCGCCTGGCCTGACTGCACTGCCAGAGCCGCCGCGTCGAATCCAAGGCTCTGAAGGTCGTATGCAAATCCCTGATCCTGTGCGATCGCATCCAGAAGATCCACATCGATGCCGACAAAGTTGCCGCTCTCATCTGTATACTCGAACGGACGGAAATCAGTATCGGTAGCGATCACCCATACTTTGTCTCCTGAAGCCGCGTCTGCCGCAGGTTCCTCGCCCTGTGCTTCATCTTCTGCCGGTGCGTCAGCCGGTGTTTCTTCCGTTGTGTCAGCCGGAGCCTCTGCAGGCGCTTCCGGCGCTTTAGAACCGCATGCTACGGCAGAAACCGCCATACATGCAACCATCGATAGTACAAGTAACTTTTTCATTATGTATCCTCCTATTGAAAGTTCCGTATTTTCCCTACCAGTATCCATTACCCAGAGCAGTTTTCGTACGCTCCACTCCCGACAACTGCTCTGCATACTGTCCGGGAAAATACTGTTGAAAGTTCCGTATTTTCCCTACCTTGGGGAAATACTGTTTTTAAGTATAAGGATTTCCGAACCGCTTGTCAAGAAAAATGTATTATTGTATACAATATGGCAAATCCGATTTAAATGTTTTCCGCCGCAGCCAGCACAAGCCGGATCGCTTTTTCGACCCCAAGTTTTTCAGTATTAATGGTAAGGTCAAAGCTGCGGGAATCCCCATAAGTTTTGCCGGTATAATACTCACAGTATTTTTTTCTGGCCTTATCCGCCTGTTTTACGTCCGCGATCACCTGCTCTTTGGTGGCGTCCGCCATTAACCCGCACATCCTTTTTACACGCCAGTTAAATCCCGCATGGACGAATACATTCAGGCAGTGGTCAAAATGCCGCAGGATATGGTCCCCGTTCCGGCCCACGATCACGCAGCTTTCCTTGTTTGCCATTTCCCGTATAGCATCTTTCTGCGCTTTCCACAGCTCCTCGTCCAGGGGCTTATTATAAAAATCAAACAGGCTTTGGGCAAATCCGAAACTGCCCGGCACTCTCTCGTCCCATTTCATGACCTGCTCCGGCCTTAATTTGCTGCTGGCCGCGGCTGTCCTTAAAATAATGTCCCTGTCATAATAAGGTATCCCCAGTTCCTTTGCCACACATCTTCCGATCTCTCCGCCGCCTGCGCCAAACTCGCGACCGATTGTAATTATTTTTCTCATTGTCCACCTCTTATTGGAAAGTTCCGCTGTTTTATTGTTCCATCAATTTGCGCCCCATCAACACACCCATGGAAGACGCCATCATAAGCCCCCTGGTCCAGCCCGAGGAATCACCCAGGCAGTGCAGGCCTTTGATATTCGTGTTCAGATTTTCGTCCATCCGTACTTTGTTGGAATAGAACTTAAGCTCCGGGCTGTAAAGTAACGTCTCGTCACTGGCAAATCCCGGAACCACCTCGTCCATCATCCGGATAAACTCTATAATGTTGGTCATGGCCCGGTACGGCATAGCGGCTGTGATATCCCCTGCCACAGCGTCTTTTAAGGTAGGTTTCACATTGGACTGGGACAGCTCCTTCTGCCAGGTCCTTTTGCCGTCTAAAATATCTCCGTAACGCTGCACCATGATCTTCCCTGCACCCAGCATATTGGTCAGCTCCCCTACTTTCTGGGCATAGGCGATGGGCTGGTTAAAGGGTTCTGTAAAATTGTGGCTCACAAGAATTGACAAATTGGTATTTTCGCTCTTTAAATCTTTATAACTGTGCCCGTTCACCACTGCCAGGTTGTTGTCATAGTTTTCCTGCGCCACGAAACCGCCTGGATTCTGGCAGAAGGTACGCACTTTATTTTTCCATGGCCTGGGGTATCCGATCAGTTTCCCTTCATAAAGAACTTTATTGACCATCTCCATGACTTCGTTGCGGCATTCTACCCGGACGCCGATATCTACCGTACCCGGCCTGTGGGCGATCCCGTTTTCTTCGCATACTTTTTCCAGCCAGTCCGCTCCGCGCCTTCCGGTAGCGATGACCACCGTATCGGCATAAATACTTTGTTCTTTCCCTTTTTCCAGGATACGGACTCCTTTGCAGGCGTCTCCTTCCAGGATAATATTCTCGCATTCTGTCTCAAAAAGGATCTCTACGCCTTGGTTAAGCAGATAGTTCTGGATATTCAAATACAGCTGCTGGGCTTTCTCTGTTCCCAGATGCCTGATCGGGCAGTTGACAAGTCTAAGGCCTGCGCGGATGGCGCGTTTCCTGATCTCGTCGATCTCTTTTCCTTTGTAGATGCCTTCCACATGCTCGTCCGCCCCGAACTCCAGATAGATCTTATCTGTATAGTCGATCAATTCCTGAGCAAAATCCGTCCCGATCAGCGAAGGCAGTTCGCCTCCTACTTCGCAGGAAAGGCTTAGCTTTCCGTCGGAAAATGCGCCCGCGCCTGAAAACCCGGTAGTAATCATACAGTTGGGCTTGCAGTTCATACATTTCCCGGTCTCCGACTTCGGGCAATGGCGTCGGTCCACCGGTTTCCCCTTTTCTACCATCAAAATTTTCTTTCCGGCATTGCGGCGCACCAGTTCAAGCGCGGTAAATATGCCCGCCGGGCCTGCGCCTATAATGATTAAGTCGTACTTCATCAATAAATCCTCCAAACTATAGTCCCGCTGTTTTATGCTTTTGTATTTGGCACTTTTAACATCATACCATACGCCATCGGGAACATCAAACATTATCTATGGCTTTGCCGTCCAGCCTGCATTCCACCAGGCGGTCCTTTATGTAAGACATTTTCAAAGAGAAAAATGGCGCTTCCTCTGCCAAAAGTTTTAAAAATACCCTGTCGCCTTCCCACAGATTCAGATTTGGAACTTCTTCTTTCGGAATCCACTGAAGTTCTCCCTCCCTGCAGTCCTCTGTCAGATTTCCTTCAAAGGCCTCCGCGGTAAACAGGCACATATATTCCGTAGGACTGTCGTCCGCCGTAAAAGTGACAAGGCCGCGAAGCCTCCATGCGGTCAGTGTCAATCCTGTCTCTTCCTTTACTTCCCTTAAGATACATTCCTCCGGGCTTTCACCTGCCTCAAAATGTCCGCCGATACCGACCCATTTTCCTCTATTAATATCATGCTCCTTCTTTACCCGATGCATCATCAGGTATTTTCCGTCCTGTTCTATGTAACAGACCGTCGTTAACGGACTTTTCATAACCAATCTCCTCCTTATTTCAATTTGTAGTTACTTCCTTTTAATTTCCCTTCTTTTTTCAGTATTCCTGCCTCGACCATTTCCCTCAGAATTTTCAAAGCACGAGAATCCTTTATATTCAGCAGATTCTGGACTTCTCTATTCGTTATTGATCCCTTTTCCTCTATATATCGAATAATCTTTTTATTAATCCTCGGAATCCCGCTTCCCCAATGTTCCATAATATTCATATAAGTCAACGCATACACCAGTGCCCGGTTCCTCGGTATGGAAATGCCTTCCCTGATATCTTGCAGCCTCAAGCTGCCGAACAGCATCCCTGGGGAAGTCATTTCCACCCGGTCATCATACACGGCCACCTGGATGCTTGACGGGTGCAGATAGCTGCGATGGGCCACGGCATTGCAGAATAGGCTGCATCCAGCTGTGCCACAATATCTCCGTCATATTCTTTCTGGCACCATCTGCTTGAATTAGAGATATTCTGACTCGCCGGACATGATTTCTTCTATGGTCATAAAGCATCACCTTTTTCCCTTTTTGACATATACAATGATATCATACCGTTCATGTCTACACAACTGAGAATTCCTCACCTTCACCTCTTCCCCGCATTAACCATAGATTCCGCAAATATGGCGTATCCTTTCGTGGGATCATTTACAAAGACATGCGTCACCGCCCCTGCAAATTTACCGTCCTGCAGAATCGGAGATCCGCTCATTCCCTGAATCACACCGCCTGTTTCATCTAAAAGTTCCGGATCTGTCACCTGAAAGATCATCCCTTTATTCACATCGTCTTCATTCAGCCGGATCTCCTGGATCTGGATCTGATAATCTTTGACTTCCCCGGATACGGCGCTCCTTACATATGCCGTCCCTGTTCGAATCTCCTGCTTAAAAGCCACATCAACAGGTTCTCCCGTAATCTGGCCTTTCAACTTTTGATTGGCATATCCGAAGATGCCGGCGGAAGTATTCTGAGCAATCGTCCCCAGCACATACCGGTCGGAGTATGTGATCATGCCACTGATCTCTCCCGGCGTCCCCCGCTCTCCTTTAATAATTTCCAGTATCTCCGTATCATAAAGGGAACCGCCGGAAGTCTCCAGCAGTTCACCGGTGTCTGTATCTGTAATTCCATGTCCCAAAGCGCCAAAGCTCATATTTTCTGTAACATAAGTAAGAGTGCCGATTCCCTGAATATCGTCTTTGACCCAGACGCCCACTTTATAATCTTCTTCCTTGGTCTGCACAGCGTTTAAACGGACTTGTATTGTTTGTGAATTGCGCAGGAGTTTTAAGATCATAATATCCGTGCGATTTGCCTGTATGCAGGCAATCAATTCGTCTTTGTTGTGAATCCTCTTTCCATTGATCGCCAGTATATAGTCCCCCGCTTGTACGATCTGATAAGAAGGCTCATAATTCAGGCCATCCATAGCCTCCACTTCCGCAGTTCCCACCACATAAACGCCTTCTGTCTCCAGATAGATCCCTATAGGAATCCCGCCCGGGATTACACGCTGCTTTTCCACGGCCAAGACAGATACTTCCTTGATCCCCAGGTTCAATGTCTGCTCTTCTCCCATACTGACCCGAATCACATCCGGAATCTGAGTATCCAGATACCATCTGCCATAAACAAGCATTAAAAGAACAGAAAATATCAGCCATACGCTCAGACAAATTCGATAAATTTTTAGACGGCTCATGCAGACACACCTTTCACGCTTTTTTCATAGTGTCTGCATAAATCCGTCTAAATTTACTGTTAATTATTTCCTGTTTTTTTATACTCTGCCGCCAGCCGCTTCATTTCCTGTGCGTTCTCCCTCACAGCATCTGTAATCTGTGCGCCTCCTAAAATGCGGGCCAGTTCTTCAGTGATCTCGTCTTCTCCAAGTCTTCGAATAGCCGTCTGCGTGCCCCCTTCCCGGGCATATTTTTCTATGCAATAATGGCTGTCCGCCATGGAGGCAAGCTGAGCCAAATGAGTAATACAAATAACCTGCCTGCTACGCCCGATCAGAGAAAGCTTTTCTGATACTTTCTGGGCTGTCCGACCGCTGATACCTGCGTCAATCTCGTCGAAAATCACAGTATCAATAGCATCCTGATCCGCCATCACCGTCTTGATGGCAAGCATCACTCTGGACAATTCGCCGCCGGAAGCAATCTTTCCTAGCGCCTTTAACGGTTCGCCCGGATTGGTAGAGATAAGAAACTCCACATCATCAAAACCGTTCGCTGTCAGATCCTTTGTCTCTTTTACCGAAATTTCAAACTGTACATCCAGAAAATTCAGTTCCGCCAGCTGTTCTCTCATCAGTTCCGAGAGCTTCTCCGCCGCCCGAACCCGTATACCATGGATTTCTTCGCACAGCTTTTCCGTCTCTTCCAGCGCATTTGCGTAATCCTTTTTAAGCTTATCCATATACTGATCATAATTGATCAGTATATCCAGCCTTTTTTGTTTCTCTTCTTTGTACGCCGTAATCGCCTCCACTGACGGACCATACTTGGCTTTCAGATGATTAATCAAATTCAGCCGTTCCTGGACATCGGCAAACTCCTGCTCGGAAAACTGAAGACTTTCCATATAGTCGGAAAGCTCCCGGATAAAATCCTGCATCTGACTGTCAAGCTGTGAAAGCTGGCCGTCAAGCTGCGCCAACTGCTCGTCATAGCTGACAACCGCCGACAATTCCCGACACGCTCTCCCGATCTGATCAGATATAGATACGTCTTCTCTGGCGCAAAGCATCTGCACTGTTCCCAGCGCTTCGAGTATCTTTTTACTGCCGGACATTTTTCGATATGTATGTTCCAGTTCCGCGTCTTCGCCCTTTACAAGCGCAGCGTCCATAATTTCCTGGATCTCATATTCTAAAAGCGACTGCTCTCTTAATCGGGCATCCGCATCTGCCGAAGCTCCGTCCAGTTCTTTCTCAATTTTTTGCATGGCATGGAAGCTTTCGGACAGCTTCTGCTGCACGGGCAAAATCTCCTCATGCGCATAGGCATCCAATATTTCCAGATGCTTTTTTTTATTCAGCAAAGACTGATGCTCATGTTGGCCGTGAATATCGATCAAATACGACGATATTTCTTTTAATACCGAAGCGCTGACTGTCTCCCCGTTCAGCCGGCAAATACTCCTGCTGCCTGTGATCTTCCTGGATAAAATCAGTTCGCCGTCTTCCGCCGGAATGTCCAGCTTGGCAAGTTTTTCAAGCAGCTTAGGATGCTTTGCCGTAAAAATCAGCTCCACAAGCGCGCTGTCCGCATCTTCTCTTAGCATCTCTTTCGCCACTTTTCCCCCTAGCGCCATGGTAATCGAACCGATAATAATCGATTTTCCTGCTCCGGTTTCCCCTGTCAGTATATTAAGCCCCTTGGTAAAATCAATCTCCGTTTCCCGAATCAGGGCAAGGTTTTTTACATGTAAATGAAGCAGCATCTTTTCACCTCTGTCATTCTACAATTTTATCTAGTTCCTCCATCACTGTCTTTGTGTCCTCCGCTGTCCGAATCACGCACATAATTGTATCGTCTCCCGCAATACATCCCACGATCTCTTTCCATCCGATCTTATCCAGGGCGGCTCCCACTGCCATGGCCATACCTGCCACCGTTTTAATGACCAATATATTTTGGGCACAGTCCATGGACACAAAAGCTTCTTTTAAAATTCCCACATATTTTTCTTCCATCTGATGCTCCTGATGGTTCAGGAGCGCATACTTCTGACGTCCGCTTTTCCCCGGCACTTTAGACAGTTTCAGCTCCCTTATATCCCGGGATACTGTGGCCTGTGTAACCTGAAATCCTTCCTGACGCAGATGGTCCGCCAGTTCATCCTGTGTCTCTATATCAAAATTCTCGATCAGTTCAATGATCTTCTTATGCCTTCTGCGTTTCATCTAGGCCTTCCTTTCATCAGTTTCGGCTTAACTTGTCCCGAAGCACCTCCAGGAAACTGACCTGGTTAATTTTCAAAATCCGAGTCACTTCCGTAGATTTTCGGATATCCACATAATCTCCCGTCTCCATGGGTACATAAGTATCCCCGTCAAAGGTTGCACACGCTTCATCCGGGCCGTCCCGCCTGCCTTTTCCGATCTGAATCCGTATATGGTCATCCCCTGAAAAAACAATACTACGGGAATTTAATGTATGTGGGCAGACCGGCGTAAGTACCAGCATGGAAGCTGTAGGAGATATGATTGGTCCGCCCGCCGAAAGACTATAGCCGGTAGATCCGGTCGGTGTAGATACGATCATGCCGTCTGCCGTAAAAGAATTCAGATACTGCCCGTTTACATAAACCTCATAGTTCACCACCCGTAAGTTAGCAAAACGACTGATCACGATATCGTTTAGCGCCACATCCTGTTCAGTCAACCGTCCATTTGTATAGACATTACCTGAAAGCATCATCCGTTCTTCTATAGTATATTCATCTGCCATCAGTTTTTCCAGCGCCGACTGTACATTTTGTCTCTCAATCTCGGCCAGATACCCCAGATGCCCCATATTGATGCCAAGAAACGGAATCCTGCTTTCCGCCAGTTCTCTGGCTGCCCGAAGTAAAGTTCCGTCGCCTCCAAGCACCAGTATTCCTTCCACGCCTTCCGACAGAAGGTATCCGCGGGCCGTCTCGCTGTCCTGCGTCTTGCTGCGGACCAGGCAGCGTCTCCCCTTGGAAGTAAGGTAATCTGATATTTTATAAGAAAGTCTGATGCTTTCGTCTTTTTCACTGTTCGCAATAATGTAAAATGTTTTCATTGATCTGTTATAAAGCCTGATGCGCCTGCTCCACAATGGTCTTTGGTTCCACCGGTATATGCTCCCAGGTTGTCCCCTTCTCGTGATTCTGTAAATGAATGAGGTATTCTATATTTCCCTCCGGCCCTTTAATAGGTGAAAATTCCAGGTTCAGCACTTCAAAGCCTGTCTGCACCGCATAAGCGATAATTCGCTCCACCACTTCTAAATGGACTTTTTTATCCCGCACCACGCCCTTTTTTCCTACCTGTTCTCTGCCCGCCTCAAACTGCGGTTTAATCAACGCCACGATCTGTCCGTTCGGCGTTAAAAGCTCCTTTACCGGCTCCAGCACTTTCGTAAGTGAAATAAACGCCACATCAATGGAGGCAAATTCCACCGGCTCTCCGATCTGCTCCCTAGTTACATAACGAATATTTGTTTTTTCCATGGGGACCACCCGTTCATCTTGACGTAGTTTCCATGCAAGCTGCCCTGGCTTTCCCACATCCACCGCATAAACTTTCACCGCTTTGTTTTGCAGCATACAGTCTGTAAATCCGCCTGTGGAAGAACCCACATCCATACACACCTTTCCCTGGACGGTCAGGTCAAAATGCTTCATGGCCTTTTCCAGCTTCAGCCCGCCCCGGCTTACATATTTCAGAGGGTTTTCCTTTACCTCGATCACTGCTTTTTCAGGAAAAGCAGAGCCGGCTTTATCTTCCCTCTGTCCGTCCACAAATACATTCCCGGACATAATGACAGCTTTGGCTTTTTCCCTGGACTCTATAAGTCCCCGCTCCACCATAAGGACATCCAGTCTTTTCTTCATATATTTCTATCCCTTAATTGTAATATATTTTTCCACTGTACGTTTTGTCACAGACTCCACGTCAAGACCCACTTCTTCATAAAGAATGGACACATTTCCATGCTCCACATATTCATCCGGAATAGCAATGTTCAGAACTTTAACAGGCAGCTCATGATCCATCACATAATCCCGCACTTTCTCACCAAATCCGCCGCTTCTTACGTTTTCTTCCATCGTCACCAAAAGTTTATGGTCTTTACAAAGCTCCCGGATCAGTTCCGTGTCTATCGGCTTTATAAAACGACCGTTCACCAGCGTACAGCTGTACCCCATCTCCTTTAACTTCCTGCGGGCTGCCTCCGCCGTCTTAACCATACTGCCCACTGCCACAAGGGCGATATCTTCCTCTTCGTAAAGAATCTCTCCCTTTCCGTACACGATAGGCTTTCTAAACTCTTTCAGTCCGTCGTATGCCTCGCCCCTTGGATATCGCAAAGCTGCAGGCCCGTCAAAATCCACCGCGAATTTCAGCATGTCGGACAATTCCCATTTATTTTTCGGCGCCATAATATGCATATTAGGGATACTGGATAAATAAGAGAGATCAAAAATTCCCTGATGGGTCTCCCCATCACTGCCCACCAGCCCTGCCCGGTCGATGGCAAACACCACCGGAAGGTTCTGGATACACACATCATGCAGCACCTGATCGTACGCTCTTTGTAAAAAAGAAGAATAAACCGCCAGAATAGGCTTTATGCCTCCTGCCGCCAGACCTGCGGCAAACGTCACCGCATGGCCTTCCGCAATGCCTACATCAAAGAAGCGATCCGGATAGATATTTTTAAAACGCTTCAGGCCTGTCCCGTCTGGCATGGCCGCCGTGATCGCCACCACGTTCTCATTTCTCTGTCCCAGTTTTACCATACAGGTCGAAAACACGTCCTGATAATTGGCCTTTTTGCGCTTGTTCTTTGGAAGCCCGGTTTGAATCTCGAAAGGCTCCGCGCCGTGAAATCTGGCCGGATGCCGTTCAGCAGGAGCGTAACCTTTTCCTTTTTTTGTCAGCACATGAACAATGACGGCTCCTTTAACCCGTTTCGCTTTTTTGAACACATCCATCAGTTTTGCCACATCATGGCCATCCACAGGCCCAAGATAGGTGATTCCCATGTTTTCAAAAAGCATACCAGGTATGAAGAGCTGTTTGATGCCGCTTTTTGTTTTTTTCAGCTGATTTGCCAGATGGGTTCCGCCCGGAATCCGGTTCAAAGACTGCTCCACACCCGTCTTGAAGTTTGTATACACTTCATTGGTGCGAAGCCCGTTCAGATACTCCGACATGCCCCCCACATTTTCCGCAATGGACATGTTGTTGTCGTTAAGCACGATAATAAAGTTCTTTTTAAGCTGAGATGCATTGTTCAAAGCCTCATAGGCCATGCCGCCCGTCAGCGCGCCGTCCCCTATGACCGACACGATATATTCGCTGCCGCCTTTTAAATCTCTTGCCGCCACCAGACCGATCCCCGCAGATATGGAGGTGGAACTGTGCCCTGTGTCAAAACAGTCGCAGTCGCTTTCTTTTCTCTTAGGAAAACCGCTTAATCCTCCATATTTACGCAGGCCGTCAAATCCCGCTTTTCTTCCGGTCAAAAGCTTGTGGGTATAGGACTGATGTCCCACATCCCAGACGATCTTGTCTTCCGGAAGATCAAAAGTCAGATGCAGTGCCATAGTCAGCTCCACCACACCTAAATTAGAGGCCAGATGTCCGCCGTTTTGGCTTATTTTTTCAATCAGAAATTCTCTGATCTCCTCAGCAAGAAGTCCGTATTCCTCCGGCGGTATTTTCTTAATATCATTGACCCGTTCGATCTTCTCCAATGCCATAAACCCCTACCCCCTATTTCTCTCTATAAATCAGAGACTTTATCAATTCTGTCAGAAACGCATTCTTATATGGAAGCGATGCCAATAAATCCAGTGCTTTTTCTGAGATCTTTTCCACATCTTCTGACGCCTGCGCAAGCCCTTTTTGCGTCACATAAGTGGTCTTCTCATTCTTATCATCGCTTAAGACTGGTTTGCCCAGAGTCTCTAACGTACTGGTCACATCCAGGATATCATCGCGTATCTGGAAAGCTTTTCCTATGGCGGATGCCGCCTGCTCAATGATCCTGACTTCCTCATCAGATGCTCCTGCCAGTATGGCCCCCGTCATCATAGACGCCTCCAAAAGGGCACTGGTCTTTAGTTCATAAATAAAATCCAACGTCTCCAGGGAAATCGCCTGTCCGCTGGATGAAACGTCTAC
>CAJUMT010000003.1:0-8615 GCA_910587495.1 uncultured Lachnospiraceae bacterium | reverse complement strand
CCACATCCACAACCTGCCCGCCAACCATACCGTAAACGCCTGCTTTTTTTGCCATCACCTGTAATGCTCTGACAATCCGTTTCATATCTTGTCCACTGGAAAAAGCCGTAAGCGCCGTCTCAAAAGCCAAGTTCAAGAGTCCGTCTCCCGCCAGGACGCCCATAGCATGTCCGTATTTGGCATGCGTCGTAAGCTTTCCTCTGCGGTATTCGTCGTTATCCATAGCCGGCAGATCGTCATGGACCAAAGAATATGTGTGAATCATCTCTATAGCGGCCATAAACGGTCGGATCACTTCTTCCTCTCCGCCGAACATGCGGTAAGTCTCATACATCAAAAGCGGACGCAGCCGCTTTCCGCCTGCTAAGACACTGTAATTCATCGCCTCCAGGATCGTCGTTTGAAAACCTTCTTCAGCCGGAAGAAAATTTTTTATAATTTCTTCAGTAAAAGCAATGCGTTCCTTTAATTCTTCAGGAAAATTCATGGAGTCCTCCCTCCTCGTCAATCAGAAGCATGTTTTTCTCCACCCGGTCAATCTGGGCGCTGCAAAGTTTTAAAAGCCGCATCCCCTCCTGGTAAAGCGTAAAAGATTCCTCCAACGACACATCCTTGTCTCCTGATCTTTCCAGTATCTTCTCTATCTGTTCAAACGCCTCCTCCAGGCGAAATTCTTTATCCTTTTTTTCTTCAGCCATGATCACCCGTTCCTTTCCACCGTCTGCAATTCTTCTACCCGAGCCGAAACCTGGCCGTCTGTCACATGAATCGTGAGCAGATCTCCGGGTTCAACCTGAGCGACACGGCAAAACGCCTTATGATCCGTTGTTTCCGTATAAGAATATCCCTGTTGTAATTTTTTAAGCGGCGAACATCCGTCCAGCTTCTGCGCATACAATTGCATCTGATGCCTGGAGTCCTCCAATTTCTGCCGCATCAAAAGCGACAGTCTGTCTGTCAAATCCGACGCATATTGACGTTTCTCATTCAGCCTGTATCTGGGACTGGCCTGAGAAAGGAGCAGACTTTTGTTCTCCAGGCGCTGCCGGCACCAGGCGATCTTCTGCTCGATCCGATCTGCCAGTTGATTACGAAACAGTTCCATCCCGCCGATCAGCTGCCGGTAATCCGCCACTGCCAGCTCTGCCGCTGCCGAAGGCGTAGGAGCCCGAAGATCCGCTGTATAATCCGCGATAGTCGTATCCGTCTCATGTCCCACTGCCGATATAACCGGCGTATGGCAGGCAAAAATTGCCCGAGCTACAGATTCCTCATTAAATGCCCAAAGATCTTCTATGGAGCCGCCGCCGCGGCCTACGATGATCACATCCACGCCAAACGCATCCAATGTCCGGATTCCCTGTACGATGCTGGGCGCTGCCTGCTCTCCCTGCACCAGGGCAGGATATAAAATCAGCTGCACATATGGGTTGCGTCTCTTCGAGATATTTATGATATCCCGGATCGCCGCCCCTGTTGGCGCTGTGACTATGCCTATGGTTTTACTGTACAGAGGAATTGGTTGTTTAAACTGAGCAGAAAACATCCCCATCTCTTCTAACTCGCGTTTTAACCGGGCATATTTCTGATAGAGAACGCCCTCTCCATCAAGCTGAATCTGCTTTGCATAGAGCTGATATTTCCCGTCCCTTTCATACACGCTGACGCCGCCGAATACGACAACTTTCTGTCCTTCCTGCATCTGAAATCCAAGGCCTTTTCTGTCTCCCGCAAACATAACGCAGGCAATGGCTCCAGACTCATCTTTCAAAGAAAAATAAATATGTCCGGACGTATGATATTTACAATTGGATATTTCACCTTTCACATAAATCCGGTTCAGCATAAAATCCTGTACAAACATATTTTTAATATAAGCATTCACTTGCCTGACCGAATATATATTTTTCGCCATTACTGCTTTTTCCCCGCCAGCTTGGCCAACACTCCGTTGACAAACCCTGGCGCGTCGTCCCCGCCGAATTTTTTAGAAAGCTCAATGGCCTCGTTGATGGCCACTTTTTCCGGAATATCCTCATCAAACTTCATCTCATATACCGCCAGACGAAGAATCGTCAGCTCTACCTTTCCCATACGGGAAGTCTTCCAGCCTTTGGACGTTTCTTCAAGCAAAGCGTCGATCTTTGGAATCTCCTCGATCACCTTTTTATATTTTTCAAAAATATAGTTTTCGTCCTCTTCTTTTACTTCGTTTTCCTCTTTTAGATCTTCCACGAACAGACCGGCCTGTTCTTCCATCTCCTCACGATTGTTAAATTCCACACGAAAAAGGAGCTGAAAAATACACTCTCTTTGTTCTCTTCTTTTCATCCTTGCCTCCAGGAAAACAACTGAAACAGTGTCTGCAAAAATTTCAATCATCATACGGAACAAGAGCCCGCCAGGCGGGCTCCTGCGTTGGACGGCAGCTTCTATACTGCCCTGACTGCTACTCTAAAACTACGCCGGCCACACGGACATTCACTCTGGACACTTCCATGCCGGTCATGCTTTCAATGGCCGATTTTACTTTATCCTGGACGATCTTCGATACTTCCAGAATATTTGCCTCAAATGCGATATTAAGAGCAAGATCCACTTTCACATCGGCATCTGTCACTTCTACTTTGACGCCTTTGGAAAGACTCTTCATCCCCATCTTCGCAACCAGTTCGTTTTTAATATTTCCCACCATGGACGCAACGCCTTTGACTTCCGTCGCCGCCATACCTGCGATAATCGCGACCACCTCGTCAGCGATCTGCACTTCGCCCATATCTTCATCCACCGGAAGCGGATGTGTCGCTCTATCTAATTTTTCCATCCCTGTATACCTCCTGCATCTTACGTCCCGTACCTGCCGGAACTTCATTATAGACAGTATAACAAAACTTACAGTTTTTGAAAAGGGGGAAATTAACGGCCAAAGGACGACAATTTCAATCCTTCATTACGATCAAGCGTCATATTAACGCTCCAGCTGTTAATCCACAGAAGTAGCGGACGACCTTTCAGATCGCAGATTTTTTTCATATCGGATGTCCCGTTTATTTTATCCATGTCAATATCTTCATTTTCTATCCAGCGGATATGTTCATAGGGCAGATTATCTAACAGAATCTCCACATTATATTCATTGTTCAGGCGATATTTCAGCACATCAAACTGCAAAACGCCCACAACACCCACAATAATTTCCTCCATACCCGTATTATATTCCTGAAAGATCTGGATCGCGCCTTCCTGGGCGATCTGTTCAATCCCTTTAATAAACTGTTTGCGCTTCATGGTGTCTACCTGACGCACCCTGGCAAAATGCTCAGGAGCAAAAGTAGGGATTCCTTCATATCTGATCTGTCTGCCGGGCATACATACCGTATCACCGATGGAGAAAATACCCGGATCAAACAAGCCGATAATGTCCCCCGCATACGCTTCCTCCACGATCTTACGGTCCTGCGCCATCATCTGCTGAGGCTGGGATAAACGGATCTTTTTGCCCGGCTGCACATGCAGAACCTCCATACCCGCCTCGAACTTTCCAGAACAGATACGCATAAATGCGATCCTGTCTCTGTGCGCTTTGTTCATATTGGCCTGAATTTTAAATATAAAACCTGAAAAACTTTCTTCTATAGGATCTACCAACGTATCGCCCGACTTTCTGGGAAGGGGCGAAGTTGTCATCTCCAGGAAATATTTAAGGAAGATTTCCACGCCGAAATTCGTCAGGGCAGAGCCAAAAAACACCGGCGAAAGTTCTCCATGATCCACCAACTCCTGATCAAATTCCGCACTGGCCCCGTCCAGAAGCTCAATCTCTTCCAAAAGCTTCTCCTTTTGGCCTTCCAAAAGTACGCCGTCCGCTTCCTCCACCGATAGTACGCGGTCTTCTCCTTCTTTCGTTCCCTTCTCCGTATCGGAGAACACATGGATCTTCCGGCTGGTACGGTCATAGACCCCTTTAAATTCCTTACCGGAACCGATGGGCCAGTTGACCGGACAGGTGGCAATGCCAAGCTCTTTTTCTATATCGTCTAAAAGTTCGAAAGTATCCATGGCGTCTCTGTCCATCTTGTTGATAAAAGTAAAGATGGGGATGTGACGCATCACGCATACTTTGAAAAGTTTCCTGGTCTGGGCTTCCACACCCTTAGAACCGTCGATAACCATGACCGCGGAGTCCGCAGCCATCAGCGTCCGGTAAGTGTCTTCTGAGAAATCCTGATGTCCCGGCGTATCCAGAATATTGATACAATAATTGTCATAATTGAACTGAAGGACAGACGACGTGACTGAAATTCCTCTCTCCTTCTCAATCTCCATCCAGTCAGAAACCGCATGCCTGGCTGTTGCCTTTCCCTTAACCGAACCTGCCAGATTAATGGCGCCTCCATATAATAAAAACTTTTCCGTCAATGTTGTCTTACCCGCATCCGGGTGAGATATGATCGCAAAAGTCCGACGTTTTTCTATTTCTGTTTTAATGTCCGCCACATTCTTCCTCCTTCACGATCGGTGCGATCTGAGACAGAAGATTGTCAACATCTTCAAACATAGCGCTTTTTGTAGTTCCCAAAAGGCTTGCTGTCTTAATGTGTTTCACCACTACCTGGTACTGACTTTCGATCTGCTCGAAAAAGCTGCACAGCACCCCGAGAGCCTTTCTGGAATTATCTATCACATCTGTGATCTCTGACTGTACGGTTGCGGCTCCTCCGGCCGCTTCCATAATTTTATCAAATGTCACACCGGTCTCATTCACTTTTTCTATATTATGCCCCAGAGCCTGCCTGGAAATGCCAATACTGGCATTCAATTCGCCTGTACCGCATTCTACTTCATGAATACCTACGTCTACATCTCCTGCCAGAAGTTTGATCTCATCCGCAAGTTTTTTCACCTCTGCCGCCACCACGGCAAATCCTTTTCCTTTCTCCCCGGCCCTGGCCGCTTCAATCGACGCATTGATTGCAAGTATGTTTGTCTGATCCGCAATAGATACAATACTGCTCATACACTGTTTGATCTTGTCTACAGAGGCCAAAAGTTCCTCAAATGTATTTTCCATCTGGTCAAAACAAGTTTCCACCTGCAAGGAATTGGATCTTAAATTTTCCACTTTTTCCTGCGCCTGTTCCACCGACGCGCCGATCTCTTCTTTTACTCCCTCAAACTGTCCGGACGTCTGATTGATCGTCTCAAATGTCTGTTCAAATTCCTGCAGCTTATCCTGAAACTGTGTTGCCTCTTTTAACACGCCGTCAAAAGAACTTCCTATCAGATTTAATTCCCACAATGATTCTACTTCTTTTTGTACAAGCTCCTTTTGATAATCTTTCAGAACATCTGTCACATAAACAACCGAATACAGCCCTTTTTCTTCTTTGTATTCTTTACCGGTTTTCTTCTGTTTCTTTCTCCATAACTGCATGCTTTCCCATCCTCCCTCTTTACTCAAATGCCACACAAGTCATAGACTGATTGACAAACCGATTGTTATAATGTTCTCCATAACCAACCAGGCCGGCATGACAGCCAAGCGTTCCCATCTGCTTTAAATATTCGTCCATGTAATGATGTTCTGTAAAAAGCTTATACCGAAACAGGCAATTGACAGAAAACACGGCCGAAAGACGCGGAAAATCCTTGCGTATGGTCCGAATTGTATTCCTGACAGTCTCCTTATAATCTCCCAGCTCCAGCATGATCAGTACATCTGAATCATTGACCTGTCGAAAACATGCCAGAGCATTCCCGTCCACTTCTTTGATAGAAATGATACAAATATCCTCCCCATTCACTTTTCCAAAAGGATTCTTAAAAGTCTGTGTCTGAATCTGCTGTTCTGTCACATGAAGGATATTCTGATATACCTGTCTGGCAGGCTGCCCATTTAAAGCGCCGATTATGTATCTGGATTTGTCTGTTCCGGAAGCTATAAAGCTGTAATCTCCCATCCTGTGGTAAATATTTTCTTTGTACGCTTTAACCCGTCCGTTCAGATTCTTAACCAGCACATAGGCGACTGCGTCTTTGTATACCTCTCCGTTGGCAGAAACTCTGCCTGCATCGCCCGTTCCACCCACAAGAGATATCTTCTTCTGTTTTAAAGCCGTATGGATAGTCGTCAGCACACAGGCATCATTTCCAGAGCAAAAATCAATGCAGACCGTATCCCGTTGGGCGCCGTCCGCCTCCTTTATATCCTGTTCCAGGCGTCTGATATACCGCACCGGCATGACAGATACCTGTTCCAATACATTGGCAACCGCTTTTACTCCATCCAGGAATGCAACTACGCTGACCCCTTTTTCCACAACCCGGGTATCATAACTCATTCCTATACATCCAATACTGGGCACTCCCGGATATAACTCTTCAAGTTCTTTTACATGTGCGTCAAACTGTCTGTCGTTAGACATCAGCAGGATCGCCTGAGGATGCACTAATCCCTGTACTGCCTC
The DNA here is from genome assembly GCA_910587495.1 of uncultured Lachnospiraceae bacterium. Lineage (GTDB taxonomy): Bacteria > Bacillota > Clostridia > Lachnospirales > Lachnospiraceae > Hominiventricola. Next base: position 2,148 of record CAJUMT010000003.1, on the reverse strand, counting down.
TTTTAAATTTCCGCGCTGGCTCGAGCCAAAAAACTGCCTCACTACGTCACTCCTTTCTTTCAATGCTATGATTATACTGGAAATATAAGGTTATCGTCAATAGTTGTGTTAAATGCAGACAGCGGTGTGGTCTCATCTGATCACACCGCTGTCTGAAGTTTGGACTACAGCTTCCACCTTTTTCCGCATTAAGAACATGAATCTTTCCTGATTTCCGCTACAGCCCCCTGATTCTCAAAGGCTTCCATAACTTTCCGGCAGGTTTCCAGATTCTGGCCAGATATCACTACCGACGGTACGTTCTCAACCGCATCCTTCCCTTCACTTAAACCCTGGCCTGTCACTTCCCTATACACTTTGATAATCTTTATTTTGTTCTCACCGGCAGAAAGCAGCACTACGCTGTATGTCTCTAAAGCAAAACTCATCGCTTACCTCCCTCTTCATCCAATAATCTGATCAAAATTGATTCTTCTGGCAGTCTTTCTCTCAAAGCTTCTGCATTTATATTTCTTAAAACTTCTGTTCTCATCCATACTCCTGATATTCAAATCCAGCACAATAGAATCCGCTTCCTTGTGGGTATAGTTTATCTGCAGCCGGTCATATATTCTGGCATTATTGCCTCCTGCGAAAATATAGTCGCAGCATTTCGCCATCTGAGCCATCTGGTCAAACTCCGAATTTGCCATGACGATAAACAGCACATGGTAGTCCAGAGAATTTTTCATCCCGGCCATAAGCCATTCCGGCACCCGTTCCACAGAATCAATGCCGATCACCCAGACCACTGTCGGCGGAAACGCTTTATACATATTTTGCCTGTATTCATAAAACATCATAAGGTTTCTCGCCAGCTGCTGTTCCACCATATTGTAATCACTGTCCAGGATAGCCTGGCAGGCCTGGGGAATCTCTTCAATTGATACAGAGCCAAAAAGTTCCTGGCAGATTTCCTCCGCCTGCTGCTCCATCTTCTCGGCGTCTGACGGAGAAAAATTCCGGCTCTGTCTGGCCAGATTCGCCCGATAATTGCCTATGGCGAACGCATACGGCGTATCACAGTCCTGGCACAGCTGGTACATCATCTTTTTCCGCTCCAGATGCATCTGCAGCTGGCCAAAGTCATCGGGGTTCCCGCAGGACAATTCCGCCCCCACAGTCTCTTCCAACGGAAACTGGTTCTTGATTCCCGGCTGAAAGGAATAAACCTGATGGTGATACGGTTCCCCAATAATTTCCGGCCTGGGAGAAGTCTGGAAATTATAGCTTAACAGTCTTTCCAGATAGACCAGGTCTTCCACCTTTGGAGAAACCGCCAGAATGTTTTTATTGCGTCCATATTCCAGAAAAAGGGTCTGGATATCATAGTTCATATTGGCAAAAGTCACATATTTCCCAAGCGTCAACACTTCGAAGACCCCTTCTTCTCCATGAACAAAGTACTGTTTTCTGTGTTCCCGTATCCGTTCCAAAATTTCTTCTAAAGACAGTTCCTGTTTCTGGTTTATTAAATAATCATATTGTTTTTCCGGTCCTGCCTTAAGGGCCTCCTGGGCATCCTCCCTCAGGAAAGGATCCTGCAGGTCTTCCTGATAAAACTTCTGGGGCTTTTTAAAAGACCCCTGTCCGCCGCTGTAGGAGAACATTCTGGCAGCCTGCACCTGCCTGGCCAGGAACTGGTCAAAATAAGAATACTCCGCTCCCGGCTCAATGTCCGTTTTTACATAGGGAACCAGGAATTTTACATTGGACTCCGCATTGCCGTCCGACGTATTGTAGATCACCGAACCCTTGCGGATGTTCGTAGCCTCCCGGTTGCCGATGACATCCATGGAGACGCCTACGTTGCAGTTCAGCGCGAAGCGAATCTTAAAATTAGCCAGGTCAGACCGGGAGAGGGTGTTGCTCATCTCCTGGCTGGCAAAAAGAATATGAAGCCCTGTAGCCCGGCCCTTTTTCACAATGGCAGTCAGCATCTGACGGATCTGCTCCGCCTCTTTGGGACTGGCTTCCAGAAAAAGCTGCTGGAACTCATCCACGATCAAGAGCATCCTGGGCAGTACAAAAGGCGGCAGATCCTTAAAATCTTCCCCCTCCCGCAGGTCTGCCAGTTTCTGGTATCCCAGCCTGGCAAACAGACTTTCC
>CAJUMT010000002.1 GCA_910587495.1 uncultured Lachnospiraceae bacterium | reverse complement strand
TGACGGCCGTGCGCCGGACTATGACGACTGGCACTTAAACGGCGACATCATCGTCTGGTATCCCATCTTGGGGCATGCGCTGGAGCTGTCCTCCATGGGTATCCGGGTAGACGAGGACTCCTTAAGCCGCCAGCTCTCCCTGGCAGGCTGTGAAGACCGCGCGAATCTGCCCTTCCAGAAAGATATCTTAGAGCGCAGGCTTCCTTACACCATTGGAGGCGGCATCGGTCAGTCGAGGATCTGCATGTTCTATCTACGGAAAGCCCATATCGGCGAAGTCCAGGCTTCTATCTGGCCGGACGAGGTACGCATAACCGCGCAGAAACACGGGATCACCCTGTTATAACCGTATCTTTAAAGGAAGGCAGCAAGACAATCATGAAAGAAAAACTGACAAAAAAGGATGTGGAGAAAATCCAGGCGGAGATCGACCACCGCAAGCTGGTCCTGCGTCCCCAGATCCTAGAGGCGCTCCAGGAAGCGAGGGCACAGGGGGATTTGAGCGAAAATTTTGAATACTATGCGGCAAAACGGGAAAACGGCAGCAATAACAGCCGTATTGGCTATCTGGAACGTATGCTGAAAAATGCCGTAATCGTGGAAGATACTTCCGGTTCGGATGAAGTAGGATTAAATAAAACGGTCACCGTCTACATTGAGGAAGACGACGAATGCGAGACCTACAAGATCGTCACCAGCATCCGGGGAAATTCCGTGAAGAACCTGATCAGCATCGAATCCCCGCTGGGAAAAGCACTGCTTGGCCACCATGTGGGCGATACGGTTACTGTACCGGTCAATGAAACTTACAGTTACGACGTAGTCATCCGGGAAATACGGGACACAGACGAAGAAGAAGATACGATACGGGCTTTTTAGGCCTGTATCGTATCTTCTTCTATATTAAGTACCGTTTCGGCCCTTCCTGTGTCCGGGTCTTCACTGATCTCTGACGCAAAATACCCTCCGATCTTCCCGATCAAAGATAGAACATCCTCTTTTAAATCCTCCGGAAAAGCTGTCAGCACAGGCGCCGTCTCAAAGCTCAGCGTCTGATGAAATCCGATCGCTTTTAATCCCCGAATGAATCCCTCCCAGTCGGTGGACACTTTATTTTCCCGGGTTTTCGTAAAAGTAAAAGGAATCTGATGCAAGTCCCCCACACCGTCGTTATCATGGATATGAAGTACCTTTAATCTGTATCCCAATGTCCTTATAAAATCTTCAAAATTTAATCCCGTCAGGTTGGCATGCCCCGTGTCAAAGCAAAATCCCAGCACCTGCGCGCCGTACCTGTCATTGAACCGGTCAATGCGCTCCGCCGCTTTCCCTGCGTCGCAACAAGGGCCTTCCACAATATGGCCGCCCGTACCGCTGTAGAGGTTCTCTATACAAACTGTAATGCCCAGCTCCTTGGCCAAAGGCGCAAGAAAATGCAGAAATTCGGCGGTCTTTTGCCACTCTGCCTCTTCTGAACCCAGGTGATGCGCCAGTTTAAATCCGTGAATCACAATATAGCGGCAGTCAAAATAAGCGCAGAGCCGCATACTTTTAGGCGCGACTTCATGCCACAGATATTCATTCAGCTCCCGGCTTCCGCCCGGAATATAAGCAGGATACGGCATATGCATCTGATGAATCCGGATACCGGAGATCTGAGCCGCTTTTTTGTGCGGCGCAAAAAATTTCTCAAGTTCCCCATCCGACTGATCAAAAAAATCATTACGCTTCTGTTTATAGAGAGAAATATTCGTCAGATAATAATTCAGGCTGAAATCCGCGCAGGAAAACCCGGTTCTTCTTAACATTTCAAATCCTGCCGCCGGGTCGGCGTCTTCTACCACATTTTTTGTCTGTACGCCAATAGAAAGCATACACGCCTGCACCTCCTATTTAAAGTTTAACCGGTCAAAATAAAACGACGGCATATATTCGTCATTGAAATATTCCACCGGATTCTTAATCCCCATACCTTTCAGCTGCTTTTCAATCTCCCGGTAATAAATATTGCAGATAAAGATCCCGCAATCCTCCGGCAAAGCTTTCAGCGCTTCCGGAGGTTTCACTTCCAGGCCGCAAAATCTGCTGCCCCAGACCTTTTGATTGTTATCGCAGGTAAATAAAGGCGGATACTTTTCCCCATAGCATTTCATATAATTCCGGCACATGTTTCCGGCGCCGAACAAAACGACTTGCCTATATTTTTTCAAAAGGTTTTCTATTCCGATCTGCCATTTAAAATACTCTGCAGTTGCCCGGGCAAGGGACATAAGATGCGGGCGCAGCAGAGGCGAAAACACAGACGCCGTATCTGCTATAGCAAGAATCAGTTCCCCGTCAAACCCGGCTTCCCGAAGCCCACGGATAAGTCCCAGCCAGTCAGTCCGGGGCTGGCCGCTTCGCGCGCAGGTAAAGGGCAGCAGCGAACTCTCCTGATACCCGTCACAATCCCTTAAGATCACTGCCTGGATCCGGTGTCCCAGGGCGTTGGCATATTCATGCATGTCCTGGCCGCACAGGCTGCAGGCTCCAACGTCCATGCAGAAGCCGAAGCGGTCTTCCCCTGCCTCTTCATTCAGGGCGTCCACCCACTTAGCTGCCATGGAAGCGTCTGAACAAATGCCCCGAATCAGATGGCCGTTCAGAAAACGACACTGATTTTCCAGCAGGATTTTGATATTATGTTCCCGAGCCGCACAAGCCAGGTCAAGATAGTACATGCGGTTGGCCTCCCACTCCTGCCCCCAGGACAAACCGGCGAACAGCGGGCGGATGATAATCTTACCGCAGCCGATCTGACCGCAGAGCTTTATGCATTCTTTGTGAATCCGCATAAGAAGCGCTGTAAGGTCTGTACGCTTTGTATCGCGCAGCAGATGCGGCGCCCGGGCGACGGGAATATGAAGCCGGTGTTCCCGACAGGATGCAAGCATCTTCTCAAAATGACAGCCAAGCCCCGGCGGATCCTCAGTGACAGGCGCGTATTCACTGTCTGTATCTTTGTCTTCGTTTTCCTCTCCATAATGTTCCAGCTCGTACCCGGAACAACGCATACTAAAATCCAATACTATGTTTTTAAAACCTGCGTTCGCTAAATCCATAACTCCCTGCGCAGGGCGGGGAGGGTGGATGATCCCATTGGGGGAACAGATGATGTTCATTGCTAACCTCCGATCAAAACTTTCTTCCCTTCAAAAGCAAAGCCGTACTTCCGAATCCGCTCAGCGCTAAATCCTTTCGCTTCCAGGGTTGCAGCGTAGCGCATATCGTCAATCTGCGCCAGTGCCGACCGTACGGTGTCCTCCAGCGTTTTCTCATCGTCCAAAGGATCAAAGACTTTAAATTCCAGGATGATTGCGTCGTCCTCTTCGCTGCATGGTTCTAAAAGCACGTCATATCTGCCAAAACCGCTTTCCCGGTTAGAGGTGACAGTATAACGGCCTTTTAAGTCCACCAAAAGCCCCAGTACAAATCCATGGTAGAACCGCTCCGGCTCCTGCCCGGAAGGCCTGTTTCCGGTGTCAAAAAAACTGAACGTGTCAAGAGCTACTCTATTCATGTAGCGGTTCATCTCGCGGAGATTGCCCTTTAATAATGCTTTCACGAAGGCATTATATGCAGGTGTAAAATCTGAGAACCATTCTTCTATCATCTGCTCAAACATAATGCGGACTTCCTTATTGGTCAGCACCAGGTCATACTCATTTTTCCCCCGTTCCACATTGATAAAAAAATGTTCCACCCGAAGATATCCGCTGGCCAGTAAAAGACTCCACACAGCATTTTGTTTTTTCTGCAACTGATTAAATACAATCTGCTCATCAATGACTGTATGATAAGCCCGCCCATGCAAAAGGTCTTCCATAACCATCTTGATCTCCGGGTCCCCTTCACGGATCAGTTTTCCCACCAGGCTGTTGCTGCTGGTATTCGCCCAATACGGCGCAAATCTTCTTTTATCCAGATAATTGATGATGGACCAGGGATTATAAATATCCCGCCTGCTGCCGAAAGTAAAACCGTCATACCACGCCCTGACCTTTTCTTCCATCTCATTAAGGCCGTATTCCGCCAAAGCAGCGGACACTTCTTCCTGGGTAAATCCAAAGCAGTCCGCGTATTTATCCGAAGTAGTCGTCACCACTTCCAGATTGTTCAGATCGGAAAATATAGATTCTTTGCTGACCCTGGTGATACCTGTCATAATCGCGCGCTCCAAATATGGATTTGTCCACATAGAAACAATTATTCTCAATTAGTGTACTAAAATCCTGTACCCCGATTGCCGTCGTCCTTGCCATATGCATCCCCCGTCAGATTTTACTTTTTATTTATCATACACGAAAATGCGGGGCGGCACAAGGGCGGCTAGCGCTTTCCCTCCCGAATCGCCTTCTGGAGCATGGTAGAGCTGGTACTCTGGGTATAGGGGAAAAATTCCAGTTCCGAGCCAAGGCTTCTAAGCTGCCTTTGCAACCAAATCCAGTAGGGTTCTCCTTCATGGTCGCTGCCGGAAAACAGGCAGCCATAACGCAGTTCCTTCCAGGCATCTACTTTATTGGTGTTGTGGAAGTCCACAGGAACGACCCGGTCCACATAGTTGCATTGACGGACGATCTCTATCCGTTCTTCAAAAGAGATAAAAGGCGTTTTATTCTTATCCTGCTTAGTCAGTTCATCCGTGAGTACACCGGCAATCAGGTAATGACAGCGGGATTTGCAGTTTCTTAAAAGATTCAAATGCCCAATATGGAACAAGTCGAACACGCCGGTCACATAGCCAATGTTGTATTTACCGTCGGACACAGTGTCTGTCAGCCTGCCGCCCACTAACGCATCCATCTCGCGGGTAAAAATCCGGTAGCTGTCCCCATGGATCCCCATCCCTTCAAGCTGTTCTACGACTGTTTCATAATTCCCCATCGTAATCACCACCCGATAAGTACCAGGCATAAGTTTTTGTATAGACCCTGGGTCACGGATCTCTATGCCGTCCCTCTGGCTGCCCCATTTGGCAGGATCATTGTCAACCATATAAACAGGCGGATATTGCCGGCCATAGCGGTTTAGATAATGTTCCGCCATCCTCCCGGCGCCAAAGAGGACGATCTTTCTGCCATCCAAGTTGGAAACGGCATTGAAGTAATCTCGTTCTTCCTTTATATCCCCGGACGAATCCAGACGGCGGCGATTTTCCTGCACTGTATCCGGCAGATGTTTCACCCAGGGATAAAACCCGTTGAATAAATTTCTTCTGCGCAGGCGGGTCTGGAACGCTTCTTCCTCCTGGGCAAAGTAATCCCACAGATCCGCCAATCCGTAACGGGCTTTCATCTCATGTAACGGAATAAACTGCTCCGTCTCAGGCGAAAAAGCATAAATATCCCGCAAGGCACGAAACATGACAAAACCAGCCGGACAGTTTTCCATGGTAAACTCCTGGTCATAAAATAAGATATCACTGCCTGTCCAGAAGCTGTTCACAGGAATCATCTCGATATAGGCATTTGCAAGGATAACGCCCCAATCGGCATCCGGGGACAAATGCAGCATACAATTTTTTTCCGGCAAAACAGGAGCAGAAGATTGAAGGATATAATCATAAAGCTTATCCAGGCAATCAATAAAAAGCACCGGATCTTTTCTGGCAATACTGCGGAGGTAATTTGAAAAGGATGGATAACGGACACGTTCCATGCGGATACGCCCGCCTTCTTCCTTCATGGGAAGAACCGGGATTCCTCTGCAGGCAAGTTCCCGGGTATTATCCAAAAGCCGCCACAATCCGGTCTGGCCGTCAGGATACAAAGGGATTTTTTCAACAGTGTTATCAGCATAGATATTGGTAGCGAATGCTTTATCCCTGTCACGCTCAGCGGAAAGTGCAGAATAAATGATCAAGGCGCAGGGGGTCTGTCCCGCTTCAATGAGAAAGGAATTGGCAAAACAGTGAAGAACGCCGTTCTTTGCCAGACGGTCCGCCAACTCACATTCATACAAAAGCCGTTCTGTCTTATGGTCTGTATAGATATGAAGCCTTTCCAGCACATCGCCCCCCGGACGGCAATCGTCTGTATAAATTACCTGCGTATAATGATGGTCTGACATGGGGTAATATAGTTTTATATATGGGAATCCCAAATCTTCCATAAACTTTAACAGCCCGTCCCTGTCAAAGCGGTAAAGGGCAGAATTATTTTCAGTGATACCGTCAAAAGGGACTTTTGTGCCTGGATCCGGCGCGCCGCAAAGATATTTGACCCCCAACCGGTTGGGAAGGGCAAATAACAGTTTTCCCTGGCCGCTTAATACGTTTTCCACGGACTCTATTATCCTGGCATAAGCGTCAGGATTTGGAAAAATATCTATATTTTCATCCACGGCAAAAATAACATAATCAAAACTTTCTGTACATACTTCACAGTATGCAGGGGCTGATTGATGGACGACATGAATGTTTTCAAGGTCTTTCAAGCGTTTTTCAGCCATACAGAAGCGATAATCATCCTGCTCCAACACAGTCACTGACTTACAGCGCTGGCCCAGCATCGCTGTAAACGCGCCGAACCAACTGCCGACCTGGAGAATCCGGCTATCCGGGGTAAAAGGATACCAGCCGAACAGGCCATTGGCAAGCTCACTTAAATACAGGGCAAGCGCAAGGTTTTCATCCTTTGAAAGAATTTCCTTATAAGTGTCCTTGGATTGTGATTCTATATATGTTCCGATCATTTTATCCGTTTTATTTTGCGGGGCCATAGGCAGTCTCCTTAAGCTTTAAAAAATAATTCGTACACTCCATCGGCAATAAAGGCAGTGTATACACAGATACCTGCTCTTCTGCCATCCCCTCAGAGGACAGCTGCGCTTGAATCGCCGCACTGTGAACCCTGTTGGCAATTAAATAATGCGCCTGTGGATACTTTTTAAAAGCTTCCTCCGGCGGCAATACAGGATAACCCATATATTCGCTTCCCCATTTACCTTCGCTGTTATCACAGAAAATCTGAACCGTATCGATTCCGTTCATCCGCATCAGGCATAACGCATAGGAAGAAACTTTCCCGGCGGAAAATATTACGATCTGTTTTTTCTTTGACATTTCTTTTATAAATTGTCTATACGGCGCATATCTTGCATCTGCGCTGACCGCGATATACGTTTCAAAAGCCTCCGGGGATTCCGTAAACAGACGCATCTCTATCCAATGCTTGGGAAGCATCTCTTCCTGTTTTAACAAGCCGTTTTCTCTATCCCTTTTGATGATTTCACGAAATTCGTCCAGCGCACAAAGTGTTGCTTCATCTGGCGCCGCGCATCCTCGAAAAGTAATATACGGCTCTATCGCCATCATAACAGTCTCCCGGGCGGCAAATGAACGTATCTTCCTGTCTGTAATCCCTTTTTCCTCTATCCATCCGCGTAAATATTTACACTCCGCCAAATTATATTTGACACAATTGGGATTATAAGTGGAAGAAGCACCGTTATCACGCCGGTATCTGTAAAAAGACCGATCAAGAAACATCCCCCGGCGCAGATGGATATCTACCTGATACCGGAATCCGCAGTCCTGAAAAGCCGCGCCGGGACTCTCGTTCAGGCATATATGATATTTGCGAAGGAATGAAAGCTTGTAAATACCATTCCATATATAAGTATCATTCGACAATTGTTTTTCAGTAAAATATGCAGATGAAATTATCCGGCCAAAATCAGCCATGGGATAATAAAGCTGATACCGTTCCTTTTCAGAAGGCGTAATAAAAACGTCAAATCCCGCTTTCACGAAATCCAAATCATTTTCCACTGCGGCTTTATACAACTCCTCATACATATCAGTTTCAATGTAATCGTCCGTTTCTACGATGCCCAGATACTCGCCTTTAGCCTGACGAATACCCAGATTGATCTGATAACCGTAGCTTCTCTTATCAGAATGTACCAGGCGCACCCGGCTGTCCTTTTCCGCATATCTTTGCAGGATTTCCCATGTCCCGTCTGTGGAACCTGCGTCAATACAGATAAACTCCATCTCCTGCAACGTCTGGGCAAGTACGCTGTCCATACATTCTTTTATATAATTGACAACATTTAATGAGGGTAATATCACGGATACTTTTATGTCCATAGGATACCAGTACTCTCCTTTTCCTGTTTTAGACGGGTATATTATGTTACAGGATTCCTTCCGGAAGCCTGTCTATAATCCTGCCAGGTTCAATCCTTTCCTCAATCAACTGCATACGCACCTGCTCCGCTCCATTTTTCATGGACAATAAAACCACTGCGTTTTTACTGTTTATCTCGTCTCCTAAAGCAGAAGGCGGAAGGATCGGATAGCCAAACTTCTTTTTACCATGAAGCCCTGGATTATTATCACAAAAAGCGCAGATTTCTATCTGATATTTATCACAGAAAAGCATCAGGCGTTCGCTGCGTATGCCGCAGCCGAATATAATAATTGGGAGCTTTTTTGTCAACTCTAAAAGCTTATTCACACTACATTTTTCTTTATTCTCTCTGCTGGTCATCAGCCACGCATGCGTTTCCGGGGAAGAAAGTAAAAGCAACAGCCTTGTCCATCTCTCACTTCCATACATCTCTTCCTCTAATAGCCTACTACGGATTGCCTCTGTAATCTGCCCTTTAAACCACTTGTAAGGATCTGCCAATCTATCATCTTTCCAGTCACCATCCAACTTGATGAGGATCTGTTCATATTTCGTGAGGAAAGATATGCTCATAGTAAAATAATAATATTTTTTATGCATACCTTTCAAAGCAGAGCCTAATTGCAATTCTTCCTGTATCCAGGCAAATTCCTTCTCATAATGCCGAAGCCCGTCCAATCCCTGAGAAGAAGCTTCTTCCCTGTTTTGCCTGTAACGGTAAAAGCTTCTGTCAAGATATTTTGTTTTCTTAGCATAAGTTTTGACCTGCTGTAAAAATCCCATATCCTGAAAAGCGGCTCCCGGCGATTCATGAAGTTTTATATGATGGGAAAGCAGAAAATCTCTATTATAAATTCCTTTCCATAGCACATAATCGGAAGACCTTAAAGTTGCAATCTGCTCTGTATCCAGTATTTTGTCATACCAGTCCTTTTTATCCACGTCAAACAAACGCTGTCTGCTAAAATAATACTCTCCATTTCGGAGTTGATAAAACCTGTCAAAATCCGCAGCAACATAATCAAGCCGATCCGCAGCCGCCGCTTCATACAGACACTTGTACATCTCCGGCACGATCCAGTCATCCGTCTCCAAAATTGCAACATATTCACCAGACACATATGCCAGCCCCATATTTACCTGCTTTCCATAGCTCTTTATATCGCTGTGTAGCAGGATAATCCGAGGATCACTTTTTGCATACTGACGCAGGACTTCTTCCGTGCCGTCTGTAGAGCCTGCGTCAATACACAAGATTTCCAATTCCTGCAAAGTCTGACGCAGCAGACTATCCATGCATTCTTCTATATAATCAGCCACATTCAAAGATGGTAAAATAACAGATACTTTTGCTTTCATTTCTGCCACACTTCCTTTATCAGGTCATCCCAAAATTGAGCCTGATTAAACTCCTTCTGCCGTTCGTAAATGGTATCATGGGCACGCTGGCCCATCTGCGCAAGCGTATCCCTGTTATGATACAAATACTCTATCTTATCTGCCATAGTATCCAAATCGCCGACATCTACTATGTATCCATTGTATCCGTCTGCCACATCATCTCTGGCGCCAGACACATCCGTGATCACAGGTACAGCTCCCGCAGCCATTGCTTCTGATTGGGATATGCTGTGTCCTTCCCATTCGGAACAGCTGACCATGATGTCCTGCCTACTCCAAAAATCAGGTATATCTTTCCGGTCTATGTAACCGATGGGGACGATGTACTTTGAAAGATTTTCCTGCTGGATCTGCTGCTGTAAAGTGTCGCTATAATTTCCGATGCCTGCAATGGTTATTTGGAAATGGAGATGCCTGGATTCTAGCTTTTGGGCTAATGCCAGTAATAAATCAACTCTTTTCGCAGTTGTCGTTACCCGTCCTGCATAGCCAATCTGCAGGCATGTTTCTTCTTTATTTTTTGTTCTATTTATAATTTGTTCACAGGGCACCTGCCATCTTAAATAGCCGATCTTTTCTTCCTTCATGCCCATTGTAACAAGCTTATGCTTCATCAACGAACTGATCGCCAGACACTTGTCAATATACTCCTGCCATAAACCATATGCCTCGTAATATACCGGATCGTCGCTGTGCTGTACTGCGATAATACGGATCTGATCTGGATATAAATGTTTCACTATACATGCTGACCAGAAGGTATACTGGGGGAAATTGCAAATGATTGTGCAGGGAAGATTTTTTATGATTTCCTGCACACAATGGTCTATTTTATCTTTCTCATCTGTAATTCCATGATATTCCAATACGCAACTGAGATAAGTATTATCTGTAACTACTGGTTCAGAAACATTTGTAGTGAGATATATTCCCTGATAACCTTTTTTTTGCAGTTGTCCTGCAAGGCGGTAAACCCACGCCTCCACTCCTCCTAAGACCATTCCGTTTTGCAAATCTAACAATATGGTTCCTTCAGATTTATTACTAGAAAAATCTCCTGAAATTTTTTTTGAATAATATTCTTTTACAGCATAATACAGTAAATGATTCAAAATATTATGATTTCCAAATATAATCTTATCATTGTTAATCTCCAACTCTAATAATTGTTGATAAATTTCAGCTTCATTATTACATGTGATAAATATGTACTCAAAATCAACTACTTTTAATCGATCCGGATTATAAATTATAATATTTTTGAGTAATTTCCCATATAAATTTTTATTATTATCTATGAAATATTTTGGCACAATACCGAATTTCGCAAAAAATTCCAACCAGTATAACCCTTTTTTACCTGCGCCAAAAAAGCAGCATCTAACATCTGTCTTTATCTCATGATCCATTGTATTTTTCATCCATTGTATTTTTTCATATTTTCATTATTTGAATACAGGCTTGTGTCATATCATCTATGTTTTTTTGATTCAAAAAAATTTTTATTTCTTCTCCCAAATTGACATACGCAAAAGAACCTAACATTTCTTCAGGAATTTCTTTATTTATCATTTTATCTGTCCCTAATAAATCAACATATTCCCGGACATATTCTTCAATTATACATTGTGCTTCCAAAACTTTCTCAATATCTGATTTTATCCTTTTATCAAGAGAATATACAGGATCTCCATTTTCATCCATTGCCCGAACAGATGGAGAAGGTGAAGTTAAAATAACTTCTAACAAATCTCTTGCCTGTATAATATTTTCCCATTGTTCCTCATTATATATAGACACTATATTAAGATTTCTTTTTTTATATCCATTTGTTTCACATAAATAAAATCCATCTAACTCTTCTAATAAAATTTTATTTAATGCATCATGTACAGTACCACTAGAAATCAAATCGCAAAACAAATATTTTTTATCTGTATCTTTTAATTCTTTTCTTATATATTTTAAATAATTTTCACGCATCTCATTAGATTTTTCTATTATTTTATCTTTATTATAACAAACATATTTTTCTATGTTTTCACATTCTAATATCTTTTCTCCAAGAAATTCAGATAAAAACACCTTTAATTCAGAATCACCAAAAAACCACTTTTTCAATTCCTCCATATCACTTTCATTGTATATTGTTGAAATCAGACATAATTTTCTTGAAGTTATAAAATATATTCCAGGAATTTCTGTGTTTACTTTAAAATAATTATCATATAGTTTTTCAAACAAATATCCATCTCTAGAAGAAAATAAAATTGTTTTATAATTCTTATCTTTTAAAATATAAAGCAGATTTTGCATGTAAAGAAGAACAACCGGTGCGATAAATACTTTTATAAACGAAGAAAATGCATTTATCTTAATAAATCCGGATGTATGACATAATGCAAATGGATCATTAAAAATTTCTGCCATCATAATACCTATCGTAATATTATTAGCATACCCTCCTGCATATAATAAGATTCGTCTAAGGCTTGATAATTTTAACATTTCACAAGCACTTTTAATTTCAAATATATCTATCTTATATTTTTTTAAATCAATTATAAACTTTATAGTATTAGTTCCAACATGAAGACAGGTTACATTTCCAATCTCTTTGCGATAAATATCAAATATTCCTGTTTCATTTCTCTCCTTGTATTCACAAGAAATATATAATCTATCATACCCTACTATGCCAACAACTTTTAATAATTCTTCTAGTATTTCCAGGGGAAAATATGTATTCGAAAAAATGCTTACCCGCTTTCCCTGTTCAACTGCTTCCCTCATACTATTTACCATGACTTTTCTAGGAACCCAACAGGCTTTTTCACATTTTATTTCTTCCTGCAATATAAGCAGACTTTCTTCTTCACTTATACCTGTAATTTCTTTTAAATTATGGTAAATTTGATATATATTCTGCCCATCAGCCAATAATTCTGCTGTTCTTCTTTTTTTCTTAAATTCAGAAACTATAATTCCTCTTTTTTTTATTTTTTCTTCTACTATATCAAATATATCTTCTGGCTCTAAGGTTTTGCGCATAACTAACGTATCAAGCAAATCAAAGCTTATTGCATCATACCTGGAAATCAGTTTCCGCAAATCATCTTCCCTTTTTTTTAAATAATCTGCCTGAAAACTATCAATATACTTTAATTGACTTTTTTTTGATAAATTTCTCCCGTTTTCCCCATATATTGTAATATTCAACGCAATACAACGATATTGGATTCTATTTACTACCTCCTGATAGTTTGCCTTTGATGTTGCTATAATAATAACATCGACAGTATTTTCTTCAATATCATCCCATATTAAGATCGGTTTATCACAAAATTTTCCTTCAAAACGGAACCGATCCAGCACCCCAACAATATGAAAATCCCCCAATGCCTCTATTAGTCTTTCTGCATATTTTCCCGTACCATAAATAAGTATTTTCTTGTGTTCTAAAGCTTGAAATCTTCTGTACACAGATTGTAATGTTGAATCTTTTTCCATATTTTCCACAAGTTCCTTTTCAAATCGACCAAACATTATAATGATTATTAAGCAAGTTATCATATAGCATAGTATGATTCAAATCTACACATTCATCTTCCAAAATAGATTTAGCAGATAATCGATATATAAATTCTGTTATTTCATTTGAAATCGTTTCTCCAAATACATAAAATGTATCTATATATTCTTCAAAAGTCTTTTCTATCTCCTTTTGTATTCTATTTATTTTTCCGATCTCAGACACATCTCTTGTCTCTTTATCGTAAATGGGATATCCCTCTCCATCCATATCCTGGACAGATGGAGACGCAGATGTAAAAACCATTTCCTGTAAATTAGCCCGCAAAACCACCATATCAATCTTAGGAACATATCTTTCTGACTCAAAAATTGCGTTTATGGATAAATCATATATATTGTCTGTATAATATCTGCTCATATAAAATCCATCTAATTGTGACGTAAATAAATAATTCAACGCATATTGTGTTGTTCCCTGAGAATGCAATTCGCAAAATAAATATTTCTTTTCCAGATTTATTTTTTCTCTTTTTAGATATAAATTATAATTTTTCAGTGTAGATGCAGACTTTTCTTTAATTTTTTCTTCATGTCTTTCTATATACGCTTCTCCGCTTTCCTCATCTTTTTTTTCGTATAATCGATCTAACCCTGCAACACTTTTTAATATATTTTCTTCCTGGATTACACCTAAATAATTTTTTAACACACGCATTATATCTTTATGACCCATAGTTGCCCGTAACGCAAGTTTTCTGGATGTTATAAAATAAACTGATCTAGGCAAAGACAAATTATATATTGTATTTTGACGCATTTTTTCATATAATTTATGGAACAAATGACCGTCTCGCGCAGCAAATAGAATCCCTTCATATTGATTATTTTTATTTAAATAATCGAAAAGTTCACTCAAGTATTTTATTACCAGCGGAAAGAAAAATAGTTTACCAAACAACTCCAGTTCCCGGATTTTTAATATTCCATAAGTATGATATAATGAAAAAGGACTGTTAAACAGATCTGATATTAACAGACCAATCAGATTTTTCTCATTCATGTTATTTATATATCCAATCACACCATGCATTTCTGAAATTTTTAGTATTCCATACGCACTTTTTACTTCGTATGTATCAATCCCATACTGCGTCGGTTTTCTGATATCAGCATATATATCATCACCTATATGAAGACATTTCTGACCTTCTACCTCGCTGCAATATATTTCAAATAATCTTTCCCCTTTTCCAGTTCTGTAATCACAGGAAACATACAATTTATGAAATTCTTTTATCCCCAGCCTATGCAAATAACCAGTCATTAACTTTTCTGGCATATACATATCGGAAATAAGACTAACTCTTTTTCCCAAAGAAAACGCATATTGCATAATACCAACCATATCATAACGAGGCATCAATACTTTCCCTTCACATTGAAGTTCTTCCTGTAAAATTATATTTCTTTGCTCGCAACTCAAATGCAGCATTTTTTGCAAAGTGTCATATATTTCTTCTATCGTCCCACCTGGGGTCAGATGATCTGCTTCTTTTCGTTTTCTTTTAAATTTGTCAATCTGTATACCTTTTTTCTTTATATTTTTTTCTACAAGATCAAATACATCTCCAGGTTCCAGTGTTTTTCTCATTATCAGCGTATCAAACACATCAAAACTAATCGCATCATAAAACTGAATTTTTTTCTTCAAATCTTCTACATTTTTTTCACAATATTTCAAAATACCAATCCGATCTATCTCATTTCCAAAATAGATTCCCAGATCTTCTCCTGCATATCCTAAAACTGTAAGTTTACAGACAATACATTTATCTTGAATCCGTCGAAAAATCTCCTCATAGTATCGTCTGTCTGCCGCGATAATCAGCAGTTCTGCAGTATTCGGTCGAATTTCATCCCATACTAAAATTGGTTTTTTCTTAAATTCTCCATAGATTTTATCCTTATCTACAACTCCAACAATATGAAAATCATTCAAAGCATCTATTAAATTTCCCGCTCTTTTTCCTGTTCCATAAATTAAAATTTTATCATTCTTATAATTTTCAAATTTAGAACGTATCTTGTCCTGCTCTTCAGATTTCATATTTTATCTATCCTCCACACTAGAATTTACGCGAAAATATACCTCTCCAAAAATCAACATGCGTTTCCATCAAACTTTTAGGATAAACTTCCTCATGTGCCAGTTTACCCATTTTTTCAAGACAATTTCTGTGTTTCTCCAAATACTTTATTCTTTCTACTGCCAACAAATAATCTCCTAATGGAACAATATAACCGTTTATGCCATCTGTAATATCCTCTTTTACACCTGATGTAGCAGTCACAACAGGAACTACACCATTTCCCATAGCTTCAATAATACTTATACTTCTCCCCTCAAAATCCGAAAGATTAATACAAATATCCTGCCTTTTCCAAAAAAATGGAATTTCGGAGCGACTTATTGTACCTAAAAATTTTACCCTGTCCTCCATTTTATTAAAATGGATATAATCTTCCATTTCTTTCCGTACCGCCCCATCCCCCGCAAGTTCCCAAACAAAATTTACATTATTTTCTAAAAGTAATTTCATAGTTTTTAATAATAAATCCATTCTTTTTTGAGAATGCTCCATCCCGTCCATACGTCCAGCATACCCTATACGAATTGGCATAGCAATATTTTCTGTATAAGTACGATCAAGAATTTGCACACAGTTAAAAGGACAAGTCATAGACGTAACTTTCTCTGGCTCTACTCCCCTTTGTATCATATCTGCCTTAATATCTTTACTAACACCTATATATAAATCAGAACACTCTCTGAACTCTATATATGCATCACAGCTTTCTTTTTTACTGTCATGAATGACGGATATGATTTCAACCATATTGGGGTAGCAACACTTTATCAAATATGCCGCTACCATTACATCGTCTACATCCCTCGTAATAATTTTGCAGGGCAGGTATGGAATTATTTTTTTTATGATACTGAATACAGACTCTGGCAAAAAACGTGTTTTATGATTTATATCTGCATATATAACATGCCCATCTAATATAGCAGGAATTATATAAACACCATTATCAGAGACAATGTAAATGTCTTCTTTTCCTTCTTTTATCAAAGCACTACAGACATCCACAGTCCAAGCCTCTACTCCACCTAATCCAAATCCATTACAAGAATCGAACAATACATTTCGTTTTTTATTTTTTACAACACTATGTTTTAAAATTTTATCTCTAACCAAAGAGGATTCCTTATATGATTTTAATATTAATTTATTCAACGAAATCTCTCTATTTAAATCACAAAGAAATCTATCCTTGATATCGTTTCTGATTTCATCTGCCACAGCAAGATTGGCCACAGTAATACAAAAATACATCTCTTTAATTGTTTTTATAATCTCTGGAGATTCAACTGAATAACCTTCTATTCTTTTTCCCCAAGTATCAGAATTGCTATCTACTATAATTATATGTTTAACATTTAATGCGCTTAATATTTTACATAATGTTACGCAACGCTTTCCCGCCCCATATAAAATTGTTTTATATGCCATTTATACATTCAACCCCTCATTTGCAATTGAAAAGCAAAAATTCAACTTTGATATAGTTCACACAAAATATTTATCAACCGACAGTACTGTATGATATCCCATCTCTTTTAATAATTTCAACACAGGTATTTGATTACGTTTTTTGATTGCAACAACTACAACAGATTCATCAACGTATTCCTGTAATTCTTGAATTTCAAATACTGGTATTCCTTTTATTTCTTTGGGTGTGTCTGCTGTTTTTTCAGTTATTGCAAATCCAAACACTGTATTGATTTTCTGTATATTATCTAATACTTTATTTCCATATGTGCCGGCACCATATATAATTATTTTTTTCGCATTTCTAAGTATATACTCAGCACCCAAGTCAGCCAGACAATGATTTAATGTATATTCTTTTAAAACATACTTATTTAAATAATCTATATTTACAGATTCAAAATAGTTATCCATATCGCTTTTAATCTGCATCATTATTTTCCATGAATCATCCGTCCAATATGCTTTATTCATGCATCCATTCTTATAATCTTCCTGCAATTCTTTTTGCATTCTATCTAAGAATGCATATTGATATACAGAATCAATCCGATTATTATTCCCCAAATAATGTTCAAATTTGATTGGCTCAATTATAGGCAGCATATTATCTTTTTCTTTTTCATAAATATACTTATATATCAAATGGAATTCTTCCATTATACAAAATACTTTCTTAGGCGATTTTACAGAAGAATTTTCATTATCACAGCGATAGCACAAATATGCTTCTGGAATACATATAATTTTCTTTGCACTCAGAAGAGCCTTTATTACAAAAGAAACATCCTGGTAAGAAGCTCCTGGAGATGTATTAAACAAAATACCTTCTTCTTCCAAAAATTTTCTTCTGTATAAAGCGCTCCAAATACTCAAAGTAGCACCGAGTATTTTAGGGTCATCATATGCGCAAAATATTTTATGGTATTTTATCACTGACAGAGATTCCTCAAAATGCAGTCCTTCTTTCTCTGAAAAAGAATTATAATTTGATTTTACAATATCAGCTTTTTTTTCACTTGCTTCTTTATAAAGAGCAGAAAACATATCTGGAAGTGCATAATCATCGCTTTCCACAATTCCAATATATTCTCCCCTTGCATGAGCGAGTCCGGTATTCATACTATCTCCATATCCAGAATTTGATTTAGAGATAATTTTTACTCTTGAATCATAGGATGCAAATTCCTCTAATATCTGCAATGATTTGTCTGTTGATCCATCATTTACACATATAAATTCTATATTTTGCATTGTCTGTTTTACTAAGCTTTCCATACATTTACGCAAATATTTTTCTGTATTATAAACAGGTACAATAACTGATACAGCTAACATTGTATTTTCTCCTCTATCATAATAAACATCCGTCAAATTCCAATTGCTCATGATGGCATCTTTTAGAATTTCTTTTCATCTATGATTCTAATGCATTCTGAATATATTCCAAAGATAACAACTTTTCTTTTACCTGCCCAAGGTTCAGCCTAACTGTATTATCCGATGTAAATTCTGTCAAATTTGCTTTTTCTGTCTTTCCGGTTTCAAAATACTGCTCATAATTTAAGTCACGATTATCAGCAGGAACCCTATAAAAGTTACCTAAATCATATGCATGCATACATTCTTCTTTTGTTAAAAGCGTCTCTGCTTTTTTTTCTCCGTGGCGGATACCAATATAATGAATCTCATTTGTATCATGAAAGAGTTCCTGAATAGCGCATGCCAAAGTTCCAATCGTGCAGGCTGGTGCTTTCTGAACCATAATGTCTCCTGGCAGCGCATGTTCAAAAGCAAACATAACCAAATCCACAGCCTCATCCAGGCTCATTAAAAACCGCGTCATTTCCGGATCTGTAATTGTAATAGATTTACCATTTTTAATCTGTTCAACAAACAATGGAATCACGGAACCCCTTGAACACATGACATTTCCATATCTTGTACCGGAAATAATTGTTCTTTCTGTAGTCCTTGATTTTGCAACAAAAACTCTTTCCATCATAGCTTTGCTGATTCCCATAGCATTAATAGGATACGCTGCCTTATCTGTAGACAGACAGATAACTTTCTCAACTCCTTCCTGAATTGCTGCAGTCAACACATTTTCTGTCCCTAAAACATTAGTCTGCACAGCCTCCATAGGGAAAAATTCACAGGATGGAACCTGTTTCAAAGCCGCAGCATTAAAAATATAGTCAACTCCATGAATTGCATTCTGTACACTTCTAATATCCCTTACATCGCCAATATAGAATTTAATTTTAGGATTATTGTACAATTTGCGCATGTCATCCTGTTTTTTTTCATCGCGGGAAAAAATACGGATCTCTTTTACATCTGTGCCTAAAAATCTCTTTAGAACAGCGTTTCCAAAAGATCCTGTTCCCCCTGTAATCATTAATGTTTTATCTGTGAAAGTCCCCACGCTCTTTCCTCCAAACTTTATCATCAATAATTCTTGTATAGCTCTGAATGATTCGAATTACTGTCGAAGATACATCTTTGTCTTCGTAATCCGGAACAGCTTCTCCAATATTCCCTGCTTCGAACATCTTGACTGCCATATCTACTGACTGCAGTAATGATTCTGCAGTGATTCCCCCCAACACAAAGTTACCTTTGTCCAAAGCTTCCGGTCGTTCTGTTGAAGTTCGGATACATACAGCAGGGAAATGACTGATTGAAGATTCCTCTGGCATAGTTCCGCTGTCAGACACCACACAATAAGCATTTTCCATCAAACAACTATAATCTGTAAAATTAAAAGGCGGCATTTTACGAATCAATGGATGGAACAAAAACCCTCGTTCCTCTATAAATTTGGCGCTTCTTGGATGCAAGGAATAAATTACCGGTATTTGATAATTCTCAGCCATTGTATTAACTGCATCCATCAAATGTTTAAAATTATGTTCATTATCAATATTTTCTTCCCTGTGGGCAGATAAAACAATATATTTTCCAGGCGAAATCTGTAACAATTCCAAAACCTTGCTTGCTTTAATTTCTTCCCTATGCGCCAAAATAATCTCTTTCATTGGAGAACCTGTCACATAAATATGTTCTTTTTTTACGCCTTCTGCAATCAAATATCTGCGCGCATGCTCCGTGTAAGGTAAATGAATGTCTGATATATGGTCTACAATCCTGCGGTTTGTCTCTTCCGGCAGATTTTCATCAAAACATCGATTCCCTGCTTCCATATGAAAAATTGGAATTTTAAGACGTTTTGCCGAAATTGCTGACAGTGCTGAATTGGTATCTCCCAGAATTAATAAAGCATCCGGCTTTATTTTCTGCATCAGATTATAGGATTTTGCAATAATATTCCCCATTGTCTCCCCAAGATTATCCCCTGCCACGTCCAGATAGTAGTCTGGTTTCCGAATGCCAAGATCTGTATAGAAAATATCATTTAATCTGACATCATAATTCTGGCCTGTATGAACAAATATATGTTCAAAATAAATATCCGCTTTCTTGATAATCTCGGACAGCCGAACCAATTCCGGCCTTGTTCCTACAATTGTCATTACTTTTAATTTTTTCATCTTCCTATACCTTTTGTTTTCTATAAATACTGTCTATACATGATCGGATGCGCTTTTATCCATTCTCCCATTTCTTTAACCATTTGTTCATAAGAAGGAATAGCAAACGGATAGCTTTTTCTTGTATCCAACAATGATTTATTACATATATAATCTGTGTTATTTAAAATTATAATATCACCTTTTCTGCAATATTTAAGAAATAATAATAAAAGATCCTTTTTACTGATCGACTGGTTATTTACCAAATGATACAAACCTGTCTGTGGATATTGAATATCCATTTCTATCGCTTTAGCTAACTGCAAAGTAGTAATTCCGCTCCAAATGACTTTTTTATACCCATAAATTTCCCCGGACTGCATCATAAACCAATGAAACAAACCTATTCCGTCTGGCTTTAACTCCGGCCCTACAATAGAGGTGCGGATTGTAAGGTTTTTCTCATCATTAATTTCTCCCAGTGCCTTTGATTTTCCATAGTAAGATACAGCATCCGGTACATCCTGCTCTGTGTATTGTCCTTTTGTTCCTTCAAAAACACAGTCTGTACTAATATGTATTAACTTTGTAGAAGTTTCTCTTAATAACTCAGACAAGACATGGGGAAACACACTATTTAGATAAATACCATCCGATAATTTTCTATCAACTGCCTTATTCAAAATACCAATACAATTAACTACATAATCATAGCGTCCTGCCTGTAAAATATCTGCTACTTTTTCTTCTTTCCTCGCATCTCCAATAATCGTTTCACAAAATGGGCATTCTCTTCTTGCAAAACCTTTTACTGTATGTCCCTGCTCCATCAAGTATTTTGCAATCATATGCCCTGCCATGCCATTAATTCCAAAAATCAAATATTTCATACCTAACGAACCCATTTCTATCTATCTCGTACAAGAATATTCTCATACAAATTTTTATGTTTTTCTACATATTGATCAATGGTATACGTTTGTTTTATCAGTTCACGCCCCTGCATTCCACGTTTCTTTCTTGTTTCCGGATGTATCATAAGCTGATAGATTGCTTTTGCAATCGCTTCCGACGATTGATATTGTACCGCAATCCCACAGTCCGGTGACTGTGAAATTTCTTCCATAACCGTTGTCTGAAAACAAATAAACGAACACCCCGCCGCTAAAGCCTCAACAGCCATCATTCCAAATGACTCTGCCAAAGAAGGCATCACAAAAATATCACAGGCTTCCATAAACGCAATCATCTGATCTTCCTGATTCAGCCATCCCAATTTTATCGTTTGATACTTTTTCGCTATATATTCCGGAACACTATATTCTCCTACACATAACAATGTAATGTTCTCATTAGAACTAAACATCTCCAATGCCTTGTATAAAAAATTACACCCTTTTATAATATCCCTGGAGGAACGAAAACCAATTACCATTTTATTTGTATCAATGCCATATTCCTGTTTTCTTTTGTTCTTTTTCAACGGATCATATTTACTTGTATCTACTCCAAAAGGAATTATGTGTATTTTATTAAAATGATTGGTCAACGGACTTTCCTGCAAATATTTTTTCATAAAATTGCAGGATACTACAATATCAGGATTTATCTGTTTTAATACATCTTTTTTTAAATTCCACATAAATCTTGTATTATCCTGATTCATTTTATAAGTATGTTCCTGAATATTGCTGCAATTCCCACAGCCTGTCCTCCATTTCTGACATTCTAAAGGGTGAATACAGTTTCCTGTTATAATCCATGGATCATGAACAGTCCATACAGAATATTTCCAGTTCATTAAATTTGGATAGTCAAGCAATGATAATGTTTGATTATGCAGAATATGGTAATGGACAAGGTCTGCTTTTTGGAACTCTTCCATCTTTTGTAATTGAAACGCATAAGGAAAAACAACATTGCTGACAGAATATTTTTTTTCAAAATAGATGAGCTGTTGATGCAGTATCTCATCAATAGAAATTTCATATACTGTATTTTGCAAACTCTTTTTTGATCTAACAATCATCCGAGCGTCAAATCCTAATTGGTTTAATCTTAAATGTAAATCATAACCATTAAATATATGCCCAGGTAAATCCGTATAATTAATTTCTAAAACATTCATTTAATCAGTCTCTGTCTTCGTTTTCTATACCCATCAACAATTTGTTTCATGTCTTTATTAGAAAATTGACCTTCAATGTTCTGATATATTAAATCACATAATGACATTTTCAGTTCTTCTAATATTTTTATATCATGTATTGGTTCAATACATTCTGTTTCTTCACTTATATTATAGCAAAATTGTCCTATTGCATACTCTTTATCCCACACATCTATAAAACCCAGTTCTTTAAATTCCTGTATCAACTTAACCGGATTTGCTACCGCTACAATTAAAATAGTACTTTTTTTATCCAAAGATAACACATCTTTATATCCAATACAATTTATATTATCTAAGGCATATCCTTGTTTTTCTGCGTTACGATCCGCAAAGCATTTAACTGAAATACCGTTTTCCTTCAAAAAATAGTATGTTTGTATACCATATGTTCCGAATCCATATATGCAAATATCCTCCATTTACTACACGCTGCCTTCCTGGGCATAAATCAGTTTTTCATAAAAACATTTTCCTATATGCAATGGATTTAATGGATGATTAACTGCATTTTTAATTTTCAAAAAATCCTCTTCATCTTTTTCATATCGCAAGAGAGATTCTAATAATTCATATACAAAAAACATTTCACTATCTTCTGGCAGCATATCGTTTATAAAAAGCGTCCGGATTCCTGATAAAACACGGCTTTCAAATTCTTCTTGTGTACCAGTTTCTTTCACGCATTCAACAATATGTTCATCTAATAGCACAAAAAATATAGTATTTAATTTTTCCTCCAATGATAATGTACACTTCTTACTATTTAATGCTCTTATTTCTGAGGATAAATATTTTATTCTTTTTCTATATAAATTGTCTTTTATCTCATTATTATATCTTCCCCATTTAATAAAAAGCTCCGTAAACTGATTTAAAAAAACATCAAACATCTCATGTTCGTAACCATAGTACTTCCCATATGAAGCATTCATATTCTCCGAATTATATAAATAATAATCATATGCTGCTTCTTTCAATATTAAAGCTGAATGTATTGCAGGAGCTATACTAATATTGAAAAACCGATCTGCAATAAAAAAGTCGTTTCTAAAAGGATGGTTATTCATAATCTCTCTTTTATAAAAATTTATCTGATTATGCGCTAATCCCGAATCATAAAATAACATCCAATTATCACGAACACTTTCCTCATTATCAAAATAATAATCTTTTATAAAGCGCTTATCTATATTATAATAATCATAGCAAATAATATTCTGTTGTAGATCACAATGATGTGTTAAAACTTTCGTCCATATCACATCTGGCCTTTTATAAATATTAATTTTATCAGCAACTATCTTTAAAATATCACTCCGCAACCGATCATCAGAATTAACAATAAATATATAATCTCCATTTGCTTCTTTTATTCCATTATTAAGGCTTGCATATACCCACTGATTTTTCTGATGTATCACATGAACTCTTGAATCTTCTTTAGCTATCTGATCAGTAATTTCTGCTGTAGCATCAGTAGATCCGTCGTCTACAATAATGTACTCCAAATCTCTAAATCCCTGTTGCAATATACTTTCCGCAGCTGATCTAATATATTTTTCATTATTGTATACAGTTGTAATAATACTAAATAATGGCATAATAAACTCTCACTTTTTCTCCAGTTTTCCATATAAAAATCATATTCCATATATATTGTATCTTATTTATCTCCAAACACTTTATCTAAATATGCTTCGCTAATAACATTTGGATCCATCATAGCTATCTTTTTTTCTTGTATTCCCATGTTTAGTAATAACTCTTTAATTTCCAATGCTATGCTCTCATGCATTATTGCAATTACTACAAAATCATAGTCAACCTGTAAAATATTATCAATTGGATTTATTTTATAATTTAATATAGATGGTCTTTTTTCATTTTGGTCAACCCACAATACAATCTGATAATCCTTATTCCTATCCAATGCCCAAATAATATGACATCCCAACTTTCCGGCACCATATATAACAATCCTGCTTTTCTTTACAACTTTTGAATATGGAAATAGATAATTAACGTCTTTTAAAAGCAACATTTCATAATCTGCAAACATAAGAACCATAACATTTAAAAAAACAAATGACTTCATAACTTCTGCCGTATAATTACAGCTCTCAATATATTCTTTTAACTGATTATGCCATACTCCCATCCGCATTCTTTCTTCATTCGATTTTGAATATGAAAGAGAGGTATTTCGCTGTATATAATGATAACCGCCTTCATTCATGAGTGTTACTGATTTTGCAGCTAATAAACAAAACCACACACATATATAATCATCACCTATCGATATCCTATCATCTATCAACATCTGTTTCTCTTTTAACAGCTCTCTATTAATTCCCCACATCCAAAGCAATCCCTTGATATTTGGTTCAAAACATTTATGAGTATTTTGTACTAAAGGAAATAAATCTTTTATAATTTCTTCACCATAGTAAGTTTTGCACTCAATTGAATTTTCAAAAACTATACATTGTTTGTCTGTATCTTTCTTGTATCCTGCCATATAAATCATATCAGCAGCAACCAAAGAAATTTGATCTGCTAAATGTTCAAGTCTCTCTTTTTCAATCCAATCATCTCCATCAACACTTACCACATACTCTCCAGAAGCAATAGAAATTCCAACTTTTCGTGCGCTTACTACTCCTCCATTTTCTTTATGGACTACCTTTATTCTTTTATCTTTTTCCGCAAATTCATCGCAGATCAAAGCCGATTTATCCGTTGAACCATCATCTATTAATATTATCTCAATATTTTTATAAGTCTGCTCTATAATGCTTGTTATACATTTTTTCAAATATTCTTCAATATTATATACAGGAACAATTACAGAAAACAATGGATTTGAATATTCTTCATAATCAACATCAGTTATACCTTCCACTATTTATTCTCCTTTTAAATTCTCGAGCAAAAATTTATATTAGATGTTTTTATCAATCCAAATTTTTTCAATATAACAGTCTTTTATATTCTTTTATAAACGGAAAAACATAATTTGGTATATCAATATAATCAATATTATGTTTGGACAAATTATCTCTTACTTCATCATCTGCAACCGCTACCAAAATTTCACACTTATCCTTACAATGTATGATTTCATTTAAATGATAAATTGGTGCATCTATCTTTAATGCATCCTTATTTCTATCATCTGAAATAATATATCCGTCAACTTCTCTTATTCTGTCTTTCAAAAACATCCCTAACGAGATTCCACGTTCTCCGGCTCCATATATGAATACATTTTCTGCTGTAATACAAATATGGCTAATTTTCTCAAGTTCTCTCCTTATGCTTTCTTTTTTCTTCAAAGTTTCTGTATTGGTTCTTATTGCTTCATCAAAAAGCTGTAATTCAAACTTTCCATAATATTTCTTTACAATATCTCTATATTTTTGCACTTCATTTTCTTTTAATCCATACCACCATGGAGTCATTAATCCCAAAAAATAATCTTGGATATATTTATTAGTATCTTCATTCAAAATAAAACCTGCCATTTTAGGATATACTACATCGTTTTCGGGAAAAATCTTATCTGCAACTATCAAATCGTATAATGCTTTTGTCGCTATAGCATTTGTATTCTCACCAAAATGAGAAAAAGTCAAATCATCTAATATTATCACAGCTCTTTGTGATAAGTATGGGTAGCATATCAAAAAATCTAATAGTTCACCCGGAAGATAATGCGTAGTGTCTAAAATCAACATATCTATACCATCTCCTACCTCACTTTCTATTACTTCCGCAATATTTTTTCCCAAGATAAGAGTATGATTTCTAATGTTAGAAAGAATTTTACTTCCGCCCTCTGTCAATTGATAACCACATTTCTTCTGTGTATCATAATGATAAGTATATGACACATCTATAGAATACATCTCACTCTCTATGCGTAGTCGCTCCAACGCTCGCATAATAAAACAAGTTGTTCCACCTGCTGACACACCAATCTCTACAATCTTCTTTGGTTTTCTTTTTTTGATCAAACCGCCTATGAACCCCAAATCTGTATCGGACAATTCGGACTTTCTTTCTCCTATCATATTGAAAATATCTAACGGATCTAAATAAGGTTCCACTATTTTAAACATCTATATGCCTCCTGCTTTTTGAACTTTATATTTGCTCTGCCACAACAACCTTCTCTGAATTTTCTGATGTAAATCCTCTGCAAGTTTTACAGAAATTAGTATAACCTTTTGTTGTATAGCCTAGTCGAAACTCTACCAATTCTCTCTTTTGATCTATCGTGAATGTTGTCAAATCAAATGTTTCTTCCGAATCTTGCTCACCAGCAATTCCTGCTACTGTTGCATATGCAGCATAATTACAACTATAGAGTTTTCCGTCCCTTAACTCCTGCCATGATTGACTACAATCTTCTCTGTGTTTTTCCAATTGACTTTCCGATAGTCCGGAATAGTCAGTCCGTTCCGGCGCCAAATCAATCCAGCTATCTACTTTATTGATATAATATTTAATATGATAATCGTTAAACTTACAAATCACTTCATCAAACTGTTTCCCAAAATGAGGAACAGCCTCCCGATAATCATCAATTGTTACTTCCACATTACACTCTGATAATTTCTGTAACACTTCGTCTTTCGGAACAATCGTTCCATTTGTTACAGTCCGTAAAGTATCTATTCGGTCTCCATAATTTTTGTCAATATACTCAACTAAATCCGCTATATATTTGTAGAGCATTGGTTCCCCACCACTGATATGGAACAACATAATACGGTCTATGCAAGAAAAAAACAGATCTATATCTTTAATTAAATCCTCCCACTTTCTTACATAAAAATGCTTTGCAAAAGGATTAAAATTAAGACAGTTTTTGCAATTTAAATTGCAAGCTGTACTTGGCAGAAAGGAGATACTCGAAAAATATATTTTATTTTTCTTGTACACATAATATACTGAAAGAAATTCTTCAATAATAAAAAAATCAATATCTTTTTTATACCCATACTGTTTCAGTTGTTCAATCGGTTCTACTCTGGCAATTTGGGACATTGTTACAACAATTCCTTCATCTTCATCAAGTGTAATTTCTTCTAATGAATAGCATCTCTTTTCATGAATAACTGTTCCCTGTTTGGCAGAATTATTATCAATATAACCTACAATTGGAATTTCATTTTTAAATATATTTAAAAATTGCATCCCATAATCTCCTGCCCCAAAAAGATAAAGCTTATTCTTTTTTTCTATTTGGTAAAATAGTTCATCAAACTCATGTCCTTTGTTTTTCCATTTCATAAACTCAAATCTCCAATCGGATTTCATATCTTTCAATTTATTTCTACTGAACCAATAAACTTTGATATCTTATAATGCGTTCCGGATATTGAATATTTAATTTCACATATATATCCTCATACAGTCTCATAAATTTTTGGAATTCTTTTTTTGTGCTTTCCTGTCCCTGCGCAATTGCAATCTCCACTGCATTACTGCTATGGTAAGCCAAAAACCGTTTTACATAATTCATTATTACATCATCTACATGCTCTTTTTTAAATTTTTGAAGTATTATCTCATATGCTCTTATCCAATCTCTGATTTTTTTTAAATCCTTTGTATGACAACCAGATTCTTCCCGTTGATTATAATGATAAAATGCCTTTTCAATGTATTTGGATCTTTTTACATTTAATGCAATCTCTGCTAAATACAGTACATCGCCCCCCAGTTTCAGTGTCTCGTTAAAACAAATCAGTTTCCCCCGCTGATCTCTGAGAATTTCTTTTCTGTACAGTTTATCCCATATATAAGCAAACCCTCGATAGGAGTCTCTCATATATAAATATTTTAATAACTCATCTCTATCAAAAGACTCTCTATTCACAGACAATTCATTTTTTATCTCATGGCTCACTCCGTCTATTTCCCGATACCAGCTGGCCGCCACCATATCAACATTTTCTTTTTCCAATGTCTCCACAAGAATTTCATACATATTCTGTTCAATCCAGTCATCACAGTCCATAAATGCAATATATTCCCCGGTAGATGCTCTCAAGCCAACATTTCTGGCGCCACTTTCACCCATATTCTGTTGATGTATTGCAACAACTCTTTTGTCCTTTTCAGCAAATTCATCTACTATCTTCTCTGAGCCATCACTTGAACCGTCATCTATACAGATGATCTCCATATTTTTATATGTTTGCGATACTGCGCTATCCAAGCATCGCCGGAGATATTTCTCGGTATTGTAAACAGGTATAATTAAAGACACTTTACATCCTGTCATTTTTATGCCCTTTCATAACTTTTTCTATTGCCTCTGAAACCTTTCCACATGCCTTTCCATCAAATTTCAACTTAATATCATTTTTGAGTTTTTTCAATTTTTTTACATATGTTTCTTCATTAAAATCTAAAACATTTTTCTCCAATTCGTCATTATCCGTTGCTATTGAGAATGGAAGAACAAGATGCAAATCCGGCGTCATCTCCTTATTATTTGTCACACAGTTTAGTGAATCCGTCGTTAAATTCCACATCAGGCTCCCTCTGTCATGAGCATATTTTTCTATATCATCTGCATAAAGAAACACAGGAATCTCTGCAAATCCGGCATCGAACATGGCGCTGGAATAGTCCGTAACATACGCATCCATTGCAGCCAATATTTCATACATATCGTCGGCCTGGCTTTCATCTATCAACCGTTCTTGTACCTCTGCATTACGATATTCTTGAAAAGTTGGCGCAAGCTGCGGATGTACACGGATACAGATATACCATTCCCCGCCGAATCTTTTTTCCAGATTTACAATCAGTCTCTTAAAATCAATACTCCATATTTCCGAAAACACACTTCTCTTTCCATCCTTTGCACCTTCCCTGAAAGTCGGCGCAAACATCACTATTTTTGATTTTACAGAAATTCCATGCCTTTTGCAGAATTTTATGTGGTATTCGCTCCGGTCGCCATACAGCACATCACATCTAGGCGCCCCTGTTTTCAGATAACTTCCATTATATACCATAGATTTGTAAAAAGAATCTTCACACCACTTAGAATCAATCACAATATCATCTATCATATCTGAATCATTTTTACTGACAAGATATGCCATCTTAGAAAACCCTTTACCTCTCCACATTCCGGTACTTTTCAGCGCCACCGTATAATGATTGGTGTTTAAATAATATTGCCCTTTTCGTTTACAGGTTCCATAAGGCTTCCGGTAATTATCAATCCAGACCTTTGATATAGAAAGCCAATATGCCCTGCTCCATAAGGTATTTGGAACTTTTTTAATATACTCCGGAAATTTTTTCTCCATGTCATTCACGAACCATACAAACTCCCAGCCAGGATTTCTCCTATGCAATTCTTCCACAATATACTTAGGATTACAGCCAAATCCGCCTTTTCCTTCAAAAGTACATACACTAATCTGGTTTCCCTTGACTGGAAAGATTCTGCACATATAAAAGCAGCACCGGGTTCCAAATGCTTTTAATTTTCTATATAAAATATAGGTACTTTCTTTCATGAAAGAAATTCCCTCGCAATCTGAACCAATTTCGGAGAAATTTCATGTTCCACCTTTTTATAATCTTCCAGGAAATCCACTTCTCCCCAAAATCTTCCGTTTGTCGGCACTGTCACTATTTCAGTTTCTTTTTGGTCA
Organism: uncultured Lachnospiraceae bacterium; assembly: GCA_910587495.1. GTDB lineage: Bacteria > Bacillota > Clostridia > Lachnospirales > Lachnospiraceae > Hominiventricola. The sequence continues at coordinate 32,258 of CAJUMT010000002.1, read as the reverse complement.
ATCAGGTACTGGAGCGCCCCTTCAAAATAGGAAGCAAACTGCTTTTTTTTCATCAATGTTTTAGATGCATTTTTAATATCCCCAAGGGCACTATGTCCAATTTTGGCGATACCAATAAACTCGCCTTGGGCAAGTTCACAAGGAATCTCTTTACTGATTGCAGCTACTTTACCGCCTTCACACCGAATCTTCATAGCCTCTTCATCGCAGACCTTGTAATCCACCGGCAATACAATATCCGCTTTCTTATCCAGCATATCCTCAAATATTTCCGGATCGCACAAAGTATCTGCATGCATATATATGGTATCTTCTTCCTTCAAATATGCTTGTCCCATATAGAACGATCCCAAAACATTCATCATTTCATAAAACGGATTATAAATACATCTTATCCCTTTGAATTTGGAACACAGTTGTTCATAGTGTTCATTCAGATAACCAGTTACAATTATAATATCCTCTATTCCATATGCATGAAGCATTGCCAGATTATATTCAATTAGTTTGATTCCCTGTATCTCCAGAAAAGCTTTGGGTTTATCTTCTGTAAGATTCCCAAGACGGCTTCCCTTTCCGGCTGCCATAATAATTGCCTGCATGATTCCATCTCCTATAAAGCCTCGCAAAACAGTGTATGAATAATACCTGGAACCTCTGACAACTTATCATTTGCCAGGTTTCCCGTTACACTCTTTGCTAATATCCCTATATTCTCTATACCAATACCCAGATCAGATAATGTATAATTGATTTCAATCTTTCTTAAAAACTCAAGGAAAACCTCTTTTGCTTCATCTGCAGATGTAACATTCTGATATTCCATCCATCTGAGTACATTCATAATTTTTTCCTGATTCATTTCATATTCGTACTTAATCCACGACGGATACAAAGCCGCCAGTCCTGCGCCATGGCTTGTATCTGTCTTGGCTCCGACTGCATACTGCATTCGGTGGGGCAAACATGTTCCTATATCTGCCAAATTCATTCCCATCAACATACTTGCAAAACTCATGCCTTCCCGCGCCTGCTTATCGTCTATATTTTCATATAATAGTTGAATATTTTCCGCTGCAAGACGGATTGCCTTTTCTGATAACATTTCAGAAAAAGGATTTGCTTTTTGTGCAACATAGCTCTCAATTGCATGAGCCAACACATCAAACCCAGTTTCCATAGTAATTTTCCTGGGGACCGTCCATGTAAAATAGCTGTCCACAATGGCCACGCAGGGAACAATGTTCTTCCCACGGATTCCAGTCTTTATATGATGCTTCTCACTGGTCAGGATCGCGCCTCTGCTCAGTTCACTTCCGGTTCCAGCTGTCGTAGGAATTGCAATAATCGGCAATGTCTGACCGGAGGGTTCTTTTCCATCCATAAGATAACCTTCCAGATCATCGTCTGCACCTATCCCTATAGCCGCTGCCTTTGCCGCGTCCATGGCGCTTCCCCCTCCGAATCCAATCACTGTTTTTACTTGATTCTTTTTTCCAAGCTCTGCTGCCTCCTTTGCTTCTTCCAGTCTTGGATTAGGGCTAATATTGTCATACACACAGATTTTCTGCCTCGGATTTATTTCTTTCAAAGTATGGATCAGTTCATCCAAATATCCGTTTTTTATAAGAGATCTCCCAGTAGTAACAATCAAAATATTATCTTTCAGAAATCTTTTTTCTTCCGATAAAGCTTTCTCCAAAATATGAATTCCAAAATATATTTTTGTTGATAACTCAAACGTAAATTGTTTCATGAACATTCCACCTACAAATTTTCTATCTGAATCTCCCTATCACTGCGGATTTGTTCTAAAATTACTTTTCTTTGAATATAAAGAGGTTTTAACGCAGTATAGGTTTCTTTATATAATTCATACATATATTGGTAATATTTATGTTTTTCCATATCTGGCTTAATAATCATTCTAACCCTTGCAAAATCTTTGGATATTGCTTTTAAATCAGAATAGTCCCCGCTTCCAAGCAGCACGATCATCGCTGCCCCTAATGCTGTTGTCTCAAATTCTGCCAATACTTCTACATCTCTCCCCATAATGTCTGCTTTTATTTGTGAAATCAGGTTTAACCTTGCTAATCCCCCAGACAGACGAATCTTCTGTATGTCCACTCCTGTCTTTTCAATTGCTGCTGCCATGTCCAGATCTATAAAACCTGTACTTTCAAATACCGCTCTGGTCATATCTTTTCTAGTATGCATTCGTTCCAGCCCAAAAAAAACACCTCTGGCATTATCATTCCAAAGCGGCACTCTTTCTCCTAATAAATATGGAAGAAAAATCAATCCTCTCGCGCCAATTGTAGATTCCCCGGCGTCTTTTTCCATAACTTCATAAGGATATTCTTCTTTTTGGTAATAGCATTGTTTTACCCACTCAATGAGGCCGCCGCCTAAATTATTGGACCCACCGACAATCCGGGCATTTTCCCGATATAATGGAACCTGATAAATATCAGGGTTTTCTCTCAAATCTTTTTTCTTCGTAAATACCCGAAATACTGTCACTGTCCCTGATACATCACTGGCCTCTCCTTCTTCTGATACACCGCTTCCAATAAAAGAGCAAATCGCATCATAAGAACTTACTACTATCTTTGCCGAATCTGAAATTCCAATTTCAGCAGCCAGAACTGGATCAATTGTCCCAATTTTCTTACCAATATCAACAACTTTAGGCAACTTGCATACAGAAATACCCAACTTTTGCAGCAATTCCCCCGGGTAAGACCTGATTTTCAGATCATAAAAATACTTCACAGCATTAAAATAGTCTGTCACATACTCCCCAGAAAAATAAGAAATCAGAAAATCATTTGGCGTCAAAAAATAAGCTGTTTTGGCATATATATCCTCCTGATGTTCTTTGATCCAAAGGATTTTGGGCAGCATCAGGCTTGCTGACATCTCTATTCCCGTATTTTCCCGTATCTTCTTAAATTCGGGCATCCCCTTAATCTGCTCTGCCTCTTTTTCTGCCCTTTTATCGGAAACCATCAGAGAACGACCCAAAGGCATTCCATCTTTATCTACACAAACCAGACAAGACGCAGATGCTGTAACGGTTATATATTCAATAGAACATTTACCCGCATCCCATAATGCCTGTTTCATAACTTGTTTTGCTTTTTCCATCCATTCCTGGGGATTCTGTTCCACCTGTGTATCATTAATGGCTGTACTGATTTCTCGTGCAGCACTTCCAAGTTTCAACCCTTGTGGGCTAAAAATGATACATCGTATACTTTTCATCCCCATATTTATAACCATGATGTTGCCCACGTTTTCGTTCTCCCGTCTAATTCAGCAAATAGAGCTTACTCACTGCCATTTTTACAATAGCGTCATGCATTTCTTTTTCAATTTTTATTGCCTGAAAGCCTTGTTCAGACAACAATCCAGCCTTTTCAGCATTCAAAATCCCCTCTCTATATGCCATCTTAACGTCTGTGGATATATTTATCTTCTTAACACCTTTTATAGACAATAATCTTCTCAACACATCATCGGACAGGCCGCTCCCCCCATGAACGACAAAAGGTACATTAGAAATTTCTGTTGTATACTCCACAAGCCCATAATCTAATTGGGGACTCCCATGATATACTCCATGCGCATTTCCAAAAGCGACCGCCAGCATGTCCACATTTGTATTCTGGATAAATAAACGGATTTCTTCCCTGCTGGCTATATTTCCATTTATAACTGTAATATTTTCTTCTGTTCCATTTATATGGCCGATTTCTGCCTCTACAAGCACATTTCTGTTATGTGCCATTTTCGTTACCTGATTTGTCAATGCTATATTTTGCTCAATGGCTAATGCAGACCCATCAAACATAACCGAATCCCACTCATAATCCATTGCCTCTTTTATTATTTCTATATCTCTGCAATGATCTAAGTGCAGCCATGCTCTTACTCCGCACCTTCCAGCATATGATACAATAAACTCTTTCAATTCTTTCTGATTCAACTTCTGGAAAATGGATGCTGATGTCTGTAAGATTACATCCTGATTCATTTGACTGGCGGCATCTATAATTGCCGCCGCAGAACTTATGCTCCAAATATTAAATGCAAATAACGCTTTTTTTTTGTAAATGCCATACATTTTCGACAATCCTTTTATCCCTTCAATCGTATAGCCTGTTCTCTTCACATAACATATAATTATTTTCTCATATTTTATAAGGGGAAAGAAAATGAATCCCCAAAAAGAATGCCATTCTCTTTCCCATTTAAAATAATTCCAACTACTTAAGTTTGAGTTCTACTTCTGTTGTTTTTGTAACTCCACCTTTTGTTTCATATGTTACAGTCGCCGTTTGGCTGGAAGAAAGAGCGGCAAAGCCACTTATAAATGCATTGTCAAAAGTTATAGTACCATTGTTGTCATCCGTTGCTGCTTGCCATGCGCCAGACAAAGCATTGTACCCATCATATTTACTACCATCAGCTCCTACCAATATAATACTGGTTATAGAATCTAATTCAGCATCATCGCCAGATTTTCCTTTAGTATAATTAATCATACCTGCAACAGTGCCTGTGGTAAATTTGGGAGCCGGATTATCATATACAGCACCCGTACCAGCCATAGCAGCCGCACCAACAGGCGCATTCTCGCTGGTATAGACAGCTGTTATTTTGATTCCTTTAGTCAAGTTATACCATTCCGCATCTTCGTTCATCGTACCGCCAAATGTAAACCCGGTTATTCCTTTTCCGGCAGCAGCTACACCGGTTAATTCAAAACTGTCCTTAACATTATTAGCATCGCTAGTACCTAATTTATCTGTAGAACTTTTATTGACCATTCCATATTTCCTGGATACCACCTGCGCTGTAGAAATAATCTCATCTCCTGTTTTAATAGGCAATTCATATGGGTTAAGCGCCACCGCAAATGTAGCAGGAGCAACCACATTCACAAATTGTTTACCGTCATGCCCAATATAAACAAAAATATCATGATAAAAGAAACAGTATCGCGGATTTTCTTCCAACTTTTGTCAAACACTTTTTCCACCACCACTTTCCTGTACGGTCTTCTCCACAAACTGTTCCATGATCCCCGCCATAGCGGCTGATTCCCCCCTGGTCAGCTTAAAATCATTCTTCCTGTCATGGGTAAGCAGCGAAAGAAAATCACTGATCTCATACCTTAACCCCTCGCCCAAAAAGGTTTCCGAATACTTATCCACACGTCCTGCGTCTTCATAGTGTACTTCAAAATAAGATGTTTTCCACCAGGGCGCTTCCGCCACGATATACCCTTTGGTTCCGGCGATCAGAAGTCTCCCCTCTGATTTCACCCCAAGCCCGCAGGTCGCAGTGGCAAGCCCGGTCCGGTATTTCAGTGATACTTTCGTAAACAGATCCAGTCCATTCTCGCCCCTGACGCTATCAAAGGCGATCTCTTCATAATCTGTCCCGAATAACTTCAGGATCGGAAGCATGACATAACTCCCCAGTTCGATAAAACTGCCGCCATAAGCAAGGTCAGTCAGTTCCCTGCTGTGTTCTTTTTCCAGTTTGGTAAAGCAGGCCTCCACATTCCGGATACTTCCGATCATCCCGCTGCACGCGATGCCCAGCAACTTCTGAAATCCCGGACAGTAAGCTGTTTTGATCCCTTCAAATAGAATCAGCCCCTTCTCTTTCGCAACGCCAAATACTTCTTCTGCCTGGCTTTTTTGCAGAACCATCGGCTTTTCACATATCACATGCTTTCCGTGTACCAACGCCGACCGAATATAATCATAATGCGTCTCATGGGGAGACGCGATATATACCACATCAATCGCCTCATAGAACTGTTCCAAATCCTTGTAAGCGTTGATTTCCCATTTCCCGGCAAACTTTTCTGCGTTTTCAAAATGCGGATTATATACGCCCTGCGTACTGACGCCGCTGACCAGCTTGGCTTCCGGCACGAACCGATTGGCGATCCGCCCGGTCCCGATGATACCGATCCGCTGGATACGCTGCCTCTGCTCACGGAGCATGGTGCTTGAGATGTTCCGGGTCCGTTCCAGATATATTACTTTGCAGTAATCTTTCAGATAATCAAATGTCCCTACCCAGTCAGATCCAACCGTAAAAATATCTACATGATATTTTTTGATATCACTGAACTTCTGCCCCGGTGATTCTTCAATAATGATCTCATCCGCAAAGCCCGTCTTCTTTACATTCTCAATCCGGGTCATGATCGGGTCAACTACCCCGAGCTTTCCCCGCGCCTTGTCATAATTTTCCGTGGTAACGCCGACGATCAGGTAATCACCCAATGCTTTTGCCCTCTTAAGCAGGCGGTAATGCCCCTCGTGGAAGAGGTCGAATGTCCCATATGTAATTACCTTTATCATCTTCGTTTCTCCTTCTTATTTTTATATAATAAGAAATATATACTTTATACTATATCGGCACGGTTTTTAAAAACTTAATCATTTTCTGATACGAATTTCCCTTATAATTTCAGACAGGGAGCCTGCCGCCCTGCCGCCGCAATGCTCCCTGTCGCCGTCTATCCGTCAGTTATTGCTCTTTTCCAGGCCAAATTCGATAAACAAATTTTTCTGGTATTTCTTGTCCGACAGGGATTTTAAAAATTCATCTGCCCTGCCTGCCTCTGATAGCAGTATACCCAAGCGATTTACCTTATCCATTCCTATTTCTTCGATATAATCCAATGCCGCATCCATATTGACGCCCCCTTCCATCTTTTCGTCCGATACGCTGTTTATATACTCCACATACCTCCTATCTTTCTTGATCTCATTTAAAGCAACACCGAAAACTCCATTTTAGTCCCGTTAACCTGCGATCCCATCCACTCTTCTATAAAAAGAAAATACCCATCAGATCCTGAACGCTTTTCCCATACATCTATAGAGTCTTTGATTCTCAACAGACACATAATCGGAACCTTATAGTACTCACGCAGCTGCGCTTCGTCCGTTTCATCTAATTGATCTTTGACAACCTCTTTTATCTCTTCATTTGAAAACGGATCAAAAGCCATTAATAATGCATTTTCCAGCCTTTCATTATCCACATTCCGGAACTTTGCAATATCATATTCTTCTTTTGTGTAATGGCTTTTTATGTCAAACAATACAAGAGCAATCGCTTCCCTAAGCCGTCTGCTGTTCGAGTCCGGGTGTACGCGATGAACTTTCAGCACATTGCCCTCAAGCGGGAACAACAGCATTGCGTAGTCCTCTTCATGCCCTTTTTGAATTTTTCCAAACTCTTTTTCCATCTGTGAATAAATTCTCTCAAATTGATATAATTGCATTTTTACCCCTTTGTGAAAGTATTTTCATATATTTTTAATGGGGAACCCGACACCCCGCTGCCGTAATGCTCCCCATCCTTCTTTATTCGTCAGTTATTGCTTTTTTCCAGGCCAAATTCTATAAACAACTTTTTCTGGTATTTCTTGTCCGACAGTGATTTTAAAAATTCATCTGCCCTGCCTGCTTCTGATAGCAGAATACCCAGGCGATTTACTTTATCAACACCACGGGCTTCTCCACGAACTTCCCCTCTGGCTTCTCCTCGAGCCTCTCCTCGAGCTTCTCCGATCGCCTCGATATAATCCAATGCTGCATCCATCTTGACGCCCCCTTCCATCTTTTCGTCCGATACGCTGTTTATATACTCCACATACCTTTTGTCTTTCTTGATCTCACTTAAAGCATACCATGTTTCCCGATGCATCGCAACGGCAGTTTTTAGCTTTTCCCGGTCGAAACGATCCTTTAGCATCAATAAAAACGCCCTCAGATCCCCTGCAAACCGATCAATCTCTTCATCACTTAAGTGCTTGGCGTCGATCAGATTCATCCGGTAATCCGGCATAGCGGCTTTCATCTGTTCTTTCATATCCTCCGGAATATCCAGCATGTCATACAGGCTCATAGGGCCGTCCCATGGTTTGCTTCCATAATAGAATACGAGCGTCACCGTTGGCAGGAGCTTCGTCCCTTTCGGCACGCCGTCCGCGTATTTTTTCAGCTCGTTTTTCTCTTTTGCCTGTTCCGATATCTTCCTGCACTGGTACGAATACGCCAGTGCGTCCAGTTCCATGCAGCGCACCGGCATATAATAATGCACGCCCGTCTGACCTTCCACGCCCAGGATTACCTGGAAGCTGACCTTCCCGTCAAAAACCATGGCGACTTTCTCTGTGTCGCGCAGGCGTTCCACATTTTTCAACCGGCCATCTCCCACATCCACGCTGTCCTGGTTCACCGTATCAAGTTCCTCAAGCCTGCCCGGGTCTATACTGACTTTTCCCTTATACACGCCCTGGCTGAACAGCTGCGCAAATACGGAATTAATCTTGATAAAGTTTTTTACGCTGATATCCACGTCTCCCATATGTATCAATCCTCCCTGCTTTTTTATGAGGATTGTACCATATTTCCGCTAAGATCGTAAAGCATAAAATACTTTCGTATATTTTTAATGGGGAGCCTGCCACCCTGCTGCCGCCGCTCCCCATTCTCATTCATCCGTCAGCTATTACCTTTTTCCAGGCCATACTCTACAAAAAGCTTTTTCTGATATTCCTTGTCCATGGCTGATCTGACACAATCGTTCATACGCCCATCTTTTGAGAGAAGGAGAATTAGTTGATTCACCTTATCAATACCAATAGTTTCTCCACGCGCTTCTCCTCTTTCCTCAATATAATCCAATGCCGCATCCATATTGACGCCCCCTTCCATCTTTTCGTCCGATACGCTGTTTATATACTCCACATACCTTTTGTCTTTCTTGATCTCACTTAAAGCATACCATGTTTCCCGATGCATCGCAACGGCAGTTTTTAGCTTTTCCCGGTCAAAGCGATCCTTTAACATCAGCAAAAATGCCCTCAGATCCCCTGCAAACCGGTCAATCTCTTTGTTACTCAGATGCCTGGCGTCGATCAGATTCATCCGGTAAATTTCCGCTTCAGGAAAAGGGAACGAATCAGCCCTTTCGGGCGTCTAATATATGAAGCATGTTTCAAAACAGATGAAAAGTTGGTGAAGAAGTGGAAATTATGGAAAAAGAAGAATTCTGTAAGCAGATCCGGGCGCAGGAAGTGTCCATGTACCGCTATGCGCTGGGTATACTTAAGAATCCTGCGGATGCAGAGGACGCAGTGGGGGAAGCGGTTTTAAAGGCTTATACCCATCTGCATCAATTGAAGGATCCGTCACGCTTCCGGGCATGGATTATGTCGATTTTGGCCAATGTATCGCGTACCATGCTATCAGGCAGGAGCAGGCTGGAACTGCCGGGCGATATGGGCAAGTATGAGCAGGCTTCGCCAGGGGAGCATAAGGAGCTTTGGTATCTGGTCATGGAACTTCCTAGGGAATTTCGACAGGTGGTGATCTTGTATTATTATGATGGGTTTTGCACCCGGGAGATCGCCCATATGTTGAGATTGTCGGAAGGGACGGTTAAGTCCAGGCTGAACAGAGCAAGAAAAAAGCTGAAAACCGCATGGGAGGGCGAATAACATTTATGAAAGAAAATTTCAGAAAGACAGACCAATGGGTCAGGAAAAAAGCAGAAAGCGAGTCCTGGGATCTGCCGGATACCTGTAAAGAACGGGTAGAACATATACTTGCAGGGCTTTCGGGCACAACTGTAGACAAGGAGGAAATAAAGATGAAAAAAATAAGAAGCAGGCGGATCATGGTCTTAGCAGCAGCGCTGGCGGCGCTTGTGGGAACTACTGCTGTTGCCTCTGGATTATTTACCTGGAATAAAAAGGCGGTAGAAAATTTTGGAAATCCTTCTAAGGAAGAACAGGATGCCATGACCATGGAAGGAACTGCAAGAGAGCAGACGGTATCTGCTACAGACGCAGGCATTACAATTACGGCAAAACAGACTGTACAGGACAAAAATATTTTGTATATTCTTCTGGAGATTCAATCAGACGAGGCTGTGATTGACGGAAACGGAATGTTTGATAATCCCGATGCAAACGGCGCATATGATGGGACACCGTGGATGCAGACAGAAGATAACCATGAATTCAGTAATATTTCCGCAGGATTTACCCCGGATACGCCGGCCTATGCAGAATTGTCCCGCCAGGGATATTATGAAATAAAGGCCATAAAATCTATGAACCAGGCATGGACATCAGATTCAGCCACTTTAAGATTTACCGAATATAGCTATTACACTTATGAAAACGGAGATACGGTTCCCCACAGCATCCGCGGGGATTGGGAACTTTCTATTCCCCTTGGAGAAGATACTAAACTTGAGACAAAGTGCTATGAGCCCGGCCAAAAGATAGACCTGTCCGGCGTGCCTGTCACAGTGAAAAGAGTGGAATTGTCCCCGCTGTCGTTATCCCTTGCATTTGACCTGGATGATCTGAACCGGCTGCAGGAAGAACTGTATGTGGGAAAGGACGACATCTACATTCAGGAAGTAGAATGCAGCGGTTTTCTTGATAAAGACGGAAAAGAACTGGAATGCCGGACCGGGGGGATGAGCGGCAAACATGACCTTGCCAGAAAGGAAGCAGTCCATGTAATCGGCCTGGATCAGTACATGGATATAGAAAGTATACAGGCGGTTCTGTTAGGAGAAGATAAAGTACCTGTAGCGCTTTGGTAAAAATATAAATTTAGGACGGCAGGTATCTGAGATGAAAATCACAGATACCTTTCCGGCTCATTCAAAAATACATCCGTAATTCCCTGCGCTTCCAGCGCCGCCAGGTCAAGGATTCCCCCTGTAGGTTTCTCTGGGTACAGATGCCCCGCAAACCATGCCCGCACAGTATAGCCTTCTATCCTTTCTTTCGGCAGATCCATGCCGCGCCAGAAAGGATGAAGCGCGTCCGCCCCGCAGCCTCCCCTTAATTTGTACAGGCAGTCGGACACTTTCGTGTCCAGCATCCCGATTTCTGCCCGGGAGTCAATCTCCCTGATCCGTTCCAGCGATAGAGCGCTGAAAGAGGAATATACGATACTTTTTTCCAGCCCGCGCCTGTGTACCAGGTCAATGATCTTCTGTTCCATTCCTTCATAGGGGATCATGCTGTTTTTAAGCTCTATATTAAGTTTCATGCCGCTTTTCAGCCTGGCTTCCAGAAGATCCAGCACCTCGTCGATCTCCGGAATCCGTTCCTGCCTGCCATTCCCTGCGTCAATAGCAAGCAGCTTTAGCTCTGCCATGTTATAACTCCTAAGCTCCCCCGTCCCGTCTGTGGTCCGGTCTACACGCTCGTCATGGCATACTGCCATACGACCGTCACGGGTAAGCTGGATATCCAGTTCAATTCCTGTAAGTCCCTGGATCGCAGCCGCTTTTTCAAAAGCAAGCAGCGTATTTTCTGGATACATCTGACTGCATCCCCTGTGCGCCCATATTTTCATTTTCTTCATCCTGCCTTTCACACTACTGCTTCAATGATCGTTCTTCCGTCAATATGAAGTCTTTTCACGCCAACCTGTTTATTCTTATTAAAATTGAAACTGACGAGATAGCCGGTTGACAGATGATAATCATCCAAATAACCGATTAATTGCTTCTCGGCACGTCTGTTATACTCATTTCCATGCCAGGTTTTTAATTCGCAGACATACTGCTCTCCATGATAATCCACGATCACATCTGTTCTGCGCATATCCCGCGTCCTGGCTTCAATATAATAATTTCCTGTACCGTTAATAATCGGTTTTAAATATAACAGGAAAAACCGGCGGCCATTTTCTTCTATAAATTTCTGATCTGCATCTGCATAAATGTCGTTAAAAGCCTCCGTAAATTTTCTGAGTACATGCTCCATATTAAGCCGCCCGTCATGGATAAACTGATTTTTATCCAGCACAGCCGCTTTATAAATCCGGCTTTCCAGCACCTCTTCCGATAAGAACAAATCATACATCCTGGTCTCAAAGATCCGGTTGGATACTGCCACAGTACGCTTATCATCTTTCAAAAAACCGAACATAAATCCCACCTGGATCTCATAAATGTCCGGATTATAAGGAATCTTTCCGCCCTTGAATAAAATTATATAAAGCATCTTTTTAAGCTCTGGAAAATCGTTCAGTTTTTTTGTCATATCGTCAAACAGTATACCTGGTTTTGCGAGCAGCTCTTTTACAGCTTCTGTCAGCCCTTCTTTCGTCCATGCGGCTGCTTTTGTGCCGAATCCGTCTTTTTTCGGGATCTGTTCATCCATCGTTTTGCACAACCAGGACACCAGATAAGGATATCCTGATGTATATGCGTAAATCAGACGGCTCATGGTTTCTATATCCATTCCCGTATGAGCGTCCTGTTGATATGCCTGAAGCATCCCCGCAATTTCTTCCGGCATAAAACTCATATTTACTGTAAAATCCGCCGCTATATTCCATGGACTGTTATACTTTATTTCCTGATCCGAACGCAGCTTTAACTTTAGATTTTTTATGTCATATACCCCTGCAAGAATAACCGAGGTAAATGTGCAGTCGTTCCCCTGTTGCTGTTCCAGGTATTTATTCCGCAAAAGTCCTAAAAACGAAAGAAATATCTGATTATCAGAGCTTTTATCTACTTCGTCAACGATCAATACAATCTCTTTACCGGAACACCTGCAAAGAGCCGTAATTTTCTCACCCAGATCGTCTAAGGGAAACAGCTTTGAGACGGGCAGCTCCCATTCTTCCACAAGGGAAGCATTTGCACCCTGCATTTTTAATATGCGCCCGATCTTGCGGACCAGTCCAACCGTCAGGGCATACAAAGACGCAAACATCTCGTCCGCCGCTTCAAAGCTCAGCCTTATGACCATATACTGGTCTTTTAAACGCTGTTCCAGCAAATACAAGGTGGTTGTTTTTCCATACTGTCTCGCTCTGTTTATAGTAAAATATTTTCCTTTGCTGATATAATTTTGGACAATGATATCAATCCTGCCGCTGATATCCACCATATAGTTTTTTTCCGGAATACACAGGCCTGTCACATTAAATTCTTTCGGCATAACTGCACCTCTTACCGCTTCCGGCATTTTAGGGAAACCCGCCGGTTATATGCCTCTACTCTACCATAACCCCATTCTGTTTGCAAGCCGTCCGGCAAACGCTTCTTAAGCCTCCCATACGCAACGTCTTTTATCAGTTCTCCAGCTCCCTGCGCGCAAATTCATATATTTTCTCCCCGCTCGTTCCGTCCGGGTTCGCGGCGATCTCAGAAAATGCCCGGATCTGGCGTTCTTTATCGAAAGCAGCTCCTGCGATCTTCCCGTCCAGGAAGTCCGGAAGGGAATTAAAGGCGTTCTCATTACAGGAATACTGAAGCCACTGAGACTCCTCCCAAAAGCCCGGCTCATGCGCCTTTAATTCTTCTCGATCAAAAGTTACCGGAAGCTCTGTGCAGATATTCCGGTCAAAATCCACCTGATAGGTTTTCCGGTCGTAAAACGTGAAGAGCAGATATTCCATAATTTGGTTCGTCTCCGGATCCAGCAGATACCCCAGCGCCCCTTTAGCCCAGGAAGCATAATATCCGTTCTTTTCCTGGCCGGGCGTATCCACCGGCGGTTTCCACTCGGTCGTCTCACCCGTCTCTGTATCCAGACGGACATACATATTGCCCCAGTTAGGGGAAAGGTACAGATACTTTCCATGAGGCACCGCACTGTTAAAAGATCGTTCCATACATAAATAGTTATGCGCGGGATGTCTGCAGACAAAGCCTTCCGGCAGGTTCCCGTATTCCCTGACCTCCCCGGTTACAGGATTCCAGCGGGTGACTGTATTTCCGGTATAAGGCAGCAGCCAGATCTCGCTGTCATCCGGCAGCGCTGACAGTATCATCCATCCGCCCGGAGCCTCGCCGGGTACGGTCAGTACTTCCTGCGCTCCGGTGACAACATCCATGGAGAGTACGCGCCGGTCTGAAGGAGAAGCCATGTAAAGCTTCCCTCTCTGTACGCAGACGCCGCCCGTACACCGCTCTCCTTTCACGATTCCTGTAAATACGTCCAGATTTGTATCATAATAGGTCAACTCATCCTTTGCCGTATCATACCGCACAATAGCAGGATAATGATTGGGCAGCAAAAAGATATATGCGTCCGCCGGAAGCATCGAATAAAAAGCGCCTGTCTGTTCCACACACGGCTTCAGCGGAATACGTCTTTTTATGCCTGTTTCATCCAGTTCCACAAGATCCTGGGCGTTAATCGGACAGATATATCGCTTTTTACCAATAAACGCCATAGGCCCGTAATAATTTCCATAAGCATAGGAAGACAAGTCACAGAAATAATGATAGGAATACTCCCTGCCTTTAGAACGGTACAGCTTATTTCCCTGGACGATCATCCAGGTCTCATCGTTAAAAAGGTCATATCCCGAGAATCCCCGGATCACCTGCCCTCTCCAGTCATCGTCCGCAGGCACGCTGTTCAAATCATTATTTAATATAAACAGCGGCTTGCCCGCAATCCCGAAGATAGAAGTCACGGAAGTGGCCGCATCGCCGATATAAGCGTCGCAAAAAGCGATGGTCTCCGTCATATCCGGCGTGTCGTCGTAAATTCCCACATGCTGTTCTATAAAATACTGTTTCAAATTCTCATAGACAGGCTGATACTCCGACCGCATGGAAGCAAAAGTGGATGGAAGAAGGGGATGGGGTCTCCACAGAAGGCAGGCGTCCTCTCTGTCCTCAAAGCAATGGAACACATATTCCATTTTTTTGAGAATTTTTTTTGTATTTGCCAGCATGCCGTTGATACTGGTATTATAGAAATAGACTTTCTTTCCCGCCATCTTCTCTGCCCAGTCCCTGGGAGGCTTGGGCGGGTTCTGGCATAGCCGGATAATCCGGTCGAATTTGGGAGAGCCAAGAGGTCTTAGCTTTTCCTGCGGCAGAGCAGCGTCAAAAAATTTTCGGTACTTTTCTGCCTGCATAATAATATAATCGGCATAATAGTAAGCCGGACACTGGGATTGGGCCTCACTCATGCCTCCTGACGTAGAATAATAAGGAATATATACTAATAATTCCGCGTATTGCTTAAGATTGGACGAGTAAAAAAACGGATGTACACTGGTCACATAATTACACTCGTCATAAGGGTTATGAATAAATACCAGATCCGGTCGGCGCTTTTCAAAGTCGTAGGCTTCATAATGCATAATCGGCACATATTCCGGAAACTGATTTCCTTCATAATGCATTTCTTTGACGCTTCCGTCCGGATTTCGGTCAAAGTAAGGGATCGGGACCACATAAACGTCGCACCGAGCGTCTGCCTTTGCCGCCATCCAGACACTTTCTAAAGAATCCCACATAGAAGCTTTATAAGGAAGGAACACGGCTTCGATGCGCTCCTGAACGCTGCTTTGGATACTGTTTTTCATCTGGGTTGTGTACTTTTTTAACTGTTTATATACTTTATCCGGATGTAACGGCTGATTTTGGGATGCCACTGTGTAAATCTGATAGACCATTTCACAGTACTCTTCTAACAGTTTAACCGTCTCATGTCCTTCTCCCTCCGCTTTCTCGATCATCGTCCCCATTTCAATAGCCGCATCCTGGCACTGTTCCAGCACGTCCAGCACTGTGGCTGTATCCCGGCGCTCTAAAAGCTCCCGAAGGGCGGCGTGGGCTTTCTCCAGAAGAAAAATATATTCTTTTGCCTTTGTTTTCAGATATCTTTTCATCGCTTTTTGCTTCCTTCTTTCATTTTCCAGGCGGACCTTAGCCTGTCCGACCGGACATAAAGGACGCCATAATCATACTATCATTATCGGCATTGTTAATAAAAAAATAATGCGGCAGGAGATTATTTCCCTTAAAATAGGGACTTTACACGCAAAATACGAATTGATATAATGAAACAAAAAATAATCCCATATAGAAATATTAATACTATGCGAAATAATAAATTATTTTCCGGACTTTTATATGCAGGAATTTTTGTCTGCACAGCCACAATCCTGATCAGCTTATATGTTATGTACCGTCCATTTACACCGGAAGACGTCCTGCTCACAGCCAGATCTGCAAAAGCATATATATCGGAACATGTCTCTTCTTTTGCGGATACCTGCTTTGACAGGCTTGCTACATCCCAGTCAGACCCAGGCGGCAAAAGTATGCAAATGGCAGACGTTTCTCTTTCTGACGAACCGACGCCTCTGGCAGAATCAATTCCGGATACCGGCGAAGACATCCCTTACATAGAAGAATCTGCCCGGCTCGGCGACGTGTCCGAGCTGGATTATGAAGACGCGCCCACATTGGATTCCGCTTATATCGTCATGCTGGACACCGGCTGCGGACCCATGCTTTACTACAATCAGGGAGACAGCAGATGGCGCGGCTTTTTGTACGGCGGCTACGACCGTATGAGTAAATACGGCTGTGGGCCTGCGGCAGTAGCCATGCTGATTAATAGCTTTACAGAAACCTCTGTCACGCCGGTAGAGATGGCGCAGTGGTCTGCGGACAACGGCTATTATGCCCTCCACGGCGGTTCTTACCATGCCCTGATTCCGGATGCTCTGGAAGCCCACGGCCTTGACGTAACAAGCGTGACCGATTACTCCCGGGAGCATGCAGAAGAGCTTTTATCTTCCGGCCATATCCTGGTCGCCTTGATGGGACGGGGATCTCTGACGCAGGGGGGACATTTTGTATTGTTTACCAAAATTTTAGACGACGGCAACATCCGTATCGCAGACCCGGCCAATTATGAAAACTGTATGCAGGAATGGGATTTAGAGCAGCTTTTATCAGAACTGAAAAAAAGCTATGACGACGGCGCCCCGTTGTGGGCCGTACAACCATAACTTTCCATACTCTTTATTATAAATCCGGAAGCAGGCGGCCAGAAGAAAAACCGTCTGCTTCCTGGTGTTTTTGTCTAACCTACTGTGTTCAGCAGCATGCCTACTGCATAGTAGTTGCTTAAGTTAAATGCGCCCGATCTTGCAAAGTTGTAGAAAGATGTAAGCGAATCAGGCATGGATGCACTCTCTAAAGCAGAAGATTTGCTCTTTGATCCGGAGCTGCTGCTCTTGCCGGTTCCGTCCGTGCTGTCTGCGCTTCCGGATGAAGATTTGGAATTGCCCAAAACCCTGTCAACAGAAGAATCCAATACGGAAGTAGCTTTGGAGCCAACCCGCTCTGCGATGCCAAACTGTCCGCCCATGGTTTCTTTCACATGGACATAAGTTTCGTCTAAAGCTTTATTCAGCTCTTTTTCATCCACATGAATCTTACCATATACGTCCATTCCCATGCCGACTGTCTTCAGAGCGTTATTGGTCATCACCGCACTCTTCATGGAAGAAAGCTGACTGGAAACGGTTGCGCTGCGGCTCTCGTTACTCTCAAGGAAGGATAAGGTTTTATTATACTTATCCGCGAAATCATTCATCGCTGTCACGATATCTTCTTTCGCCTTGTCCACCGCGGCCTGCGCCGTCTCTCTTTCTTCATCTGTGGAAGCTTTGGAAAGCTTGCTAAGTGCGCTCTCATAGTTTGAGAACACATTGTCCTTTTCGCCGAGGCGAAGCTTAGAGGACGCAGCTTCTAAGTCCGTCAGAGACATCTGATAATTCATCAGAAATACAGAGGAGCTGGAAGTATCCACACTGCTGGAACTGCTCGTATTCTTATTGCTGCTGGTACTGCTTGTGGAAGAAGTTGAATCGATCTTATCCCGCATAGATTCCGTCCTGGAATTCGCGCTGTCAACCCAGCTTTGGTAATCCAGTAAAGAATTATAACCGGATATAGAACTTGTTGTCATACATGATCTCCTTTCTGGTATCAGAATACCTGTTTACTTGGCAGGAATCACACAGTCCTGCTATTCTAATATATCGTCCTTTTTATGGAAAAAATAAGCGCCGAACCTATTTCCTTACCTTCAAACGCTCTGCCGCCGGAGCGTACCCTTCCCTGGCAGCTTTTTGATAATATTCTTTTGCAAGCGCCTCCTGCCCTGACACTTCATACCAGGTCCCCAGATTATACGCCGCCTTAAAAGAGCCTGTACCCACGACGCCGCCGGCTTCGGGACGTTCCCCTATCTCAAGACACTTTAAATAGCAGCGCTCAATATTCGGCAAAAGACCCACATAGCGCGTCACATCCGAAAGCACCAGCTTCATATAAAAAAGTCCGCACACAAAGCAAAAATCTGCAAAACCGCCCAAATGCGGCTCTTCCTGCTCGATCACCCGAAACGCTTCATCCAGGCAGGCTACCGTCCCCACATCCAGAAGCGTATATAAATACAACACTACGCCGTTTACACGATAAGCTTCCAGCCGACTTGAAAGGCGGTAAAATTCGCGAAAATACGGCAGGCTTTCTTCCGTCCTTTTTAAATTCCTAAGGGTGGACGCAAGCTGAAACTGATAGTATGGGTCCTGCGGCTCTTCTCTTACCGTTTTCTTAAGGTAAGCCAGGTTGCGTTCCCCTTTATCCTCATACAGATAGCCGTCATGGTCCGCCGACAACGGAAGGGCATAGCAAGGATAGTCGCCCATAGGCTGTTCGTGAATACGTCCTGCATAACGGACGCCGCCGGGAAGCAGACGGGGAAGGATGGAAGTACTTACGCTGATTCCGTTTTCATCTCTGTAGGAATCATACCTGGTAATTCCCCCATACCACAGCCCTTCTTTAGCGGACAGAAGTTTTTCCAGCCTTTTTCGGTCGAAAGGCCTCAAGTATTCATCCGCATCCAGCACCAGATTCCAGTCCGCGTCCGACTGATCCAGGGCAAAATTACGGGCGGCGGAAAAGTCGTCCACCCAGGTGAACTCGCTGACCGCCGCCCCCATCATATCTGCAATTTCCACAGTCTTATCTGTAGACCCTGTATCTGTAATCAATATCCTGTCAACCAGAGGCTTCGCGGCCTGCAGGCATTTTTTTAAAGAACGGGCTTCGTTTTTCACGATCATGACCAGATTTATCTTCATGATATCCCCTGATTCCTTGTTTTTCTTTTCAACTGCTTTTCGATCTGTTTATTATAGACAAACTTCCGAATATCAGATTCGTCTCTGGAAGAGAGATCTACAAACTGGCAGCCATAGCCATAGCCGCCCTGCGCCAGTATCTCCTGTCTTCGAATTACTCTGACACTGAACTCGACAGGTTCTTCTTTGAATGCATGTCTGAACGAAATAAGCTGTCCCGGATTCATTTTCTGGTCCGCCGCCAGAAATACGCCGCCCGCACTGATGTTTTGTATAATTCCTGTAAAGCGATAGCCCTGCGGCGTTATACACTCCAGGTTAATATGTACTTTCACCCGCAAGTCTTTCTGCCTCTGGAGTACGTCGTAAACCTTCAATATAGTCCCGTCTGCCATCCACGGTTCAATGATCCTGTTAGGCGACTGATTCTTTTTCAGCACAAGCTCACATAAACTACGGACTAAACCCTGCTGTCCGTCATAAAAATCCACAATTGTCCGAAGCCTGGCATTGCGCAGTTTATAACTGCTGAAAAAAAGCTGAATCTCGTCCTCTCCCAACTGTACAACCCTGGCTCTGGCTAGCGGTCTCTTATCCGAACCATAGACCAGACAGTTGTCACAATCTTTTAATGTCATATGTATATCCCCCTCACGCTTATTCTCATACGATAGCAGAACCGGTCTGACTGCCGGCACGCATCATCATCTGCATGCGCAGCAGTTCCACCAGATTATAAAAACTCTTTTTATCCATTGATATCGTCTCCCCGTCTTCGCTTTGGGTGACATTGTCAAAAAGCAGATTCAACAGATCCGAAGACGAGCCATAGACAGAAGACATGCCATAAAGGCTTCCCGTACCTGTCAACGCGGACGAACCATACGAGCCGCCCAGTCCGGCCAAAGCAGAAGTACCGTAGCTTCCAAGCGCCGATGCGCCGGACGTATTCCCAAGCAACCCAAGCGCAGAGGAACCCAGGCTTCCCAGCATCCCCAGCCCGCCGACACCTCCCAGGGACGAACCCATAAGGGAAGTATCCTCGCTGCCGCCTGGAAAGCTGCCTACCGCCGCCGGATTGCCGCCCAGGCTTCCCATGCCCCCAAACGCTTTCAGGGCAGTATAAAGCCCATCCAGGTATCCGTTGGAAGCCGTACTGTCCGACATATTGTTTATAGAAGCCGATTCATAGCCCGCACTAGGCACCTCCGTTCGCACTGTCGTATTCGCCTGAAGGGATGCGTCATCCATATAAGAAATCACTTTTTTTACATAATTCTGCGTCTCCGCGTAAGGCGGAACGCCGCCGTATTTTTCCACGCTGCCAGGTCCGGCATTGTAAGCGGCCAGCGCCAGACTTATATTTCCGCCGAAGCGCTCCAGCTGTGTTTTCAAATACTTCGCCCCGCCCATGATATTCTGCCTTGCGTTAAAAGGATCCGAAACACCCAAGGCGCTGGCTGTGGACGGCATAAGCTGCATAACGCCCAAAGCGCCTGCATGAGATACCGCCTGAGGATTAAAATTTGACTCTGCCCTGGCTACTGCTTTAAGCAAACCGGACGAAATCCCGTATATAGACGCCGCCTCCTCAAAAATGGCATCCATGCTTTCTGATGTACTGCTTTTGGCCCCGTCAAACAGGGACTTGAAAAGGCCGGATACTCCCTCCGGCTTAGACTGCTGTTTTTGCTGTACCTGCTGCGCCTGGCTCAGCGAAACAGCCGTTGTTGCTGATGTCATATGTATTTTGCTCCTTTTTTCCTTTGGACATATATATGACTGCCGGATACCTGTGATGCATCTTTATATGCTACAGTTCTTCCGGCGCCGTCTTTTCTTCTTCAAGCTCTATAACCGGCGGTTCCTCCGCCATATTCTCCGGCTCCTGTGCAGGTTCGCTCTCCGCCTGCGCTTCCTGACCGGGTACATATCCTATGAAATATATATATATATCTACGATCGCCTGGTACAATTCCCGGGGAATCTCCGCCCCTAACTTTAACTGAGTTAAGAGTGTTGCCAAAGAATCATCCTCATAAACAGGAACGCCCGCTTCCATAGCGGTCTCCGTAATCTTCTCCGCCAGATATCCCATACCGGAAGCCACGATGACTGGCGCCCCGTTTTTGTCCGGATTATATTTCAGCGCTACGGCTTTCTGCCGCATCAGTTCATCAAATTCTGACATTGATCGTTTTCTCCTTCTCCCGGATTTCCGGAAAGACTTCGTCTATCCTCCGGTCTCGTATCCGTTCATATATAGAGAGCTGGCTGAGCCTCAGGCCATTTTTCTTCAGTATCTCCGATACGTCCGTTTGGATCTTTTTGTTCTGTTTCCTCAGGGCAGAAGGAACGTAAAGCTGCATCTTGGACTCCCTGTCCTGCAGCATCATGACCATTTCAAACTTTCCCAGTCCCTGGACGTCAAATTTTAAAAACAGCTTGACCTGTCTGCCTCCGTCTTCCTTGTCCTTTCTGGCATCCGGATCAACCCACATCTCTGATACTACATTATTCCCCTCTAGCTGAAAAGGAATAATAAAATGAAGAAGCGGCATATACACGCTTTCATTCAAAAGCATGCCGTTCATGATCGTATAAAACTGCTGCACATTTTCCAGGCCGGCCTGCCCGTTGGCGCCCCTTAAAAGAAGTCCTGACAAACTGTCGGCAAAATCTTTCATCACGGCACGCTGCGCTGTGGAAGGACCGCCGTCCAAAAGCTTCGCAAAACTCTCCTGCGCGTCGCCTTTGAACATTCTCTCAAAATCCCGGCTGTCCGCCAGACGTTCCAAAAGCCGCTCCAGAATCCCTTTTTCTCCGTCCTGATAGCGAACCGCATTAAAAATCAAGAGCATGGTAGCATCCCGAATGGGACCGTAATCATGTGTGGCTGATATGTATTTAGATAAGAAAGGAATCATCCTTCCGCTGATCAGGGACGCGTTCTGCGCCGTATCCCCATTGGCCGCCTCCCAGTTCATCGCATCGGCCATCTCCCTGAACTCTTCCCTGAAAGAGCGCTGCAGCAGCTGTTCAATATCGTCCATAAGAGAATGAAGCTGCTGTAAAAGATGCCCGCCGGAAGTATAATTATTATATCCTTTTAAAAAGGCAAGGGCCGCTTCTTTAAAACTGGCTGACGTATCCTGTGTCAGCATATAACGAAGCTGATTAAAAAAATCTCCTGTAAACCGCGCCTGCAGGTCCTGCTGACCCTGAAGAAAATCAAAAAGCTCCTGGGGCGAATCCATACGAAGCGTCATGAGGAACTGATCTACCAGCGCGCCCACATCCTGCCCGGCTTCCAAAAGCCCCGCCATATCGCCGAACAACAGGCTCTCAAGGGCAGTAGCCAGATCAGAATTCTCACCCAGACTCTTGACAAAAGCGCCGTAATTACTCTCATAATTGATCACGGAGAGCAGATCATCCTGGGTGGTGTTCCCTGTCTGCTGACCATCCCTGTTATCCGCGCGGACTACGCGGTTAGGATCCGCAGGATTACGGACGGTGGGGTCCGCCGCATGCTTCGGGTCCGTCGGGCTTTGTATATTCCGGTTATCCGTATTCAGATTAGGAGTCGTTACCTGTAAAATGTTCGCCATATATCCTCCAGCTGCCGCCTGCATAAAAATTCATTACTTACCGTCTATATATCGGCGTATTCCAGATTTATATTAGCATTTTTTCTCATGGGATGCAAGGCTGCATTTTGAATATTCACCGTGAAATTTTGGGAAAATACGAATGAACAACTTATCTTTCCGCGAAAAATGCCGATAGATACTAACAAAGATAGATTTGTAATACCAGAAGAAGAAAACACCTGTACTCTTCAAGGTAGAAAGGAGGCTTTTGTATGAACATTAAATTCCAGACAATAGATACCACTTACCGCACACCGGTTTCTACACAGCGCAGACGCGCGCCACAGTCCGGAAAAGCAAAAGGTAATTACGATACGGTAACGATCAACGGGCCGCGCAGCGGCCAGGACGGGGAGGACAGTTTTGCCCGCATATTGGCAAAAAGCGCCGCCTCCCAGGTGAGCCGGGGCGCAGGTCCGGAACGGGTTCAGGAGCTTAGCCGCCAGGTTGCAGACGGGACCTACCAGCCGGATTCCGGAAAGATCGCCGGACGGCTTTTAGGATTAAACTGACCATATACTGAAGGGAGTATATTGATTTTCTATGAATCAGACGACACAAGAACCTTTACATGATTATATCTTGATCATCCAGGATCTGTCCGCCGTAGCCGGTGAAATTGCCCTGGTGGAGGATAAAAAGACCGAAGCCGCATCCAACAAGCGTCATGAACTGTTGGACGGCTATATTCAGAAAGAACAGGCGCTCCTTTTAAAACTTCGGGGATTGGAACAGCACCGGATCAAGCAGCAGGCGTCCCTTGGATGGGACGGTCTTACGCTGCGGCAGATCTTAGAAGCTGCCGCTCCCGAGCAAAGGAAGGCGCTCACCCCTGCATTTGAAGAGCTGGAATTTAAACTCGATCGACTGCAAAAGGCCAGGGAGGCATCTGAGCAGATTCTTAAAGTAAGACTCCGCGAGCTGGAGCTGTTCACCTTGCAGAGCGCCGCTTATACCCATGACGGAAAACAAAAACCGGCCGCCGCGCCTCATTCCAGGATCGGCGACCGATATGTTTAATATAGAAGCAGAACCAACAGACACTTACAATTGACAGACGGCGGTATCAGTCCCGGCGGGCTTTTTGCCGTCATATACTTATTTTTGGAGGAATCACATATATGGTAAGAGCAACTTTCGCCGGTTTCTCAACTGCGCTTTCCGCTTTGCAGGCAAACCAGAAGCGGTTGGATATCATCGGGCAGAATCTGTCCAACATGAATACTCCTGGCTATACCAGGCAGTCGCTTGAGACATCCAGCATTAATTACAGAACCCCTGTTTCCAATTATATGAACGGATCCGAAATAATCGTCGGCTTTGGCGTCAGCATGGATAAGGTCACGCAGATCCGCGACCCATATCTGGATGCCCAATACCGCCACCAGATGCAGAAATCAGGATACACGGATTCCATACAGTCTTCCCTGGATCAGCTGTCTAAGGTTTTTGACGAATCCAACATCACCGGTATCCACAGTGCGTTTAAGGATATTCATAATGTGCTGATCGCCATGCATGACAACTCTAAAGCCGGCGACGCCATCTATGAAGCGGAACTGCGCAACAAAATGAAAGCGCTGACGAACCTCTTAAATGACGCGGACCGGCAGCTTACCGAAGCGGAACGGGTAGAGTATACCAAGTTAGACGGCAGAAACACGACGGAAAACGGCGCGATCCAGGAAGTCAACGATATGCTCATGCAGATCGGAAATCTGAACCGCCAGATCAAACAGAACCAGATCTTAGGCCAGCAGAGCCTGGAACTGATGGATGAGCGGAATCTGCTGATAGATGAGCTGTCCAGCTATATTCCCATTGAGGTTACTTATTATAAAGATAGAGCCCATGACGGCGTAGCAAACGGTACGGAACATGATGCCACCCCGGGAGCGGCTCCTGGAGAAGAATTTTACCTGGACTCAAACGGCAACCCCCTCGGCAGGAAAGAATGGCCGGACGACCTGCGGATAGAGATGCTTTACACGGATGAAAACGGCCAGAGCCACAAGCTTACGCTGGTGGAAGGAACAGAAGGAACCGGAAGTGAAAATTACGGGCAATTGTCCCTGACGACCACCGACCCGGCCAAAGGCGTGCCTTATCCGGATAACTTCTCCATCACATTCACAGGAAGCAAAAAGAACCTGGCGGATGCGGGAGAACAGCAGGAAATTTTGACGCTCAGCCCGAAAGCAGGCGGCGGAATCGAAGGTACTGCTACCGATAAAGGCCAGGCAGTAGCCGGCACTTTTATGGAGCTTACCAGCGGTTCCATCCAGGCCAGCCTGGATATGCTCTGGAAAAACAACGGCAAAAACCTTGCCAATGTCAATGACAATAATGATATCCGGGGATACGAATATTACAGGCAGGAACTCGATAAGCTCGCAAAGGGATTTGCTGACGTCATGAATAATATCAATATTTACGGCACCAGCAATGATCCCGACCCGGCCACCAAAAAACAGGACTGGTATCTGCTGGCCAATAAAGGCGACAATAGCCGTGACGACATCACCGCCGGCAACATCGGCCTTAATGTCAACTGGGTCAACGGCACGGTCGGCGTCAGCACCGCAGGCGAGAATCCTACCGATACTTTGCTGAACATGATGGAAGCCATGGTCACCACCTATCCTTTCAGCAATACGACCACCGGAACCACCTCCATGGGGTCTGCAAATCCGGATCTTAAGGATAATACGTTCGCGGATTTTATGAACAATATATCCACAACACTGGCCAATGATTCTTACAGCAATACATACCTCTTAAAAAATAATGTGACTGTATTGAACGCGGTTCAAAATTCCAGGGATTCCGTATCCGGCGTCAGCCTGGATGAAGAAGCGTCCAATATGATGATGTACCAGGCGGCTTACAACGCGTCGTCCCGTCTGATGACGGCTCTGGACGAAGTGCTGAATGTCCTCATTAACAGCACCGGCGTCTGCGGAAGATAAATGATTAGAGTTTAGACAGGAGGTCCTTTCATTATGCGAGTAACCAATGCATCCACATATAGAAACTATACAAGCCAGGTGAACACTGTACACGCGAACCTGAACAAATCCTTTAACAAGATTTCCAGCCAAAAGGCCTATGAATCCGCCGCGGAAAGCCCTCTTTCCTACTACAGAGGCAAGGAAATCGACGATCAGTATCTGGAGATTTTAAGCAAAGACAACCTGATCGAGGATGTGAAGAACCGCCTCTACCAGCAGGAATTAGGCGTGCGTGATATCCACAGTACGCTTGTCAACAAAGTACAGAAAGAAGTCCTTCACGCAAGAAACGCGACGACCACAGACTACGCGGACGCGACGATCCGCGACGCGCTGCTCCAGTATGAACACACAATGGTCAACGACCTGAATGCACAGTATCAGGATTATTATGTCTACGGCGGCAACGATATATCCACCCCGCCTTTTGCGCTGAGTTCGGACGGCAAGACACTGACCTATAACCATACTTTCCCGGGAGATACATCGCCGAAAACTTTCGTTATGGATCTTACCAGGCAAACCGACGGGGGGTATAAGTTCGAGTTTAATACTGCTGAAAGCACCGGCACAGAAGCGGATTTAATCCGTGCCATGTCCGAGCGCGGCCTTATGGATTTAGGTTACGGAGATATCCGCGACCGGGATACGCTTCTTGATACTTACACCGGAGGCATGAATGTACTGACGGGCATCACGTCCGACGCCATGATTTCCTCTCAGGCTCCCGGCAGCCAGAACAAGATCGATATGGACTATATTATGGAAAAACTGTCCGACGGCCCCTTAGGACTGACTGCCAAGGCGGTATGGGAAGTCAATGATTTCCTGGACGGGACAGACTCCGACATGTTCGACCGTCTGGGGGAGGTACTCTCAAAAATCCCGGAAACCGGGCATACAACCAGTACTTTTTACTCCGACCTGGGCAACAAATACAACCTGCTGGGGAATCTCGACCTGAAGTTGAAAGACCTGCAGGATTCTCTGACCGAGCAGTATACAAATGTCCTGGGTGCAGATCCTTATGAATCAATCCTGGAAATGTTCAACAATCAATACGCTTACAACGCTGCCCTTCAGGTAGGTTCCAAACTGATGAATAATTCTTTGTTCGATTTCGTAAGATAAATAACAACAGCCGATAATTAGGAGGCGCTTTTATGGAACAACTTATAAAAATCACATCCGTACCCATGCAGATGGTTCGTTATACACAAAATGCCCGTCTGGTCAGCTCGGATTCTGTGGCGCTTGAGAGGAGGAAGGCGCTGGCGCGGCAGATGTCTTTTCACCGCAGCGCCGGCAGAAATTCCGTGCCGGTTCAGGATATTACGAAGATTAATCGGACATTTTCCAAGCAGGCGGCCCCCCCTCCGCAGGGACAGAATATCAGCAGGCGGCAGGCAGCCTTCCATCAGGCACAACCCTCCGCCCCACAGACTAACCCAAATCCGTCCACAGTTGTAGATGCAGCGAATATGGCTGCGGCAGCAAGCAATGCAGATACCGCTTATGTAGCAGCTGCGGCGCCTGCGCAGGTCAACACCCGCAGCATATCCGCCGAGACACGCTCTACTTATTCTGCGGAGCGCGGCGCTTTTGAAATGAAAGTAGCCAAAGGAGATCTTACCTACCTTCCGCCTATGATGATGACAATCATCACCCAGCGCCCGGAATTACATTTTGAATATCTGGGTGATTTCAATTATGTGCCTCCCCGCGAACCACAGCGCGGCGGAGCTATCAATCTATTCACATAGGAGTGCTTATATATGACGATAGAAACTGATTATGGTGTAGTGGAATACGAAGAAGACAACCTGATCCTGTTTCCCGACGGCCTGTTCGGCTTCCCCGATTTAAAACGCTACCTGTTTCTGAGCCTTGACGACGAGGGAGATGATTCGATGCTCCTGATGCTGTCCGTGGATAACCCGGAAGTGGGGTTTGTACTTGTAAATCCTTATTTCCTCTGTCCGGATTATGCACCTGCGCTGACACCGGAAGAGCTTTCTTTCCTGAACACAGGCGACCATGGAGATCTCTCCTATTATGCAATCTGTGTCGTACACAGTGACTATCTGGACAATACAGTAAACTTAAAATGTCCTCTGGTCATCAACCCCGAAACGCGCTGCGGAATCCAGGTGATTCTGGAAAATTCCCGTTATGAGTGCCGCCATGCGCTGCGTTCATTTCCGTCCATCGCCGATACGCGCACTGGAAATGGAGAGTGATCAATATGCTGATACTTCGACGTAAAAAAAATGAAAGCCTTCTCATTGGCGATAACATCCGTATTACGATCATTGAGTGCGCAGGCGACGGCGTTCGTTTAGCGATTGATGCGCCTAAGCAGATCTCTATCCTGCGGGAAGAACTGTCCGAAGCGGAGCAAAGCAATAAAACCGCTTCCGCACCCAGTATGGATTCTGTGCTGAAGCTCAAATCTTTATTCAGTCATAAGCATAACGCCGAGAAGACTGAAGAATAAGTTTAAAAATTCCCTGCAATCGAATATTTCCTGATTGCAGGGATCTTTTTTCATCTTTAACTTTTAAATGCCCTTACAAGAAGCCTTGCGCCGCGGATCACCCAAAATACCGGAAGCGCAGGCGGAAACCGCTCCACAGACGGATAGATGGATGCCATATAATGAAAATCCGGAAAAGCCCATCTTAATTTTCTCATCCAACGGTCCCACCGTTCTTTGGAACGCTCTTTGCGCTGTTGTCTCTTCTCTTCGCGTCTTTCTTTGTCAAGCTCTTTTCTGACCAATTTTTCCAGCTTCAAAGCCTGTTCGTCCGTCTCATGATTAATCATGCCTCGTGTCAGCAAACGCTCTTCCAACACATCATACGGAGACATATCCTCCGGCAGATGATCATAATAGGTGTCTTTTCTGTCGCCAAACCACATATAGGAAAACCTTAAGATCTTCTCCGCCAGCTCGTCTATCTCATATTCTGCCAGACGCTTAGATACCACGTCCATGCGGATCTGGTCTCTCCACGCTCGATGGCAAAGCTGCAGATCCAGCACCTCGCGCATAGTCAGCTCGTCCGTCGCATAACGATAGGCCGCCGCCGCCATACGATAGATAAATTCACTTTCCATCGGCAGCATACGGACATATTTGTAAGGCTCCCGTATACAGGCGGATTCCAATATCTTCTGCATGCCGCGGGCATATTTGACGGCTCTGAACGGGAACTTATGATACAGCGTAACCGCAATCCCCTGCTCTCTCTTTAAGCACTCTCCCTGCCCGTCATAATTCTGATAGGTCTCATACCCCAGATCAATTAAATATCCCTTGACCAGCGTATAGTTCTTCTCGTCCAGACAGATCTGCAAAGGAGCCGTATCCGCCGCTTCCGCAATAGAGTAAAGTTCGCGCACAGTTTCGGAAAGGAGTACCGTACAGGAAATATTACGGGTATCCAGCCATGTAAGCATTTCATTTATGGCGCTTTTATAATGCTCCCCATACAGTAAAGATTCCTGATAACGCGTAAAAAAACGCTCCTGCCATTTCGGCGGCACTGATTCTCTGTAGCCAAGAATTCCCAGATAGACAATGTTGGCGACTTTATGGTAGTCCGCAATACGGTAAATCCTCTCCCAGTCCATGCGGTTATAAGCCACATGCAGCTCTGTTTGGCGGATAATCGACGACACAATCCCCACCAGAGAATGTCCGTCAAGCAATAATTGATTCATACGTCAGGCTTCCTCTCACCGGCTCTTGGCCCCATAAAATGATCTGTCCCCGGTCACTTTCCGGTTCAGTCTCTCATCTACGACGCGCAGTTCATCCAGAAGATGCTGTGTATTCTGCCGGATCTCATAAATCTTTTTTTCCTCTGGCGTCTCAGGCGCAGCTTCCTCGGGCTTAGACGTCATCAGGAGGCGCAGTTTCCTCCGCGCCTCCTGGTCGGCTCCAGCCAACTGCCAGATTTCTTCCGTACATTCGTCAATTTTCGCCATCTCTTCCGCCCGCATTTCCAGCGTCATGGCGATGGATACTTCATCGTTCCGTGCCATCGCTTCTTCTAACTGGGAAGTCAGCCTGCTGACTTCCCAGATTACATTGCGCCGTCTCTGAAGGAGAATCATGACTTTTGTCATATCCAGCTTTGTCTGTGCCATATATTTATCCCCTTACTTCTCTTGGTATTACAATATGCATATCGTTCACCTGCCTGCTGGCACCGTCAAAGGCTTCCCGCAGCTCAGAAAGGATATGCCGGATACGTCCGATCTCATCCTTTCTGCGCTCTCTTCCGGCGCTGACAATACTGATGTCATAGACAAGATACACATAAATACGCCGCAGGTCACGGCTGATCGGATAACTCATATCCAGGATATCTGTCAGATATCGGACAATCTTGGACGTCCGCTGCAGACAATCCTCAAAATCGTCATAATTTTTGTCCTCCAGGCTGTGTTCCGCACGCGTCAGGCGCTTGATCGCCTCGTCGAACAGGAGCAGTAAAAGTTCCGGACCCGACATGGAGTATATGCTTTTTTCTTTGTATTGGCTGTATCCGTTCATTTGATCCCTTTCTGCATTTAGTTCCGCTTTTATTTGTAGTTTTAGACTTTATTACTGTTCTTAGCCAGAGATATTGGAAAGGTAACTGGACTGGCTGTTATACTGGTTGATCAGTGTCTCCATACTGGTAAACTGCTTAATATAACGCTCCTGTTTCGTCTTTAACTGCGCCTGCAAGGTCTCAATCTTCTTATTCATCTCTTTAATCTGATCATAGATAAAGTTATTCATGACCGAAGTCGGCACTTTCTCCGAACCTGCTTCCTCAATCAGGCGACCGTAAGAGCCTTTGTCACTGCCGGAACCGCGGTTCTTGGATGCGATACGGGTCGCATACGGCGTAAACATATTTTCAACGGTCTTAGCCAGACCTACGCCGCCTGTCTTGCCAGTACCAGTAAAGATATCGGATACCAGTTCCGGCTCTGTCTCCATGGCAGAACGGAATTTTGACTCGTTAAATACGATGGTCGAAGCGCCGCCACCCCAGCTCTCGTCATAGGTAATACCGATCTTCTCCAGATCCTGGTACTTGATCCCGCTGCCCATCAGCTGCGTCAGGAAACCTTCCAGCGTAGAGTTCAGGTCGCGAATCACGGAGTCGTTGTACAGGATGCCCTGCTTTGCCTTCGTCTCCCAGTTTTCAATGGAAGTCTCGCTCATCTCCGCTTTCTGCTCGTCAGTCAGAGGACCGTAGGAGCTGTCCGAGCGGGTGGTAAGCTGATTATAAACTTCCGTGACAAGCTTGTTGTAATCCTCGAAGAAAGTCTTCACCTTCTCCGTAACAGCGTCCACGTCTGCCGCAGCCGAGAAGGAGACGCGCTCGGAGGTGTCGGCTTGCCATTCTTGAATTTTATTTCCATCCGCATCAGTTTTTCCAGTATCTTTCCAATCACCGCCAAACACGCCGCTGACTGTGACGGTCAGGCCTTCCAGGTTAAAAGTATTGGAAGACGGGTTCATGGTCACGGTCATACCGTTGCCGTAGCTGACGTCGATGATCGCGTCCTTGCCATCCTGGGAATTCTCTGAAATTTTGCTGCCAAAAATCTTAAAAGCCAGGCTGTTTTCATCGCCCAGATCAATCGTCCTGCAGGAACCCATCTCATCCGCCACCAGCATAAACTGACCTGTGGACTCTATGTAAGTCGCCTTTACTCCGGCATCGGAGGCGTTGATCTTAGACAGGATACTGCCGATTGAGCTGTCTTTGTCAATGTCAATCTTTACGCCGTTGATTGTAAGGCCATCTTTTACAAGATCTTCAAGTTCTTCGCTTGTAAGACCAAATGCCTCCTTATTCTTATCCAGGCTTCCATTCAGGTTGATCTTATTAGACTCCCCGGCTATGATACCCATTTGCTTCAGTGTATCACCTCCGCTACTGCCTGCGGTGATGGATAAGCTGACATTACTGTCGCTGCCATCATTGTTTACCGTTTTAAAAGATAAAATTCCATCTTTATCCTTATCTAGTTCTACTTTTATTTTGCCTTTACCAAAAGCTTTGTCCAGGCGGCTCTGCAAGCGATCCTGCATGATAAGCATCTTTGCGTCCTGCGCAGCGTCATACTTAGCCTTTTCCTTCTCTGTCGCAACAGCGGCTTCTCTTGCCACTTTTTCTGCATCTCTGAGCTTTTCATCATATTTGCCATTGCCATGAGCTTCTTGAATAGCAGCGGCCTTATCGTCAGCATACTTTTTATTTACAAGACCCTGGAATTCATCTTTAATCTCTTCATATTTCGCTGCCGCAACCTTCTCTTCAAAAATGCCATCAATCTTTTTTTCATATTCTTCATCTGACATCTCTCCCTGGCTTGTGCGGGATTTAATATCATCT
This sequence comes from uncultured Lachnospiraceae bacterium, assembly GCA_910587495.1. Taxonomy (GTDB): domain Bacteria; phylum Bacillota; class Clostridia; order Lachnospirales; family Lachnospiraceae; genus Hominiventricola. Next base: position 180 of record CAJUMT010000002.1, on the reverse strand, counting down.
TTTATTATCTTATCTGCATTACCGTCTCGTTTTATCTCATCTGCTTTATCCTTAAGTGCAGCATTATATGCTTCATCATCGTCAAACTCGTCTCTCTTTACTTGAATCTCAGCAGCCATACGAGCTTTCAGATCTTCCTCATTTACCTTTTCTAACAACTTATCTTTTTCAGCCTGCAAG
>CAJUMT010000001.1 GCA_910587495.1 uncultured Lachnospiraceae bacterium | reverse complement strand
TAAAGCTTTTATTGCCTCTATGGCAGTCGGCCCGCATACATCGGGTATAAATTTAACTTCCTTTCCGAGAAATTCCGACAGCACTTTGCTGTGGGGTTTAGTCGTATAAAAATTCTTATATTCAATATCGCTTCCCTGATGGGCCAGAAGTACCAGTTTCGCCCCCCGGTCAGAAAGCTCTTTGATCGTGGGAACGCAGGCCTTGATCCTGGCCGTGCTTTTTAAGACGCCTGTCTTTGTGTCTACCGGCTGGTTCATGTCCACGCGGCAAAGCACTGTTTTATCTTTCACATCAAATTCGTCAATTGTACGGATTCCAAAACGCATATGAATCTTATATCTCCTTTCTTCCGTCTGATAAGGGGCGGGGTTTTTTGACGCCCCGCCCCTTAGAGGTTATTATTTCAGGTTTTTGAAAAGACCGATTTTTAAATATTCGTTTGTTTTGGCAGTTCCTTCCTCGCGCGTGGTCTGCATACCGCATGCCGCACGGATACCGTCCATGGTCTCAGGAATAGTTACGCTTTCCTGCGGAATGTTGATCGCATACATGATATCGTCGCCGCTCTCCACGATACTGTCTTCCCACAGCCCGATCTCATACATGTCCCCCCGGGGATGACCTAAGTCGCGGGCATATTTAAACAGGGACGCATTGCCCAGGAATCCGTCGTCAATGCGCACGACGCGGATACGCGGGTGCTTCTCAAATGCTTCCAGCGCCATCGCTTTGGTGATCTTCTGTTTTCCTTTTGCCACGACCGTAATGATATGTCCGTGGGTCACCGGGGTATGTACCAGGATACCGGTGGCGTTGACATGGGGCATAATCGTCATCAGGTCAAGGGCCTGGTGGGAGGGCGCTTTGTCCATCTGCAGCGCGTTGGTCAGCCCTCTGTGGTAATCGCCCGGGTCAGCCACGCGGCGGATAATCGTGATTGCCACGCGCTCGATGCCATATGCGCGGTCCAGGCAGTCAACGGAACGAATCAGGCCTGTCGTGTTGCAGCTGGTCAGTTTCAGGAAATCTTTGTTTACGCCTTTTTCATAGTTTGCATAACCGTGGAAGAATACATCGGCAACAGAGTTGGCTTCGCCGCCCTGGAAAATTGCCTTTACGCCCTTCTTCTCGTAGATTGCTTTATTCTTTGCACCGATTCCGCCTGGTGAGGAATCCAGCATAATATCCACTTTGTCGATCAGTTCCTCGAAGGTACCTGATACCGGGATGCCCAGCGCTTCAAATCTGGATTTATCTCCGCCGTCCACTAGATACAGGTCATAGGGCATTCCTTTTTCATGAAGCGCGCGAATTGCAAGCGTAGGCGCCAGGTCTGCGATACCTACCAGTTCCATATCTCCCTGCAGAGCCACGCCGTCCGCGAGACGCTGTCCGATCGTGCCGTATCCGGCAACACCAACTTTAATCTTTGCCATTATTGTTTCTCCTCTCATCGCTTTTATTTGTTATATTTAAAATGTAAAATAGTAAAACCATTAAAACTTTGCATCATGCATCCACACATAGCGCTCATCCTCGCAGCGGTCTGTCTGGAGCCATGGATTTCCTTCCAGATGGCGGATCATCCAGCAGGTATACATCATAAATCCCGGCGCTACGGCCTGCGGATGCAATTCTCCTCCCGGAATGGCGGAAAAGCTGTTATTAACGCTTTTAAATACCTGATCGCCTACAAAGCTTGCGCCGAATCCTTCCGGGCGGTCAAATTTGAAAAAGTAAGTCTCCGGCTGCGGATGTCTGTGGGGCAGATACCCGGACCAATTGCCTCTGTCATTGAGTACTTCTCCTAAAACCATATTGGACTCCGGACAAATATCATGATCGAAAATCGTATTGACACGGCGCTTCGCCACATTGCCGAATTTACCTACGCTGGAATATCCCCAGGGGGCGTCTTCCGGCGCATACAGACAACTTTTAAAAGTCTTGTCATTTTTGGTACACTGTACCAGTATTTCACAATCCTGCTCCGCAGATACTTCCACCCAGGCGCCGGTACATACATGGACGCACCAGGGTCCTTCTGTAAATACGTCTTTTCTGCTTACCGACTTCTTCTGATCCTCCCACGCGAATGTGATCACGCCTGACAAAAGCAACACTGCGATCTCTTCCCCATCGCGGCTAAACCGTCTGACTTCTCCCGCTTTCATACGATACACCCGTACATCCATCAGCATCGCCTGATACTCATTTTCATAAGTGGTAAGGATCATCTCTCCTTTTTCATCGAACGTCGGATAGCCAAATACTTTACTCATTATACATGCCTCCTATTTGTAATTCCGTTATGAATTAATAGTCTCTCGCTTCTTCTCTGCCGGCCTTTACGCCTTTCCACGCCTCTCTTACGGATTCTTTGACAGATGTATCGGCAAGACCCACATTCCACCAGGATTCATAACCGTCCGTCATGGTCTTCGGAATTACTTTGAGGTCAAACAAGCAGGCAATGTCTTGTTTCTTTGCATCCTTTAAAGCCGCTTCCAGTTCTTCTATGGTACGGCAGGTATAGGATTTCATTCCGTATCCTTCCGCAATCTTCGCATAATCTACCGGGATCAGGTCTCCGCAGGGTTTCTTTCCGTTCGTATATCTAAATTCCGTTGCCAGGCTTCCGATTCCGTGGTTCATCTCCAGATTGTTGATGCATCCGAATCCGCAGTTGTCAAATACAAGAATATTGACTTTTTTGCGCTCCTGCATAATAGTCATTACCTCGCTGTGGAGCATCTGAAAGCTGGAATCTCCGACCACACAGTATACTTCGTTGTCCGGTTCCGCGAATTTGACGCCCAGCGTCGCCGCCACCTCATATCCCATACAGGAATAACCATATTCCGCGTGATATCCCCCGCGTTTATCTGTCGTCCACATTCTCTGCATACAACTTGGCAGGGAACCGCCTGCGGTAATGATCGTCGCATCCTCGTCGATGACCCGGCGAATTGCGGCAAGGGCAGCTGTCTGGGTGATCTTTCCGTCTGTCAGCTTCACAAATTCCGGAATCGTCCTTGGATCTCTTGCTTTGATGATGGGTTCAAAATCGTCTCCTGTGTAGGCAATACCGGCAAGCCTTGCCATTTCTTCCTCCCACACATGTTTTGCATTCTGAATCTCTTCTTTATAAGAAGAAACATATCCTTTCGCCCGCAGCTTCTCTGCCAGCGCTTCCACCGTCACTTTCGCATCTCCCACTGCTTTTACGGCATCCATTTTATATGCATGGAATCTGCAGTTATTAATTGTAACGAATTTTACGTTTTCATCCTTGAACAAGCGCTTGGAGCTGGTAGTAAAATCAGATAGTCTGGTGCCGATTGCAATGACCACGTCCGCATCTTTGGCAATAACATTGGAAGCGTAAGTTCCGGTCACGCCGATTCCACCCAGGCAATAGGGATGGCTGGACTTGCAGGCGCTTTTACCTCCCTGGCTCTCTCCGAAGGGAATCTTAAATTCTTCGCAGAATTTTTCGACCGCCTCTCCCGCCTCGGAGTAACGTACGCCGCCGCCGACGATCACCAGCGGTTTTTTCGCCTGTAAGATCACTTCTGTAATATCTTCCAGTTCTTCTTCCACCGCCACAGGCCTTGTAATCCTGTGTACTCTCTTCTGGAAAAAATATTCCGGGAAATCATAGGACTCGCCTTCCACATCCTGGCACAGCGCGATACAGCAGGCGCCGGTCTCCGCCGGATCAGTCAGGACGCGCATGGCGTTGATCAGCGCGGTCATAACCATTTCAGGCCTTGTAACCCTGTCCCAGTATTTGCAGACCGGTTTGAACGCGTCGTTGGTCGTAGTCGCCAGGCTGCTGCTCTGCTCTAGCTGCTGGAGTACCGGGTCCGGCTGGCGGGAGGCAAAAGTGTCCGCTGGAAATACCAGAAGCGGAATATTGTTCACGGTAGCAGTAGCGCAGGCCGTGACCATATTGGCCGCGCCGGGACCTACCGAAGACGCGCAGGCAATGATCTTTTTGCGTCCGCTCTGTTTTGCGAACGCAGTGGCTACATGGCACATACCCTGCTCGTTCCTTCCCTGGAATACTTTCAGATCACCCGGATTGCTGTCAAGCGCTTCGCCTAAGCCCACGGCAATTCCATGTCCGAAGATGGTGAAAAATCCTTCGACAAACTTTGTTTCCACTCCGTCCATGGAAACATACTGATGATCCAGGAATTTCACGATCGCCTGTGCCGTGGTCATTCTTGTTGTTTTAACCATACATTTTCCTCCTGTTTAAGTGCCGCAACTCCCCTTCCAATGCCCCTTATCTGAGAGGCTTTTAGCCCGCTGGAATACGCGTTCTAAAAGCCTCTCGGGCATTGTCCGCTCCGTTGCTGTTTAAGTTCCGCAGTAATGCGTGCTTTTTGTTTTGTTGCGTGCTTTAGTGTGCTTTTTTCGTTATGTGTATCATAGCACGCTCTTTAGAAATATGCAAGAAGAATTATTATGTTTTTCTATTTCCTATGTTTTTTACAAATTCTCCCACTATTATTTGTTTATATCGCACACTTCATTTGCGGATAAGCACGCATAGCACGCAAATTAAAGACTTTGATTCAATCAGAATTTCCGTCGCTTGACAGCCAGTAAAATTTTTTTATAAAATTTGTGATATTTCCCTCCTGAGATACGTTCATATATTGAAAAGCTTTTCACAACAAGACAAAGCCGGATTGGAGGCGATCACTTGGAGGAATCAGAATATAACAGAATTACGAAACTGTATCTGGATGTGGTTTACAGGACTGCGCTGAACTGCTGCAAAAACCCCTATGACGCAGAGGATGTGGTGCAGAATACGTTTATGAAGCTGCTGGAATACCAGCAGACTTTTCAGGACGACGAACATATCCGCAAATGGCTGATACGGGTGGCGGTCAACGAATCTCATTCTCTGTGGCGTTCTTTCTGGAAGCGAAAAATAACGCCGTTAGACGAAATAACGGCAGCGCCGGAATTTTCCATACCCGAGAACAGCGAACTGTTCTATGCGGTACAGAAACTCCCCCCAAGGTACAGGGAAACCATACACCTTTATTATTATGAAGGATACAGCGTCCATGAGATCTCCGATCTCCTCCGTATCTCCGAAGGCGCAATCCGAACCCGGCTGATGCGGGCACGAAGCAAACTGAAACAAGAGCTGAAAGGAGCGTGGAAATGAACACAGAAAAAAAGAATCAGGCCTGGTACAAAAGTACGTTCGAGGAAGTACATGCTTCTGAGCGTTTATTAAGAAAGGTGGAAGCTATGACAAACAAAGATCAAAGAGAAACTATGAAAAAGAGACTTCGCACAGGATACGCTGCGGCTGCTGCCATAGCCGTGCTGGTATTCAGCAACGTCATCTCTTACGCGGCCTCTGGCCATGCATGGATTCTAACGGTCACCATGCCGGACGGAGAAGTGCGGCAGATGGAGGTAGAACCCGACTATGACAACGGTGCATCCTCTTATACTTTTGAATATCATCCGTCAGAAGGCGAGGAAGATTCCGCTGTTACCGCAAGCATGGAAAGCGTGGAAACCGACCTGGATTCTGACAATGCTAACGACGTCATCTATTCTGCATTGGAGGAAAAAGACGGTCGTACTTGTCTGGTCATAGACAATAAATACCGCGTGGATATTACGGAAGATTTCAAAGACGGAAGCTGCAAAGGGTCTGTAAAGAAAGAAGACGGACAGTACTTTAGCTACGAAGTCACGGGAACGCTGGAAGAATATGATATCCAGGTTGAACTTGTGGAGGTCACAATCAAATAATCCGCACGCTTCTCTATATTATGACGCCAGGGTCAAAAGACCATAAACCGCGCCTGGTATTGGCTAAACAATACTAGGCGTAATTTTATCCGCCGGTTCCAGTATGGGGGATCTCTTTGTACATGGTTGTTTTATACTTTTCAATCCAAGGAAAGCAGTGTATACTATAATCATGAAATGAAGTTTAGGCCAAAAGCGGAGGTTCTAAAATGGATGCATTAAAAAATCAAAGAGTCTATACAATAGATGATATTTATGCTTTGCCTGACGGAAAGCGTGCGGAATTGATTGACGGAAAAATGTATAATATGGCTCCGCCGAGCAGAACGCATCAAAAAATCAGCTGGAAGCTGCATCAGTCAATTGCCAATTATATTGACAGCAAAGGCGGAAAATGCGAAGTTTATGCGGCTCCTTTTGCAGTGTTCTTAAATAAAGATGATACGAATTATGTCGAACCGGATATATCTGTTATTTGCGATCTCTCTAAATTGGATGAAAAAGGATGCCATGGCGCTCCGGATTGGATTATTGAGATTATTTCACCTGGAACGAAATCCATGGATTATTTTACGAAACTTTTCAAATATCGGAATGCAGATGTACGGGAATATTGGATCATCGACCCGGCAAAAGAACTGGTTATGGTATACAGGTTTGAAAAAGCAACAATGGAACAATACTCTTTTGGCGAAGCTGTACCTGCAGGGATATTTGATGATTTTTTTATATGTATCGAGTAATTTTTCTATAAAATGGCAGGCGGGAAGGTATAATTTTTACGCTTTCCCGACATCCGCCGCCCGGATCAGCACAGTCTTCCCCTCAAAGGCAAACCCATATTTTCGGATCTGTTCTGTTTTAAATCCTTTTGCTTCCAATGCCGCCGCATAATTCTGTCTTTCGATCTGCGTCAGCGCTTCCCTGGCCGTATCCTCTAGCGTCTGTTCCTCTTCTGGATCATGGACTTTAAATTCCAGAATGACTGCCCCGTCTTCTGGACGGCGGGGTTCCATCATCACGTCGTATCTGCCCAACCCGCTCTCCCGGTTGGAGGTGATGACATAGCGATCCGATAGCTCCACCATAAGCCCCAGTACAAATCCATGATAAAAGCGTTCCGGCTCAGCAGTCCCCGACGGCTTTTTCCCGCTGTCAAAGAAACTAAAAGTAGCCATAGCAACTTTGTTCATATAAACATTCATCGCCTTTACATCCCCGGACAGCAGCGCTTTGATAAAATCATTATATACAGAAGCAGATCCCGCGAACCATTTCTGGATCATTTTGCGAAACATCAGATATACTTCTTTGTTGGTCAGGGACAACTCGTACAAATCTTCTCCTTCTTCCTCGTTCCAGATACGGTTTTCCACTTTCAGATAACCCGTTGCCAGCAAAAGGCTCCAGATAGCGTCTTCTTCCTGTCCTAGCTGGATAAATATGATCTGCTCGTCCAGTTTTTTGTATAAATGTTGTCCTTTTAGGATATCTTCCATTGTCGTTTTAATATCCGTGCTTCCTTCCCTGATCATCTTATCCACCAGACCGTTGCCGCTAGAATTTGTCCAGTATGCAGCAAATCTCTTTTCACCCAGATAATTCAGGATCGACCAGGGATTATAGATATCCCGTCTTTTGCCAAAAGTAAAGCCATCATACCAGTCTTTGACTTTTTCCTTCTGCCCATACAGGCCGCACTCCTCCAGCGCATTCCATACCTCTTCCTCCGTAAAACCAAAACAGGTTTCGTATTTTTCCGATGTAACAGTCACTACCCTTAAATGATTCAGATCGGAAAAAATTGACTCTTTGCTGGCCCTGGTGATCCCGGTCATGACCGCCCGTTCCAGGTATGGATTGGTCTTAAAAGTCGAATTAAACAAGCTTCGGATAAATCCCACCATCTCCTGCCAGTAGCCATACACCCACGCCTCCTGAAGCGGCGTATCGTATTCATCCAGCAGAATGATCACCTGCTTTTGGTAATAACGCGACAGATACAAAGACAATGCTTTGATACAAGCAGACGCCTCCTGATCACTCATATGCACGGATATCCTGTCGAAGGCTTCTTTTTCCTTTTCACTAAGGCAGCCGCTCTTAGGCAGGAAAGCATACTGTCCATACAACTCTTCCAGGATCTGGAATATTCTGATTCTGGCGCCCGCAAAGGTGGATTCTTTGATGTCCGCAAAGCTTAAAAAGATCACCGGATATGTTCCCTGAAGTCTGCGGTACTTTTCTTCTTCCCATATGGCCAGCCCCTCAAAAATCTGTCCCTGATCTTTATATTTCACGGAGAAAAACCGTTCCAGCATGTTCATATTCAGAGTTTTCCCAAATCTGCGAGGTCGCGTAATCAGCGTCACATCATCATGGCTTTCCCACCATTCCCGGATAAAATACGTCTTGTCCACATAGAAACAGTTATTCTTCCTGATCTTCTCAAAGCTCTGTATCCCGATCCCTATGGTTCTCGCCATGCCCTTTTCTTTGTCTACAAAAGTGTTTGCCAATATGTCTTTTACCTCCTGAAATATGGAACGCAGGGATTCCTCTGCTACTTGTATTATATGTGACTGTCAGGAAAAAATCAAATGAAATGTCAGCTAATTGGCGTCGGCGAATCCCTGCTCTGTTACCGCCTGCCGTCCATTTTAAAAAAATTTCACTGTCAGGCGCCGAAAGCCCGCCTGTTTTTACGGTCTATGAATTGTTATGATATCCGTAATGAACTTTTAAACGGCGCCTTGGACTTAGGCGTCTTCTACAAAGATGTGGGAGGTTTTGGCACCTGTCTTACAGCTTACTCCCTGGGCAGTTACCCTATGGCGCTTGTAGCGTCTCCTGAAACCCAAAAGCTTTATCCGGATTTTGTAACACCGGACAGAGTTATGCCGGTTCCTTTTATTATCAATGAACAAAACTGTATTTTCCGGCAGATTTTTGAACAGTATCTGCGGGAGAAATCTATCATTCTGGATCACACGATTGAGCTATGGAGCATTCCTACGATTAAAAATCTTGTAAAAAACAATATGGGTATTTCTTTTCTGCCTGCGTTTACAGCACAGGAGGAACTTGACGCGGGCGTTCTGGTGGAAATTCCCACCGAGATTGCAGACCGGACAATTACCGCTGTCTGTGCCCACCATAAAAACAAATGGGTAAGTCCCTTGATGCAGCTGTTTATTGATTTGTGTACAGCTTGATTTTGTGATATAATTTTCAAAAAGCAGCCAAAAATGCGGGCAGAAAGGTAATGTGGATGATCCAGTACTGGATATAGCAGCGATGCTTGGCTTCATTAAAAATCAGAATGGAACCGTAATAATTGCAAACCGGATATTTGAAACTCGTTTATATAATTACTATCTCTCGGCTGCAGATATGCAGAATATGGATATTTATAAGGCTTCACAGAGAGATAAAAGCCAGTTTATTGTAGACGGACATCTGAACATGAAGCGCGTAAATGAAATTATGGCACGGTAAGGAATATAACAGCCGCGGTGAGAAACAGTTGATTCAATATCTGGATGATTATCATAAAAATAAGGGCTATATGTTAAGTTTTAACTTTAATAAACATAAAAAAGTAGGTGTACAAGAGATTGTGATCGGCGATAAAATATTAATAGAAGCTGTCGTATGATAGGAAAAGACGGAAGACCGTATGGATCCGGGCGGAGGTCGGGAAGGCGTAAAGGTTTCTGCCTCTCCCGACTTTACTGCCCTGTCTTCTATAAGCGCTCTGTATCAGTTTCTTAATTTTATCAAAAAAATTATCCATAGTATAGCTCCTTATTCTACTTTACTATCTTAGAAATACTGATTTTTATACCTTTCAACCTATTACAAATATTTCTGTAATTGCGGATATTCTTCAGCATGTACCCGTATATAACATCTTTTAAATGCCGCAAATGCAGATTCTCGCCTTAACAAACTGCATATTGTCCGCTTAATTATTTTGGAGTTCGGATTATTTTTCAGCTTCTCCAGCTGCCCATACAGAAGATTCATTTCTTTTTGAAGTAACCGCAGTCTTTCGTCGCTGGTATATGTCCTCATACCTGAATTTTTCAGGGAAAATGTTTCTGTAATTAACAGCGCTGTCCTATTATATATATCATCATCCAACCTTTTCACATGAATAACCACATTATCATTTTTTAACTGAAAATCCAGATATTCCTCTGGATCCTGTACGCAACAATCTAAAATTCCCGCATCATATTTTCCATTATTTTTAATGCCATTACAGTGTCCACAAGCCCAAAATAGATTTTTCCAATCAAACTTTCTTTCCGGATATTTTCCATTTTTATGTGGCAGTAAATGCTCCACATTGGGATCCTGCAATTCTTTCATTTCGCAAATATAACATTTATTATGAAAATCTTTTCTCAATCTTTCTATCACATCTGGCTTGTCATATTTTCCTCTCCCGTTTTCTCTTTTTGCTTCTTCCGCCAAGGATGCAGGCGCCGGAAAAGAACGCTCCACTTTAACCATCTATATCCTCCCGATTCATAAACTCCAGCTTCATCCTCTTGTATTCTGTTGTAATGCCAATGGCAAGATAATCTGGAATCTCATCCAAATACAATTCCAATTCCGCAATTTCGCCAAGTTCATTATCAGACAGTTCTTTTTGGACTACAAGATGCTTATATCTCTCAAATTTTCCCTTCAAAGTGTCAGACAATTTATCAACTCTAAAATATCCCTCCACGATACCATCATATGGCACATCGTCCAACCCATGATCTACCAAAGTATGGTTTTCCAAATCATAAATCACAACATTTTCTATGCTGTTTAATATAAACGGAGAATGAGACGTTACAATAAACTGTATATTAGGGAAAAATTTTGTCAAAAAAGATAAAATACCTCTCTGTAATTCCAAATGAAGATGCATCTCAATTTCGTCAATTATTACAATCCCCGGAAGATTGAAATTGAACGAACGCTGTGTCTGATGCTGCATACGCATCATAATATCTAGTATAATATCAAGCACCGCCTGATATCCGCCTGATAAAGTATGAAAGTCAAAAGGCTCTTTTCCCTGTTGCAAAATATGAAATTCAAAACTTTCCTCATCAAATTCCAGCTTGACGGTTTCATCGTCAAATATATGTTTCAACATTTGTTCCAATTCTATAAACCATGCCTTAATCTCATCGGCTTTTTGGATCTTATTACTATTTCTTGCCAATGCCTCAGTCATTTTCAAATCCAACAAATATTTCACAAAATCAATACGCGGAAATTCTGTCAATTTATAATAGTCTTTTAGTTCCACTTTCTCGACATGTTTAGGTTGTTCTGCACAAAATATCCTACCTGCCTCATAGTACGCTAAAATATAGTGATGTTTCTCTGCCAACTCCGGGATTTTGTCAATACCATTATTAAGTTTTATGTCCAACTCTTTTTGGCAATTCCTAAAAGCCTGCTCTCTTTCCCCAATATAAATTTTATTCAAATACCTTGCCAAAGCCTCAGTCACACTTGTCTTTCCACTTCCATTCTTTCCCGTCAAAATTAAATGTTTTGCCCTTTGTTCTGACAATGGAATAGTGATATCCCTTAAATGCCTGACTTGTTTGATTTTCAAATTCGTTATAAAAAATTTTTCCATACCTAACCTCCCTATCTATCCAAAATATAAACCCATCAAAGACCATCAGATTCTACCTGATCCCTAACTGCAATATAATGCTCGACAATCTCTTTCTGAACTGCCGACGGATACATCAGAACTGTGTATGTATTCCCTATCTTGCTTATTTTTTCAATGCTGATAATCTCTTTGGATAATCCAGCCTCCGTCTGTGTCTGAACCATACGGCCTTCTATCTGCTTTTCTTCAACATATCCCATCTGTGTCAAAAGCCTGAAAATGTCGGTTCCAAATATATGTTTTACGTTATCCGCAGATGTAATCCTGTTCAACTCATCTTTGATTTCGGTCAAAAGATAAAAATCTTTGTATACAAATTTATCGCCATCTTCCGGGTTAAGGTAAAACGGTCCTTTTCGTTTTTTACGCTTTCTTCCTGGCCCTTCACTCTCTTTGGAATTATCTTCATGATCGACTATGCTGGTGACGGAATCCGGATGTTCATCCATAAATGTACTTATCGCATCGATAAACCTGTCTCCGTATCTATCGCATTTTGTCTCGCCTACACCTGATACACACATCATAGACGCTCTGTCACGCGGCACTTTGGCACTCATATCAATGAGCGTCTTATCACTGAAAATGATGTACGGCGGCATGCCCTCTTCTCTTGCAATCGTAAGCCGAAGTTTCCGAAGGACATCAAACAGCTCATATCCTGCTTTTGTAAGTGTATCTGTACTTTTTCCTGTTGTCTGCCGTTTGGGTTCCTTGTCCTTGTATGTCCGAACCAGGACATGTGTACCCGGATCTTTCAGCGGATCTATATTCCCCATACGGATTACACTGTATTGATCCGCGGTTTGATAAAGATACCCATCCATGATCATCTGGCTGACAAGCAGCCGGAGTTCTGATTCGGAACGCTCCTTAAGAACACCATATGTTTTATAAGCTGTTGTATTAAGTTCCTTTAATCTGGCTCTGTTTGCCCCAAGAAGGGTCCCAAGAATGATATTCAGGCCATATCTTCCTTTTGTCTCCCAAACACAATTGATGACCTGCTTTGCATCCTCGGTCATATCGTTTTCTGTAAATTCCCGATGGCAATTCCCGCAGCTGTCGCAAGGTGTTTCCCGTTTCTCTCCAAAATACGCAAGAATATAATTCCGAAGGCATCCCGAAGTCCTGCAATAGCCTTCCATTACCTGAAGTCTTCTTGCATCACGCTGTTTGATAAGCTCAATGTCTTCATATGAGACATCGGTAAAGTCTTTATGCGAAAGCAGGAACTTGTCTATCATAATATCCTGTGCCGAAAACAACAAAATACACTGCGACGGCTCCCCATCTCTTCCTGCGCGCCCGGCTTCCTGATAATAATTCTCCATGCTCTGAGGCATATTGTAATGAATCACAAACCTCACATTGGATTTGTCGATACCCATTCCAAATGCGTTCGTGGCAACGATCACCGGTGATCTGTCATAAATGAAATCATCCTGGCTTTCTTTCCTATCTTTATTGTTCATTCCGGCATGATACCTCGTCACAGGTATGCCCGCACCGGAAAGCAGTTCATACAATGCGTCTACATTTTTCCTTGTGGCGCAGTATATGATGCCGCTGTCGTTCGGATGCTTCCTGATATATTTCAGTACATAGTCGTCCTTCTTCTTTGTAGTCTCCACATCAAAATAGAGATTCGACCGGTCAAAACCGGTGACAACAATCTTTGGAGCCTGCTGCTTAAGCACACAAGAAATATCTGTTTTCACTTCTTCCGTGGCAGTCGCGGTAAATGCGTTTACGACAGGCCTCTTTGGCAGATGGTCTATAAAATCTACGATTTTCAAATAACTCGGTCTGAAATCTTGTCCCCACTGAGAGATACAATGTGCTTCATCAACCGTTACCATCGATATGTCCATCCGCTCAGTGAAATCCGTAAATTCACAGCTTTCAAGGCGTTCCGGTGCAACATACAGGATTTTATATGCCCCTTCTAATGCTTTCGCATACACCCTTGATATCTGGACCTCTGTCAATGATGAATTGATATACCCGGCATGAATCCCGGCTCCGTTTAATGCCTTCACCTGATCCTGCATAAGGGATATAAGCGGAGATATAACAATTGTAATCCCCGGCAAAAGCATCGCCGGTATCTGATAGCAGACAGACTTGCCCGCTCCGGTCTGCATAATGGCCAGCACATCTTTCCCCATAAGAACAGCGTCAATGATTTCCTCCTGCCCGGGCTTATATGCATCATATCCGAAATAAACTTTTAATGTTTCTTTTGCGTCCATACTTATCCTTCCTGAATCAGTTTCAACCCCCTCATAAAATCAAGACAATGTTCGCGGGAGCTGCATATGCAAAAAATTCCCCGACACCTTTCACCAGTGGCAGGGGATTTCTTTTTCATTGATATAGATACTCCAATCAGCCATTCTCACAGCTTCACGGTGTATCACTTTTCATTTATCGCCACCTGTACGGAGCTAATTGCGCTTTGCTCTAAGCCTTTCTATCTGTTCTTCTGCATCTGTCCTTGGCGTATTATAATAAAGCAGTTTCTCCTCCGTTGTCATGTGTTTTGTCACTTCGTAATTACGTTCCCGTATCTTGTGAATATCCTCAACCGTAAAATCCGGGCTGATTTCCAATGTATATGCCATTATTCCCCACCTCCTAATAATACAGACGGATTCATAATATCAATATCCTTATAGCTTTCAAGGTGTGTGATTGCCCTAATACCCTTAATGGTCTTTATATTTACAATATGCTTAAAATTCCACGATATGATACAGTCGCATCCATGCACAACAGCAGTTGCTATATGCTGGCAGTCATCAATGCTTTTCTTTGTCAGTATGCCCATATCTATAATCTGATTTGCAACTTTAAGGGCTTCATCCGTAATTTCCAACTTTGTATATGAAATCCTGCTTAAATATTCATATAATACAGTTCTTTTTGGCTCACGGCATTCACCTACTTCATCAAGCGTCACCTGCGACAGACAAATATCATACTCTCCTGCTTCAAACTGTGTCCAGAGAGCTAATGTATCTTTCATCCTCTCCGGCGCATCTTCCTGTTGCAGATAACTTATAACAGACGTGTCTAAATACACCTTTAATTTCCTGTCCATAGCAACTCACTTCCTTTAGAACCATTTTAGCACAAAACTCCCCCTTTAACAATCCATAACCACACATTTGAAAGGTTACAGTAATGGCATGTGAAAGCGCTGTCACAAAGTATATCGGCCTTAAGCCGAAAGACCGGATGTTCCAAAAAATCCTGGAAGAATATCAGACACTGGCATAACACGCATACAGGGCGCCTTCCTTCATGATTGGAAAGCGCCCTGATCGGCATAAAACTCTGAAATGTTATTTTAAAACGTAAATTTGTTACAGCACCGTCGTAAACCCTCCGTCTACGCTGATGTGCCAGCCGTTTACATAGTCCGATGCTTTGCTGGCCAGAAATACCATGGTTCCCATCAGATCCTCGGATTCACCCCAGCGCCCTGCGGCAATCCGGTTGGTAATCTTATCGTAAAACGCCGGGTCTTTGCGAAGCTCCGCGTTCACCTCCGTGGCCAGAAAACCAGGGCAGATGGCGTTGGTCTGAATATTGTACTGCCCCAGTTCATTGGCGAACACCCGGGTCAACCCGATGACGCCGTGTTTTGCCACCGCGTAAGGCGGGCAATGTTTGTCTGCCGTATAGGACAAAGCAGAACCGATATTGATGATCTTCCCTGCGCCCTGGGCTTTCATGATCTTAGCTACCGCATGGGAGAGGAAATACACTGCATTTAAGTCCAGATTGATGCACATATCCCAGTAACGATCCGGATATTCGTCGAAAGGCGCAAAAGCGCTGGCTCCCGCATTGTTTACAAGGATATCAATACGCCCGTATTTTTCCATGCATACGTCTACGATCTGCTTAATATACGCTTTATCTGTCAGGTCTCCCTGAAGGAACTCGATCCTGCGCCCTTCGGCCTTGGCAATCTCTTCTACTTCGCGAATATCATCTGTAAAATGAGGGATGAACAAATCCGCCCCCGCTTTGGCAAAAGCCGCCGCATAAGCAAGGCCTAATCCCTGATTCGCTCCTGTAATGATAGCCACCTTGCCTTTCAGGCTGAAATAATCCATTGAAAAATTCTTATATTTATCAGACATGGTATCCTCCTTTGCTTATTTGCCCAGCATCTCCTTGATGGTCTTTGCGATTCCATGGCGGTCCATGCCGTAGTAGTGATAAATATCATCCACAGAACCCAGTACCGCAAATTCATCCGGCATACCTACTCTTTTGAAATTTCCTTTGTATCCTGCCTCGCACAGAACCTCTGCCACGGCTCCGCCCAGACCGCCGTTAATGGAATGGTCTTCTACCGTAACGACATTTCCGGTCTTGTTGGCAACGCGGATAATGGAATCTTTATCCAGCGGTTTTACCGTATGTACATCCAGGATTTCTATGCTTAAGCCTTTTTCTTCTTTTAACATTTTGGCTGCCATCAGGCATTCATACAAGTTAGAGCCGCAGGAAATGATCGTAGCGTCCTCGCCCTCCATCAGCTCGATAGCTTTTCCGATCTCAAGTTCATAATCTCCCGCATACACATTAGGAGAACCAGCGCGGTCGATCCGGATGATCATCGGCCCGTCATAGTCCATGGAAGCGCGGATAAATTTCGCGCACTGGTTCGCGTCCGCCGGGACGCACACGGTCAGGTTCGGGATCGCGCGGTACAAAGCCAGATCCGCAATATCATTATGAGTCGGTCCGCCGCCTGCGGTCACGCCGGAATGGGTTCCGATCAACCGTACTTTTACATCATTGTAGGCGATATCCGTGTGGATCTGATCCGCTGCCCGCAGAGGAAGAAACGGTCCGAATACCTGGGCGAACACCACATTTCCGGACAGTGCAAGACCTGCAGAAGCGCCCACCTGGCCCGGTTCCGCGATACCCATATTAAAGCAGCGTTCCGGGAAATCTTTCACCAGCTGCCCTGCTTTGGTGGAAGGCGCTACATTATCAGAATAGGTAAATACAAAGTCGATGCCCTCCTGGGCCATCTTATACAGTTCTTCTCCGTAAGCTTCCTTTGCGCTGGAAAGCATCATATCAAAATCATAAGTTGTTTTTGCAGCCATAATCAGCACCCCTTTCTCATTTTTGCCACATCGTCAAGCGCACGTTTCAAATCTTCTTTGCCGATACCGCCGCCATGCCACTTGTGGTTATTTTCCATAAAGCTCACGCCTTTGCCTTTGATCGTATTACTGATAATAAACGTAGGTTTGGCCAGCTTTTCACAATCTCTTTCTGGAAGTTTATCAAGCGCCGCGCACACCTGTGCCATATCGTTGCCGTCCTCAATCTCGATCACGTTCCAACCAAACGCTTTGACTTTTTCGTCTACCGGATCGATGTTCATAATATCTTTTGTGTCGCCGGTCATCTGCAGTTTGTTCTTATCCAAAATACATACCAAGTTATTCAATTTGTAATGGGCGCCCGCCATCAGCGCTTCCCAGTTGGTTCCTTCGTCGAACTCGCCGTCTCCGATCATAACGATCACGCGATAATTCTCTTTTTTATATCTTGCGCCCAGCGCGTAGCCCACAGCGATGGGAAGACCGTGCCCTAAGGAACCTGCGGATACTTCTATCTGCGGACATTTTTTACGATTAGAATGCATACCGAATTTATATGTATCCAAAGACTCAAAATGCTCTACCATATAATCCTGGGTATAAGCGCCCTGCTCGGAAAAGATCGTATAAAGCGTCTCCGAACAATGTCCTTTGGAAAGGATGAAACGGTCACGCCCCTCCATCTTCGGATCCAACACATCATAATTTAAATATTTGTAGTAAAGGGCTACCGCAGCTTCCACCATGGACAGTTCTCCGCCAAGGTGTCCCATACCGATGCGGTAAATAAAGTTCAGAAGATTCATGCGGATATCTACGCATTTTGCTTCCAGTTCTTCTATGGTCTGTAATTTTCTGTCGCTCATGTCATCCTTCCTTTCTTCAATCCAGATCGTCGTTGCATTTAACCAGCACTTTCAGGTATTCGCCGGAGAAATGAATCTTAAACGCTTCCTCAATATCTTTAAGAGGAACCACTTTTCTTGTAAAATCATCCAACTGATATTTATCCAGCATCTGCAGTGCCCTTGGATACGCATACGGTGCGACGAAAAATCCGGTCACCGTGATCTCGTTAAAATAGCAGTATTTGTAAAGATTGAACGGCATCTCGAAATCATTGGGGTACTGCGCGCCGTAAATCAGTTTCCCACCTTTAGCTGTAATCGGCGGAAGTCCCTGCACTGCATGGACAGATCCGGAACAATCAATGACCACATCATAGCCAAGTCCGCCTGTGATCTTGTCGGCTTCTGCCTGTAAATTACTGTTCACCGGGTCGATCACATGATCCGCCCCATATTTTACGGCAATCTCACGTCTGGACGCCAGAGGCTCGATCACTGTCACTTCACTGGCCCCATACATCTTAAACGACTGCAGGGCAAGCAATCCGATCGGTCCGCCGCCGGACACTGCCACTCTCATGCCGAACTTTAACGCCACTTTGTCCATCAGACGGGTGATAATAGAAATCGGCTCCAGAAGGCATCCTTTTTTCAGGCTGATATGATCCGGAAGCTTATACACTTGAGACTCATGCCAGATAATATATTCACTGAATCCCGGAAAATTATATTCTTCCGCATGGGGACAAAACTGCTGCTGCCCATTCTGGCAGTAGTAACATTTTCCGCAGAATCCAAGGAAATTTCCTGCCACTCTGTCCCCCACTTTCAGGCCCTTCTGCGTCGCCTTTTCTCCCAGCTCCACGATTACGCCTGATATCTCATGCCCAAGGCCAAAGGGAAGTTCCCAGCCAAACACGTTTTCCACCAGCGCATGGGGATCGGAACCGCAGATGGCGCAATATGCCACTTTAATTTTGACTTCTTCCGGTCCCAAATCGCGCAATGGGACATCCTGTACTTCTATCTTTCCTCTTTTGCTCTCATCCGGCGCGTCCAGCCTGCCGGTTTTTAAGACTCTCATCTGTTTCATATGGTCTTATTCCTCCTGGTTTTTTATTCATTTATTCGCTTCGTCCGTCTCTTTTCGCAATTTCTTCCTGAATCTGAGAGAGACGTTCTTCATCCAGTTTGTAAAATACTCCGAAGATCAAAATCGTCACGATCGCCACCACAAAGGGAAGCAGTGCGGTCAGATTGCGGATCGCTGACATTACTTCCGGTGTCTGTACTTCGTTCGCCACATAACCCGCAGAACTTAATACTGCATTCGGCAGGGAACCGCCGATTACCATGGCAAATTTAAGCCCAAGCCCTACCAGCGTCAGCGTGATCGCGCCATAAGCATGCCCGGTCTTCCAGTTGCTATACTCGATGGGGTCTGTTACGATGGACCATAAGATACCCATCAGAATACCATAGCCAAGGCCTACCACTGCTCTTCCTGCCATCATACCGACTAAAGCACCGCTGCCCTGGGGCATCAGATAGATGATCAGAGATCCGATGCCGCATAACGCCAGCCCTAAGATAACCGTGTTTTTCTTCTTGATCGTCTTCGCCAGATACGGCACGCTTGGAACTCCTGCCACTGACGCCAGCATCAGAATCATGGAAAACCAAGAAATCATATTTTCACTGTCCGCATAATACTTCATATAATATGGTCCCATGGTGGACTGAATCTGACTGATCGTATATACACCCAGGAACAGAAGCAGCATCACGAACACCGGTCCTAGCTTGATCGTCGCAAATATATCTTTGAGTCCGGCTTTGTTATTTGGATCAATCGGCTGCGGGGGAATCCTCTCCACGATCTGGTGGGAACCCCATTGTAAGATAATTACCATCACCACTGCCATGATCGCCGTAGTCACCATATAGCCCTGGGCCAGCGTCATATATCTTGTCAGAAATCCACTCAGGTTGGGCAGAAGGATTGCGCATACCACACCGCCTGACTGAGCCAGCGTCATACGGATCGACTGCATTCTTGTCCTCTCATCCGGGTCGTTGGTCATAATGGACGCTGCCGCCGCGTACGGCTGAATAATAAATGTATAAAGCATGTTTAAAAGGTTATATGTAATGGCCGCCCATACCAGTTTCATATTATAACTGAAGCCCGGCGTGGAATATGTCAGGATTGCCACTACGCCAAAGGGAATAGATCCCCACATGACATACACCCAATATTTCCCGCGCTTGGGCGAAAGCCGGTCGCAGATCGTTCCCATGATCGGGTCGTTTACCAAATCCCAGAAACGGGAAACAAGGAACAGAAGCGCCACATGGGATGCCTTCAGTCCGAAAATATCTGTATAAAAATAACTGATGTAAAGCCCGATGCACTGGAACACCAGATTCATCGCAAAGTCGATTGACGCGTAACCTGCCACTTCTTTCCCTCCCAGCTTATAATAGCCAGGTCTGTGACTCGTCTTGACCCAATTGGCGGGATCTTTCATGTTTTTGCTCATTTCACTCATACCTCCATCTTTTGAAACTGTAAAAACTTCTTTTTACTACTTCTTTTACGTTTAACCTGAATGCCTCCTTTTCGTTTCTTACAAAACTGATTTTGGGACCAGCGCTGGTTGTCCGTCATTTTACATGTTTTGCTTTTGTTTTTATGCTGTCTTTAGTATATATTTCACAATCTCATGTTTCAATTTTTCAGCAGGACATGTGTTGTCAGAATTTTGTCCATTTTTAATATATTTGTTAGATAATTATCAATCCAAAATGTGGTTGAGTTTTCTGATCCATATGTGGTATCATAAAATCAATTAAAACTTCTTTAAAATTTTATTTCTTTTACCAACCATAAGAACGCCTGTAACGAACCATACTGTTTATAGGTATATTTTTTGTGGAATAAAAACGGAAATAAACAAAGGAGGAGTTTTATGTATCATCAGCCGCTGCACTTGTTATGTACTTCCAGCGCCCAGAATATCTGCTTGAATTCTTATGATCTATGTGTCAGCTATGCGGAACAGCATGACGAGAACACAGTTGAATTTACCCATGTCCATCCAAAAGAATTTGAAATCTATTATGCCCAGGAAGGAATCGTAGAACAGATTGTCAACGGGGAATCCGTCTCGTTCTCAGCCGGAGAATTTATGATCCTGAAACAGGGCATCTCCCATGGCACGCTGTATACGCCCCATCAGAAAAAATCATATTTCGCTCTGGTCTTTTCCCTGAGGGAACGCTCCGCCCCTTGTTATAAAAACGGCCTGGATGAGGCGGAAAAACTTCATTTGAAAGCTTTTCTGGATATGATGGAAGAAAAAGAATATATTGTCTGTAAAGACAAAAACAACTGTCAGGAATATATACGGCAGATGACAGCCGAATTTTATGAACAAAACTGGGGATGGTTCTATAAGCTACAAATGCTATATGCCAGTTTTCTTTTATCTGCCATCGGCAATTTCATGCCGCCCATAGAGACTACAACTTTTGGACCTACCCGAAATTTACCTATCGAATTTACTAAATATCTTCACGCCAATTATCCCAACCCGGATCTGGCCTTGCAGGACGTAGCAGATTATTTTTTTATGAGTCCCAGACATGTCAATCGTTTGTTTAAAGATTTTTTCGGTGCCAGCGTAGCCAAAACACTCACAAGATACCGTATTAACTATGCCAAAAATTATCTGCTTGATACCGGATTTTCTGTGGACGAGATCGCCGAAAAGGTCGGTTTTGGCTCCGCAAGCACTTTGTCAAGACTTTTCAAAGAAGTAGAAGGAATCACCATATCAGAATACCGCTATCGGCATAAGCGATCTTCCGACGAACACCCGGAAGAAAACAACAAATAAAAAACAGGAGACAACGCCTTTAGTTTCACAAAGCGTTATCTCCTGTTTTTTAATGGGTATATCTATCAAAACATTTCTTTGCTCATTTTATCTATCTCTTCGGTCATGGCTTCATAGACGCCTTCAAAATTACTGATCGGAAGGCCCTGAGAAGCACCCGGAATAAAATACAATTTCCCATATTCTTCACAAGCACGACGAACTTCGCGGGCCACTTCCTCCCTGGTCCAGCCCGGGTGGTCCACAGACGCGCTGTTCACGCCGCCCATAAAGGATATCTGTTTACCGTACTTTTTGATCATCTCAGGAATGTTATTGGTGGTCATGACACCCTGCCAGATATTGACGCCCATCTCAATCATATACGGCACAAGCGTCTCTGCATAGGAATCAGAATGGTGGATTACAAGCTCCACACCATTTTCATGATAACAACCATAGATCTTTTTGTATGCCGGAAGGTAAAATTCTTCAAACATTTCCGGTGAAAGAAATGTGGAAACCTGACTGCCCCAGTCGTCATGGTGGAATACAGCATCCGGTTTCATATATTTACAGATTTCTTTTGCGTACTGAACTTCCCAGTCTGTGATATAGTCGATCAGTTCATGCATAGCTTCCGGCTCGTCATAAAAGTTGATCAGGCAGTTCTGAATCTCCAGAAGATAATGGCACTGTTCAAACACACCCGGCGCAATAAACGCTGTGACGAACTTATCTTTTCTGTCCACCGATTCTGCATGGCGGATGGCAACCTGCCAGTCTTCCTCCGGAAATACTGCCTGGGGCGCTTTTACATAGTCGCGCCAATGCACGATATCTTTGCATACGATATGGGCCTCGTCATGAACCGGAAACGCCCCGGGAAGTCCTGCCGGCCACTGCTTTGTCACACCCCACCCTGTTTTTACAGACATCTCTCCGGGCTTGGGATCCGGAAAATGCAGCTCATACGGATCCTCCATAATAATCTCGAACGCCTCATACTGGTTTACAAAGCGATCCGGCTTTCCGCCCCTTATGGTTTCCATCAAATTTTCTCTTTTTGTCAGCATATCAGATCTTCTCCTCCTGATTTAAGTTCCGCAACTCCACTCCCCATGCCCCTGCACTGAGAGGTTTTTCGACCGCCAAAAGACGCGTTCGTAAACCCTCTCGGGCATTGTCCGTTCCGTTGCTGATTATATTTGTTTTCTCATTATAAAGTATCTGTGCGGCAAAGGCAATTTTTAAAAAGGACATATCTGATAGTTTCCTGTCCTTTTTGAATCTGTCAGAAAACAAAAACTATGTGCTATATTTATAACACAACAAAGTCAGAACAAAAGAACAAAGTTAGGAGGTATTATTTTGGTAAACAAGTATTATCCCAATCTTGCCAGCCCGATTACCATCAAGGGCGTAACCTTTAAAAACAGAATCTTCGGCGCGCCTATGTCCAATCCCGAGATGGATCCGGACTGCAACATGAGAAAAGAAGAAATTGCCTTTCATGAGAACCGCGCCAGAGGCGGACTTGCCAGTGTTGCCATCGGACTTGGCATCGTGGACGCGGTAGGACGCACCCATACAAAAGAAGTGAAACTTTATGATGTGATGTCCCTGCCTTCGTTAAAAGAAGCCGCAAACGCCATGCACCACCATAACTGCCACGCAGTCATGGAGCTTGCGCATGGAGGCAAATATGCCAATGCCCGCGGACATGGAAACGCGGAAGACACTGCCATCGGCCCCAACGACGAGACCAATCCGGACGGCCTTCCGGTCCGCAGCATGACGGAAGAAGACATCTACCGAGTTGCAGACTGCTTTGCCAAAGGCGCAAAGCTGGCAAAAGATGCCGGCTTTGACATGGTCCTGATTCACGGCGGACACGGCTGGCTGTTAGGACAGTTCAGTTCTCCCACCATGAACCACAGAACCGACCGCTGGGGCGGAAGTCTGGAAAACCGCATGCGTTTTCCTCTGTTGGTCATCGAAAAAGTGCGTGAAGCGGTAGGTCCTAATTACCCCATTGAATTTCGTATGAGCGGCGCGGAATATATCGAGGGCGGCTACACCATCGAAGAAGGCGTCGCACAGGCCAAAATGCTGGACGGCAAAGTAGATATCATCCATGTATCCGCCGGTATCCATGAGGATATGGAAGTGTTCACACTGACACACCCGTCTATGTTCGTGGACCATGGATGCAATGTATTTCTTGCGGAAGAAATCAAAAAACATGTAAAGACTCCGGTTGCGACCCTGGGCGGATTAAATGATCCGGATATGATGGAAGAAATCATTGCCTCCGGTAAAGCAGATATTGTAGAGCTGGCCCGTCAGTCCATCTGCGACCCGTATTTTCCGGAAAAAGCATTTTCCGGAAACGCCGCGGATATCACCCGCTGCTGCCGCTGCTACACCTGCTTCTATAACTATCTGACCAACCGGACCTTCTGCTGTGCATTTAACCCGGTTGTCGGAAACGAACTGGAAAATAAACACGCGTTCCCGCCGACAACACCAAAAAAAGTGATTGTTGTCGGCGGAGGCCCCGGCGGTATGGAAGCCGCAATCACAGCCGCACAGCGTGGACATACAGTCACGCTCTATGAGAAAAACGACCGCCTGGGCGGACAGCTTTTATCCGAACAGTACATACCGTTTAAACAGGATATGTACCAGTTTGTAAAAGTGCTGGAAGGACGCCTGAAAAAAGCAGGCGTGGATGTTCGTCTAAACACTTGCATTACGGCAGAACAGGCGGCGGCGGAGCATCCGGATGTGATCATCTCCGCCATCGGCGCAAAACCGATCGTTCCTCCTATTCCGGGGATTGACAGTAAAAAAGTCGTGGGCCTGGAAGCCCTGCACCAGGAAACGCCTGCCCTTGGACAAAAAGTCGTTATCTTAGGCGGCGGGCTAGTGGGAAGCGAGTGCGCCATTTACTTAGACGGACTTGGAAAAGACGTAACCATTGTTGAGATGAAAGACGACTGGGCGGCAGATGCTTATTTCATGCATAAAAACGCCATGATTCGCGCTATGCGGGGCAGCAACATCAAGATTCATGTGAATACAAAAGCAAAAGCCGTGACGGATGCGGGACTTTTATGCGAGACTTCCGAAGGAGAAGTGCTGTTTGAAGCAGACAGCATCCTGCTGGCGGCAGGCATGAAACCTGACCGCGAAATTGCGAACAGCTTCTATAACGCGGCTCCGCGCGTATTTGAAACCGGCGACGTCATCCGCCCCGGACGCGTCGTAGAGGCAGTCACCACCGGATATTACCGCGCCCTTGATATTTAAACTTTAGGAGGAAATATAAATGAAAATTCAAGCAGCAGTCGTTCATACGAAAGGACAACCATTCCAGATCGAAGAAGTAGAACTGGCAGGACCTAAGGCCGGAGAATTATTAGTCAAAATTGTTGCATGCGGCGTATGCCACACCGACGAAGTCGCACAGCACCAGATGATTCCGGTTCCGCTCCCGGCCGTATTCGGCCATGAAGGATGCGGAATCGTGGAAGAAATTGGAGAAGGCGTGACAGATTTCAAAGTCGGCGACCGCGTAAGCTTTTCCTTCGGTTACTGCGGCAAATGCGAAAACTGCATGACTGCCCATCAGCACGCATGCGAACATTTTAATGAGATCAACTTTGGCGGCGTAATGGCAGACGGCACCAAGCGGCTCTCCCAGAACGGTGTGGAAGTCTCTTCATTCTTCGGGCAGTCTTCCTTTGCCACTTATTCTGTCGTCCATCAGAACAGCGCCATCAAAGTAACAGACGACGACATCGACTTAGCGCTTTTAGGACCTTTAGGCTGCGGCATCCAGACAGGCGCAGGAGCCGTGTTGAACCGCCTGAAACCCAAATTTGGTTCTTCCATCGCCGTATTCGGCTGCGGAACCGTCGGCATGAGCGCTATTATGGCCGCGAAGATCGCCGGATGTGCAAAAATAATAGCTGTCGGCGGCAACCCCAAGAGCCTGGAACTGGCGAAGGAACTGGGCGCTACCCATACAGTCAACCGGAAAGAAGTAGACGATATAGTGGTAGAGATAAAGAAACTGACTGACGGCGGAACCCACTACAGCATCGATACCACAGGCGTCGGCGATTTTGTCCGCAAAGCGCTGGCCAGCGTCCGGTTCCTGGGTACGGCAGTAGTTCTCGGGGCTACGGGCGAACTCACCATCAATGTACAGGAAGAGCTGATGGGCGACGCCAAATCACTGATCGGCATCACAGAAGGAGATTCAATCCCCAAACTGTTCATCCCGCAGTTGATCGATTATTATAAAAGAGGGCAATTCCCCTTTGACCGGCTGATCAAATTCTATGACTTTAAAGACATTAACCAGGCCGTGGAAGACTCTCACAGCGGAAAAGTAATTAAAGCCGTGCTGAAAATGTAGGAATTTTATAAACAGATTAGCCGACAGCTCCATTATCAACTGTCGGCTAATCTGATTTTTATAAACTGTATCTGGTCTTAATATTGATATCTGTATACCGGTATTCCTGCTCCGGCAATTTTCCTTTTTGCAGCATATCCGCCAGGATAATGGGCGGCTCGTACCCCTGCACATACCCCTCCTGGTCGATCAGAAAATCCGCCACGCAGTCCTTTAACACATTCCTGTTGTTGGGTGTCAAATCATAGATAATGGTATAGGGCCTGCGTTCCAGTTTCAGCTTTTCATAGGCCTTCGCAATCCCTTTTTGTCCGCCGGAGGCCACAAAGACCCCGTTGATCCCGGGTACGGTCAGCATCATATTGGTGATGATTTTCTCCACCTCCCCGGCATCGTCAAAGCTTCCCTGTACACCCGCCAGTTCAAGTCCCGGATAAGATTTTTTTATCTCGTCAATGAAACTGTCCACCCGGGTATTGCTGACATTGTTGGTAAAATATCCTGTGATCACGAGAATCTTCCCATAGCCGCCGGTCAGCATTCCCATCAACCCTGCCGCCGTCCTGCCGCTTTTGCGGTTATCCATGCCCACATAACAGCTCCTTTTGGTTCCGACTATATCCGAATTGAATGTCACCACCGGAATCTTTTTTTCCTCCGTCAGCCAGTTTAATTTTATGCGCACGCCTTCGCAGTCCACCGGCATCACTGCCAGCGCATGCATCCCTTCCTTTACCAGGGCATCTATGGCTGAGAGCTGTTCTTCTTCATCCACCGAAAATCCTTCTTTTACAAGAAGTTCGATCCCCCGATCCTTAAGCTCTTCCCGGGCTCTTTGTATGCCCCGGTTTACTTCCAGCATAAAAGAAGATCTGGCCAGCTGTGTGACGATACCGATCTTAAGTTTTTTTCTTGGGGCGTTCCTTCTTCTGCCTTTGGAAACATATCCCATCTCTTTTGCAATCTTTTTTACCCGTTCTTCCACTTCGGGGCTGATTCTTCCCCGGTCGTTAAGCGCGCGGTCCACAGTCCCCCTGGACACGCCTGCCGCCTCTGCAATCTGCTGTATTGTTACCCCCATGTTCTCCCCTTCTCCCCTTATTTACGCAAAATCCTATAAAATCACCCAAAGCACCGCCGGCATGGTCGCCAGACTGATCAGTGTCGTAAAGATCAGGCACTGCGCGGCGTACCGTTCTTCTATTCCAAAGCTTTTAATAATTGTCGGCATCGACGCCATAGGCGGCGTCGCCAGGATGATGGTAAGCAGTATCAAATCCTGCGCGTCAAACAGGCCCATCTGCTTTGCCGCCAAGCCAAACAGGAGCGGAAACAGCACCATTCGCACCAACACCGTATAAAGGATCGGTTTTAAATAGTCTAAAAATGTTTTGTTTAAGTCTGCCAGCGTGCTTCCTAAAAAAAGCATCCCCATATATTTTGCCATCTCGCCGACCTGGTACAGAGAATCCCACACTACATTTCCTGTAAAGTCCACTTTCAGCGCCGCCAGCAGAAGTCCCAGCAGCACACAAATAATCTGCGGATTCACCATCTTCTTCCACCACAGAACATTCTGCCCTTTCGCGCATTGGTTCAGCACATAGGCTTTGTGGGTCCATGTAGTAAAATTATCAAAAGCGCTGTACAATGCCATGACCAGCGTGCCATAAGCCCCGTACATGGCACTGGCAATGGGCAGACCGATAAATCCGGCGCAGGTCGTCGTAGTCACGGCCATATTGGAAACAGCCATATCACCTTCCATATGGAACATACGGTTGGAAATCAGGGCGAGGATATTCATAATCACATAAAATACAGCAAAAACGCCGAAAAGCAAAAAGACCTTGCCTGCATCTGCGGCGCTGCCAAGCCCCGGCAGTGTGGTCAGCATAAAAAGGGGAAGCAATACCTTTACTGTAAATACAGTCATAGCGTCAAATACGCTTTTGTCCGCAAGCTTTATTTTCCTGGCCAGGAAACCCACCGCCAGCATGACCGCAAATATGCTGATCTGGGTCCATAAGATCGTGATCTGTTCCATCGCGCCTTTTCTCCTTTGTGAATGGAAGTAGATTCCGTATATTCTTTCTTTTGCAACTGCTTATTTCCAAATTATTATACTGTTTGAAGCAGCCCTTTTTCAATTTCCTGAACATCCTTCACAGAAAGCTCCGTAAAATACCCGGCAATCTCTTCTGGAGACATTTTACCGGTCCTTAACATATTTTCTACCGCCTCCCTTACTGCTTCCTTTACTGCCTCGCGCCTTTCATTTGCAATGTGAGTACGCATAATCTTCTCTTCATCAAATAAAGCCATCATAATAGATATAACCTCCTTTTCCCTGCTTGCCAAAAACTCTCGGAGCACATCTCTGTCTTTACAAATACGGATAGTTTCCATGACAGCCTTTTGGCTCCTCCCATACTTTTTAACCTGTTCATTATAAACTTTTGTGAATGCAACATATTGACTTATAATGTCATTTCCTTTGCCACCATAAAGCATTTTAACCTTTACTTCAATGGCACATTCCTTACCGCCGAAAAATTCTTTGGAAAGTGAAATTGTTTCCGGCCTGTTGACACGCTCTCCTGTAAAAATCATATACAGTTCTGGTTCTGGTACATGGACTTTCTTACTCCCGTATAGGTCTGCATCCTGCCCCTCAAAATAATCATGATAAGTCTGTACTAAATACAACAGTGCGCGTACAATGATATTCATTGTCCAGCTCGACTGTTGCTCAACCAGAAAAATGACTTTATCCCCAACTCTGAAACCCAAATCATTATAGATTCCATTCGTGAGAATGTTCCTTATTGTAATATCCATAAGCGCATCTTCCATAGTCTTCGTATCCTCCGGGTGAAGCGCATGGTATAACTGCATCAGATATTTCTTATCCTGAAAGAGCGCTGTGAATACGCTGTCTTTCGCCGTATATTTTGTAAACGAATCCTTTTTCTCCGCTGTTTTCTCTTTTGGTTCTTCCTGTAATGTTTCACTCTGCACAATATCACCTCGATTCTGGTTTTTCCCAATCAGCCTGGCAGATCAGCTATGTTCTGTCTATTATGGTTTTATTATACAAAGAAAATCCCTATTGTTCAAGACATAGCTTCACTTTGATCTCTGCCTGTTTCAGGCAACATCAAAGAATCTTGACAAGGAAAAAGTGCCCTACACCACAAGCGCTATCTGATAATTTGTAAAATATTGTCCGAAATTAATACGGTAACCCACCATCATTGTAAGGAACATAATTGTAGCTAATTTACACGGAGAATGATACAATATATAGAAAATCCCCCTTAAACGTATGAATATTGGAAAGGATGGCAGCTATGTCAATATTAGATAGTTTTGTGCTATTTCCCAGCTCACAGCAGACAGCAAAAAAGCCCAGTGAAGCGGACTTCCTGGATGATATTTTTAAAAATATCGTAGGTGCAGTGCCTGATACGGGAAAGTCTCTGGAAGAATACAAAGCGGAAAGGATGCGAGAAAGATATGAAATTATTAATTGATACCAACGTAATCCTTGACATGGTACTAAAACGCAATGGTTGTGATATCTCTATAGAACTGTTCAGAAAGATAAAGAAACTTGGAGCCAGTGCATATATAACGGCATCTTCTGTAACAGAGAAGGATATTCAAGATGCATTCGGACAAAAATGGAAAGATTTTGAAGATTGTGTACAATATGTGACAGGCAAAAGCAACAAAATGAATTATATTATCACAGTAAACCGTAAAGATTACAAAGATGTTCTGCTGCCTGTTATGACGCCAACAGCATGGATAGACATGATAAATGTAAAATGAATGGCCTATAAACCACAAAGGGATTCTAAGCCATTCTATTTTCTATTATTTTTCAGTTTTACATTTCTAAGCCGCCCCCGCAGGGAACTATGCTAAAACGAT
Organism: uncultured Lachnospiraceae bacterium; assembly: GCA_910587495.1. GTDB lineage: Bacteria > Bacillota > Clostridia > Lachnospirales > Lachnospiraceae > Hominiventricola. The sequence continues at coordinate 33,717 of CAJUMT010000001.1, read as the reverse complement.
AAGAGATATCCTTTTCCGCGTCAATCCGGCAATGCGACTCGACATCAGATCCCCAGCTGTCAATGCCTCCAACGCCACGAACTGCTCCGTAGATACCAAGCACCGTCCTTCTCGGCGAAGGAAGTTCTTCCTGATGAAACGCGTTTTCAAGCTCCGACGCGCTGTACGGCAGGCAGGAAAAGGCAAAGGAACCGCCCTCTTTCGCCTGGAATCTAAGCGACGCCGCTTTGTCCGACCGGATGCGGTTGTCAAGCGTTTTGCTCCGCCTTACTTCCACCCATACAGTATCCATATGCATGCCGCAGTCCTGCGGCACCAGATAAGGGGTAACCGGAAGTCCCTCTACTTCGTAAATGCCGAAAACGCCGCCCGCTTTCCGGTCCGGATATGTCTCCCCCGACAGCCCTTCATATTTAAAACCGTCCGCACAGGTCGGCATCAGAAAACGCATGCCAAAGACAGGAAGTTCAGGAAGTCCCTTCACCCCATGATAGCAGACTTTAACCTGTATCTCCCCGTTTTTACCGACCTGATAGCAGACTTCTACCAGGGCTGCAGGCACAGTAATCGTTTCATATATATATGTAATCGCGATCTCTTCGGCGGTTTCCTGTCCTGTATAGATATTATTGCGGGGCGCCGAAGGAAAAGGGATCTTTTCGCCGTCTACAGCTATCGTAATTTCCCCGCACCGGATAAACTGATCCGCCGCAAACCACATGCCGCTGTTTAATGCGAAACCGTTTCCGTGGTCATTATCTGTCAGGGCACGCCAGAAACAGGGGCGGGGCGGACGATACAGCCATTCTATGCCGCCTGATACCAGGGATTCCATGCCGCCCGCCGTATAGGAAAAAATATAATGAAACGCACCCGTATCACCGGATCCATGTACGCCCAATGTCACATCCCCGTAGACAATGTGGAGCAGTCCCTGCCCTTCAGATTTTTTTCCCGTATTTTCCATAATAATACCTCACTTCCTGCATAGCCGGCTTTTCCTTCCGGTCGGCGAAAAGGATTCCGTCTCCGGAAAAAGCATAGTCTGAAGGACGGTCGTCAAAGTCACCGCCATAACGCAGCACTTTATGCCCTGTAATTTCATCTGTCACAAAAATCGCCTGGTCAATAAAATCCCAGATAAAGCCGCCCTGATACATGTCATATTCTTCCAACAGCTTCATATAAGCACCCATGCCGCCCAGAGAATTTCCCATATCATGCATATATTCGCAAAGAAGAAAAGGTTTTTGGGGATCATGATCCAAATATTCACGCACTTCGTCAGGCGATGCATACATGCGGCTTTCCACATCCGATATACTGTCTTCATACTTTCTGTTGTGAAATACGCCTTCATAGTGTACCAGGCGGCTTTTGTCTCTGTCTTTCAGCCACTTATTGGCATCCTGCAGGACATCTCCCGCATAGGACTCATTTCCCAATGACCAGAACAAGATACTGGTATGATTCTTTAAAAGTTCAAAATTACTCCTGATACGGTCCAGCACGGCCTCTTTCCAGGGAAGCAGGCTGCCCGGTACATTCCAGGACGGTTCTACCGCCCCCATTTTCTGCCAGCTTCCATGGGATTCCAGGTTTGCTTCCGCCATCACATAGATCCCATGCGCATCGCACAGCCTGTACCACGGAATCTGATCGGGGTAATGACAGGTTCTCACCGCATTGATATGATTATCAACCATAATCCGCATATCCTGTTCCATTTCTTTCATTCCGATACATCTGCCCCTGTCGGGACTCCATTCATGGCGGTTCACACCGCATAAGATCAGCCGTTCCCCATTCAGCAAGATCACTTTATCCAGAATTTCCACCCGGCGAAATCCGCATTTATATGGAACAACCTCCACAAGTCTGCCGCCTGTATCATAAAGCTTCGCATACATCTGGTACAGATGCGGATGCCTGTAATCCCAGGGTTTTACAACTCCCAGCTCCTGCTGTTCCAGCATATACCATGTGCCGCGATAACAGTTTCCCGGAAGCAGCAGCGTATGGCTTAAAATTGTCTCCCCTTCGGTATCTTCCAGTGAAATCTCCAGTCTTCCTGACATTCCTGCCGCCATAATTATATGAAACTCTGCACTAACGCTTCCTGTTCCGTCCGGATGAAGCACCGGTTTTATCCACAAATCTTCCACATGCATGGCAGGTTTTGCATACAAAGCCACACTTCTGAAAATACCAAAAAATCTGAAAAAATCCTGATCCTCCAAAAATGCCGCCGTGCTTCTTTTATGGACTTCCACTGCAAGAAGATTCCCTTTTTCTTTCAGGTAAGGCGTCAGATCAAACTCCGAAGGAGTAAAGCTGTCTTCCGCGTATCCTATAAAGTATCCGTTCAGCCATAGGTACATGGCCTCTTCCACACCCTCAAAACGAATGATAATTTCTTTTCCCAGAAGACCCTTTTCCAGATCAAATTCTTTGACATAAGAACCCACAGGATTATAATCCGCCTTGCTGAACATGCCTTCTTGGGCGTCTGTGCCGCACATGCTGTAGGCGGGCCTTCGATAAATATGGCCTTCCCAGGGATACATGGTATTAATATAGTGGATCTTGTCATAACCTGCCATCTCTATATGACAGGGAACTGTTATCCTGCCAAACTTAGATCTGTCATACTCTGGCTGAAAAAAGTCTGCCGGACGACCCGCCGCATTGGAAGAATACATAAATTGCCAGACTCCGTTCAGAGACTGTACCAGAGAATTTTTCCCCGACCTTTGTTCCTTTTCACTGATATAAAATTCATGGTCGCTGTGGGCCGGAAGCTGATTCACCCGAAATACTTCCGGATTATTAAGCCATGCGATATCTGCATTCATATGCTGCTCCTCGTCTGTATTATTCTTTTACTGCACCTGCTGCCACACCTGCCAGAATGTATTTCTGGAAGAAAATATAAATTGCGATCGTCGGAATCATGATCACAATAATGCCCGCTGCCAGCGTCTGCCAGGACCCCTGCTGCGCATTGGCATAATTCATGAGGAAAGTGGTCAGGGTACGAAGCTTATTTTTCGGCATGTACAGATATGGGATGTACATATCATTAATAATATTGATCGCCTTGATAATACACACTGTCGCTGTGGCAGGCGCCAGAAGCGGAAAAATAATTCTTCGAAACAGGCCAAAATACGAACATCCATCCAGAAGCGCCGCCTCATCCAGCGCCACGGGAATTCCTGAAATAAACTGCCTGTAAATGTAAAGCTGCATCAAGTCTGACGCCACATAGATCACAATAGGCGCCCAGATCGTATTGTAAAGATGCAGGCCCTGAATTACCTGAAATCTCGCAATCTCAGTAACAAATGTGGGAATCAGCATACCCATGAAAAACAGACCCACAACGATCTTTTTGCCGCGAAATTCAAACCTCTCTATAATAAACGCCGTAATCGTGCCGAACATGACGTTAAAGAAGTGTGAAACAACCAGTATCACACCTGTATTTTTAAAACCCAGCAATAAGTATTTATCCGTCAGTACTTCCTTAAAGTTTTCGACCGTGATCCGGTCAAAAGAAGGCAAAAGCAACGGGGATGTGACTGCCATATCAGCCTTTGTTTTCAGAGCCGCAAAAAGAGTAAGCAAAATCGGCGCCAGAACGATGGCTACCATGCAAAGGCAGATGACCTGTTTAAACACCTGCACCACAAATTTTTTTGTCATTTCTCTTTCCCCTTATCTTTTAATATCAGTCCATGGATCAAATTGTTTTGTATAACATAGATCAGAATAATCATAACCATAATTGCGACCGCCATGGTGGACGCCATTCCGAAGTTGGAAAATGTAAACGCAGTTTTAATCGTATACAGTGTAAATGTGGAGGACGCATAACCAGGACCTCCTGCCGTCATAACAAACGGTATATCGAAGACTTGGAGCGCGCCCCTGATATTGTCAAACAACACAAAATCCACCATCAGCATAATTGCCGGAATCTGCACATACCTGAACAGCTGCCAGGTGTTGGCTCCGTCCACGCGGGCCGATTCCAGTATATCCTGGGGAACCGACTGAAGCGCGGCCATAAACAAAATCACATGATAACCGCTGAACCTCCATATAGATACAAAAGCCAGGACGAAGTTTACGATTTTAGGATCTGACAGCCAGCTTCGAATAAGAGTTTCCAGATGTACTGATGTCAGGATCGCGTCAAACGCGCCGTTAATCGGCGAGAAAAAGTAGGAAAAAGCATAGGAAATGGCTACTCCGTTGATGATATAAGGCATAAATACCATCGTCTTGTAAAATTTTGCCGCCCTAAGTTTTCCCGTCAGCAATACGGCAAAAGCAAGCTCCACCACAATCATAAACAAATGTACAAAAAAGTACACGGCATTATTTTTTAAAGACAGCCACAGATCTTCATTATGAAACAGCGCTATGTAATTGCTGATACCGTTAAATTCTTTCACCGGAGAATACCCGTCCCAGCTTGTAAAACTCATTCGAAACAGATCAATGGCAGGAAAAACTACAAAAGCAACCAGAAGAAGCATCGGCACCACTAAAGATATGATGATAAACTGCTTTCTTTTTTTATTTAATGTACTCATACACACCTCCGAGGAAGAACAAAGACCGCATACTGCAGCCCTGTTCTTCATGATCCTGTATACCGCTTACTGAATCCCCAGTTTTGTCCTTGCAGCAGCCCATTTTGTGTTCAGTTCCTCCAAAGACGCATCCAAGTCAAATCCTTCTGTCAGCATCTGTGCGCCCAGTTTCTTATAATCAAAGGTCGTCTCATTCTGGATCGCGGTAAAATCATCCCCGCCGCCATCATACATAACCAGAACTTTATCCGGGCAAAGCGTATCGGACTCTGCCAGTACCGGATCTTTGTCTTTCGGGAAGTTGGTCATGGAAGAAGCGGAAGATACATAATTAATATAATCCGGATACCATGCATCAGAGTAAAACCATTCAACAAACGCAACGGCTGCTTCCTGATTCTTGGAGTGCGTTGTCACGCCCATAAAAGAATCTCCCTGTACGATGACATTATATGGATCTGACGCAGAATCTCTGGCAGGCAGGTAAAATGTACCAAGCTGTGAAATATCATCCGTACCGTTTTGGATATTCTGAAGTCCCCAGTCTCCCAATGCGATGATCGCCGCGTTCTTTGCGGCAAAGAGGGAGGTCACCTGATCATTGCCAAGTCCCAGCGGGTCTTTGCCTAATACGCCGGAAGTAAACAGGTCATATATTTTATGATAAGCTTTATTGATATCGGTTCCTTCCGCAAAAGGAGCGTCCTCAGAAGCCATTGTATTCCAGTTCTGGCCGTTGGCGGATTCTAATGCCGGCATAAATTCCATATAAGGATAATCCGGCCATTCATCTTTCAGGCCGCAGGCAATCGCCGTGAAATCCGGATTGTCTTTTCCATAATACTCCTGCAGTTTTTTAGCCGTTTCTTCAAACTCTCCCCAGGTAGTCGGCACTTCCACGCCTGCTTCCTTAAACATGTCTTTCCAGTAATAAACATACTCATAACCCGAAGTCATGGGAATACCAAGAACTTTCCCATCCAGCGCATATCCGGAAGCCAGCTCATTATTCGCGCAGGCCTGTGTGCCGGACAGGTCGATCAGATAATCTTTAAATCTTGCCAAAGTGAATGTCTTGTTAAACATGACATCCGGAAGCTGGTTCGCTGACGCCCGCATTTTCATGGCATTCCAGTATTCGGAGTCATCTTTGATCTTCTCCACCTCGATATCCACATCCGGATACTGTTCCTGGAATTTTCCTACCATATCATTCTGTTCAATAAAATCGTTCAGGTTATCGCCGCTGCAGGCTCCTGCGTCTCATCCTGTGTATCTGCAACATCGCCCCCTGCCTGGGACGCGTCTTCTCCTGTTTCCGTACTTCCTGTGCTTCCGCATCCAACTGCCATAGATACAACCATCATACATGCGAGTATAGATGTGATTACTTTTCTTTTCATTCTAAATTTCCTCCTGATTTTTTCAATTCCATATCAATCCGGCCAGATCGCTTTAGGTTGTGCCGTAAGCATACCAGCTTTTCCTGACGAAATACCACATCTTTTTTTCACATTTCTTGATATTATTTCAGATTGAAAAAAAAAGTTTTTTTGATCTATGGACAGATTTCCTGATATAATGTAAGAAAAACCACGCTTTTACATAGTTTTTCGATACTGCGCCGGGGTGATTCCGTTCATTTTTTTAAACACCCGGTTAAAATGCTCTACATTATGATACCCCACCATTTCCGATATTTCATACACTTTAAAACTTGTAGTCTTCAAAAGTTCCCTGGCTTTCTGCATTCTGAGCGTGGTAAGATAAGAAGAAAAGTTCTCTCCCGTCTCCTTTGTAAAGCGATTGGAAAAATACTTTTCATTCAGTTCCACATAGTCGGCCACTTTGGCCAGGGAAAGATCCGCGTCTTCAAAATGGTCGGCCAGATATCTTTTTGCCTTAACAATCACATCTGTTTCAGAGATGTTCAGCCTGGAAGCCGAATAATCCATAATCCATGCGAAGTAGTTCGTCAGCCACAATTTCAGGCTGCGTACCTCCGTGATCCGTTCCATTTTTTCCATATAATCAAATTTCTGCCCAAACACATCTACAAAACGGGAGTTGTCCATACTGAAACGCTTTCCTACCGCAAGAATAACTGACAATGTTTCCTGTTTAAGTTCTTCCAAAGTCTGTTCCGTAAAGCGGGCAAAAAGCTTTTCTTTTTCATCTGCCATATTTTTCTCATCCGCTGTATAAAGCGCATTGGCAAGATGCTGATAGTCCTCTGCCCGACACAAAAGTCTGTCCTCCCTGCCGGCCATTTTTTCCAGCTCAACCACGGCATGGTCTCCATACAAATGTCTTAAACACGTTTTCTTCCTGACCTCGTCAACCAGCTCCGTAAAAGCCTCTGGCCCGTACACTGCTTTTCCTACGCATATCCAGAGCGCCGCATCCAGTTCTTTTGCAGTCATTCTCTGCAGCTCCTGAAGCATCCCTGTCATACGACTCTCATAATTTTCTTCCACAATCCTGTAAAATACAAGGAAGAAATGCGAAGTTTCCTTATATGTTATACAACGGGACGCATATCTGGCATTACGTTCAAAGCAGCTCTGCACTCTGGAACTATTTTCTCTGTCACTTTCGTTCTGTTTATGACTCTCTATCCAAAAACCAAGTATTGTATACTGTTCTGAAAAAAACTCCCTGGATGACTGACGCACCTCTTCCGGCGTCATCTCCTTTTTTATCATAGCCGCCAAATAATCTTCAGGCTTTTTTTCCGCTCCGCGTACCCGTTCCTCATACTCTTCGATCAAAGCCCGAAGTCTGCGCACCATGGCGTTAAACTGATGGATCATACTCCGTATTTCATACTGTCCGGACGGTTCGATATGTACATCCAGGCATCCTTCCTCCACCAGCTTAAGGCCGCTGCTGATCTCTTCTACCGGCCTTACAATGCTGCGCACAAAATATCTGGAATAATAGCCCGCCAGAGCCAGAACCATAATAGCTGCCGCAAGAACCAGAAAAGCTGTTTTCCAGTAACCGCTGGTTAATTCCCTCGTTTGTATACAATTCTCTATATACCACACAGTATCATTTAATTCCAGCGGTGTACGGACGAAAGTATAATTGCCATTTTCAAAATCCTCTTCCGTCTCATCCATCGCAGAAAATACAATTTTCCCTTCCTGATCCCGAATCCGCGTAATACCGAGCCGGTTTTTTCCGCCTAAATAGTTTTTATTATACTCCCGTATCCTGTCCGCCGCGCCGGTAGACTGATAGAAGGCCACCATCTCAACTTTCTGCGACCGATCCGTTCTCACATCCGGCGCCAAGGCAAAGACCAGGATCAGCGTATCCTTTTTTCCTCCCATATACAAATCGTTCGTAGAATCCGTATCATAAGATCCAAGACAAACCGCATTGGTACGCTTAAGCGCCCTCTGATACCAGTCCATCTGCTTTATCTCTGCATTTGATCTGCGAATGTCATTCTTTATATACGTTTCTCTTCCGTCCTTCATATAAAAACCGACAGATATAATATCTTTTACCGGCTCCAGCGCCAGATTGCCTGCCTGTTCCAGTTTCTGTTCATACGCGTACCGCAGGTTTCCGTCATAGGTATCCGTGCCTGCCGCATAAGCAAGAATTTCGTTATTATTTGTATAGATCATATGCGAAAGGCGTATGGACATTACATCAATATCAGATTTTAACTCTGCGATTACCGTTTCCTGCGCCTGCCGTATATTTTCAAGCTGCTGTTGCTTAAATTGCCGGTTTAGGATAATCAAGGCGACGCTCAGCACCGTCAGGATAGGAATTACAATAAAAAATAAGAAAGACAGATAATATATGGTCTTTAAAGGAAGTTTTTTTATCTTTTGCAGCTGATCCATCATGTTCCTCCCGCGTCTTTGTCTGGTCTTATCAAATATTTATATATAATTATAATACATCCTTGCTGCACCCACAAGCCATACAGGGACTAAACACCCGCCTCGAATACCGGAAGCACATCTGTCCAAAAACGGAATGGCCTGAAAGCCCGCAGAGGGATTCTAAGCCATTCCGTTTATAATGCATGTATTCTATTTGTATATTATTCCACTTCGCTTAACTTCACCGGCCTGCCCTCACGGAGGGATTTACCCGCGGCAAACGCCATGCGTACCGGCTCAAGGCCGTCTTTTGCGCCTACAGGCGTCGGAGTATCGTTTAAAATGCTGGCCACAAACTCTCTTTCTTCCTGAATAAACGCATCGTTATATCTTTCCAGGAAAAACCATGTGGGTTTCGCGGTGCTTACGCCGGCGCCTGTGCTTACCATAGCCTCGTTCTGAAGCATATTGGCATCCTGTACGCAGCCTTTCTCGCAGTGTACTTCCACACGCTGATCGTAGCCGTAAGGCGCCTGGCGGCAGTTATCAATGACGCCGATGGCGCCGTTTTCGAATTTTAACGTGACAATTGCCGTATCCACATCATCATAGTCTGCAAAACGCGGGTCAACCAGGCAGGTTCCTACCGCGGACACTTCCGTCACGTCGCTGCCCGCCAGATAGCGGACCATGTCAAAGTCGTGGATCATCATGTCCATAAAGATTCCGCCGGAAACTTTCACATACTCCATAGGCGGCGCTTCCGGGTCACGGGAGCATACTTTCACTACATAGGGCTTTCCAAGCTCGCCGGAAGCCACCACGTCGCGGACTTTCTTATGGCTTTTATCAAAACGCCTTACAAATCCCACCTGCAGCTTCACGCCTTTTTCTTCCACTGCGGCAATGGCTTCTTTAATCTTCGCGATCTCTGTATGGATCGGTTTTTCACAGAAAATATGTTTGCCTGCCTTTGCCGCTTTGATAATAAAATCTGCATGGGTGTTGGTGGAAGAACAGATAAATACGGCATCTACCTCCGGATTATCAAAAACTTCCTGCGGGTCGCTGGTGCATTTGGGAATACCCAGGGATTTTGCCCAGGCTTCCATATCCGCATTCATAAACGGATCTGCCAAAACTACAATCTCTGCCTCCGGAATGGAATTTTGTATGTTTGCTCCATGGAGTTTACCGATTCGGCCTCCTCCTAAAAGTCCGATTCTTACTTTGTCTGCCATTTGCTTCAACCTCTTTTCCTGATTTATTTATCACCGTTAAATTCTTTGATTGCATCCACCATCGCCACAATATTCGGAATCGGCGTGTTTGCCTGGATATTATGGATGGTGTTGCATACATACCCGCCGTCTTTGGAGAAAATATCCAGTCTTTCGAGTACCTGTTCGCGTACTTCCTCGGGCGTTCCAAAAGGCAGGACTCTCTGGGTATCTACACCGCCGCCCCAGAAGACAATGTCTTTTCCGTAAGTGTCTTTCAGCCGCTGCGGATCCATGCCTTCCGCGGAACACTGCACCGGATTGATCGCATCAAAGCCGCCCTCGATCAGATAGGGGAGGATCGGGAAAATGCCGCCGCAGCAGTGCTTCAGCGTTTTCCATGTAGTATTCTGGTGAATCCAGTCATTCATTTTCTTATAGTAGGGCATATAAAATTCCTTGAATACATCCGGATTGATAAACGGCCCTCTCTGGGTGCCGAAATCCGTACCGCACAGGAAGAATATGTCAATCTCTGAGCCGAATGCATCCCAGTATTTCTTGAAACTTTCGATGGCAAGGTCTGTACCCTTCTCGAAAACTTCGTGTACATAGTCCGGGTACAGAAGCGGCGCCATATACCATTCTGAGATATCACGGATTCCTTTGGGATTTTTTAAGTTTGGTCCCGGAATGTTGTTGGCGTCGCCAAGGCCGAAATATCCCGGCCCTACCTGGATGGCGCGGTTGTAACCTTTTACCTCTTCAAGCACTTTTTTATGATACGCGATTTGTGCATCGGTTACAACCATGTAATCTTCCACATTGTCATCCGGATTCGCTTCATCCTCGTCAAACTCGGGTGTGCGTGTCAGATTGTCGAAGTAGAATCCATTGGCCGGCATATGTCCGCTGGGTGCGCAGGAATCATCTCCTTCCGGATATACATAATATCCGCCCTTTCCGTCCTCTTTCACGACTGCGTTGCCGGGAATCAGGACGGCCTCTCCACGGTAAGACCACTCCTTCCAGTTGTCGTTAATATGTCCATAGGTGTCTCCATAATTATATAACTGCTGCACGTCGCATCCCATACAATCTGCCAGATCCGGATCTACATACGCCGTCATGGTAGACATATCGTTAATCCTGGGCAGGCGTTTTTCCAGTCCGTAATAATCCCGCAATTGTTTAACCACAATGGCATTAACCATGGAACAGCACATTCCGCCGAAATCCACCGGCACCTTATCCGGCTGCGTATGGGCAAACGCTGCTTTGACTCTTTCTTTTGATGTCATATTGTTCTCCTCCTATTATAGTTCCGCATCAGCCAGGATTTACAACCCTGTATGCTCCGCGATATATTTTCTTGCCTTCAGGGCGTACTCGAAAGGATTCGCCAGTGCTGGATCCTGTTCGGCTTCCACGACGACCCAGCCTTTGTAGTCGGCTTCCTCCAATATTTTAAAGATGGGGGCAAAATCCACGTCTCCGTCCCCGGGCACGGTAAAGGTGCCGGCGCGCACGCCTTTTAAAAAGCTCCATTTTTCTTTCCTGGACTGTTCTACTACCGCTTTTCTCAGATCTTTTAAGTGGACGTGACGCACCCGGTCCACATATTTTCTCAGCACCTTTTCAGGATCTATTCCCGCGAAAGACAAGTGTCCGCTGTCAAACAGCAAAAATACCAGTTCGGGATCCACACTTTCCATAAATCTGTCGATCTCTTCTTCGGTCTGCACCACCGTCCCCATATGATGGTGAAAGGTCAATATCATCCCTTTTTCTTTGGCGATTTTACCCAGTCTATTCAGTCCGTCTGTCAAAAGCGCCCACTCCTGGTCGTTCATGACATATTTACCTTCCTGAATCGGGTGGTCTAACATACCCTGGGTGCTGTAGCTTTGCTCGGATACGCCGATGCATTTGGAACCCACTTGTTTTAAAAAGTCGCATTGTTTCATAAACGCGCTTTCTGTCTCTTCATAAGGCCTGCTGATCAAAAAGGAAGAAAACCACTGATTACAGATGGTAAGCCCTCTTAAATCCAGCGCTTTTTTCAGCACAGCCGGGTCCGTAGGATAATGGCTCCCCACTTCGGAACCTTTAAAACCTGCCAGCGCCATCTCGCTGATAGTCTGCTCAAAGGTATTCTCCTTCCCCAAGTCAGGCATATCGTCGTTGGTCCAGCCAATGGGGGCGATCCCCAGTGAAACTTTATTCTTATCTAACATAGTCGTCTACTCTCCGAAATATTTCTGTACAAACGCTTTTGTAACTTCCGCCGCTTTCTTTACGTTTTCTTCGTGAGCCATCGCATAATATTCCGGGCGGAACTCTTCAATAGTACATACGCCGTCAAATCCGATCGCTTTCAATGCCGCAGCGATGGAAGGATGGTCTACCACGCCCTCCTCCGGCCAAAGCCTCTTATCATCTCCGCAGGAACCTAAAGGCAGATCTTCGCAGTCGTTCAAGTGATATGCAAAGATTTTCTTTCCGTCCGCTTTCTTAAGATCCTCAATGTCAGAGCACATTTCATGGAAATGGAAAGTATCCACCGTAATGCCTACATTCTCTCTGTCCACTGCCTTTACTACATCGTAGGCTGTGCCGAACTGATTGATGGAGCAGTTGGGCGCCCCGCAAAATTCAAGAGAGATCCGAATATCTGAGCCAACCTTGTCAGCCAGATAACGAAGTCTTGCAACGGCCTCTTCTTTGATCTCGGATATTCTTTTATCTTTTACATCAAAAGTAGGAACCGTGATCAGCATCTTCATTCCGATTGCCTTGCATACTTTGATAATGAAATCTGTTTCCTCATCGATTTCTTTTACGCCGGCTTCGTCTCTCTGATTAAAGTAAACAAGCGTATTATATGCCCACGGTTTTAAATGATGGTTTTTAAACCAGCCTGCCAGTTCTTCCAGGGTATGCTCTTTTAAATATTCTTTTATACAGTCGAACCGGATCTCAATATAATCAAAACCATACTTCTCACATGCCTCCAGGTCTGCCAGGAGAGACTGTCCTTTGCACTCCAGTGCGGTCGCTTCATTAAATCCAATCTTCATAATATCTTTTCCTTTCTCTTTGCGTTCTCGTGAACACTTTATAAAAAAATATGCTTTTACTGATAAAACGCCGGCTTTTCAACGGTTACTACTTTCTCAATTTTTCCGCTTTCCTGCGCTTTTACCAAAGCGTCTGCAGTAACTGCGGCCAGATAACCGTCCCATGTGTTGGGGCCTTCAATTATGCCTTTTTCGGCACAATCCACCCAGTTCTGAATCTCCGCGTCATAAGCGTCTTTAAATAATACAAAGCAGTCTGTTGTAATCTCCGTGGATGCTTTCGCGTTTTTACGGATACTGGGCGCCATAGGCGTACCCATTTTTATGGAACCGTCCTCGCATACCACTTCACAGTTAATATCATAGCCGAACTTACAGTTTACAAAGCATTCCACGTCGATGCAGATGCCGCTCTTGGTGCGAAGAACCATAATCTGCGGATCTTTCAGTTTGGAGTGGGAATATTTTGTAGTCTTGGGCAGAATTACCTGCACGCTCTCATAATCATCATTTACAAGCCAGTGGCACAGATCAATCTCATGGATCACCGTATCATGTACGGCCATGGGGGTATCATAGTTGGTCCCCACTTCCGGGTTGCGGTGGGTGCAGTGCATCATCAGCGGTTCGCCGTATGCGCCCGTGGCAATTTCATCCTTAATCTGTATATATCCTTTATGGTAACGGCGCATAAATCCTAACTGTATCAGATGTTTTCCGGAAGCAGCCTCCGCCTCCATGACCTTTCTGCAGTCGTCCGCCGTCGTACAAAGAGGTTTCTCGCAGAACACCCGCTTCCCTGCCTTGATGGCCGCTAGAAGGTCATCGCAGTGTGCAAAACCCGGACTTACAATAAGCACCGCCTCCACTTCCGGGTCACTAATCAGCGCCTTACTGTCCGTATATACTTTTGCGCCGCCGGCAATCTGCGCCGCTTTTTTGGCGCCTTCTTCAAATACGTCGGATACTGCCACTACCTGCGCGCCCTGGGTTCTTTCTGTGAGCCTTTTGATATGGTCTCTTCCCATGCCGCCGCACCCGATTACTCCTACTTTTAACATTTTTTATTCCACCTTTCACTTCGGCTGTATTTTTAGAAACTTAAACCAAATGATTCCGAAAAACCGCCCCCGCATTGGGGGCATGGTTTTTCAGAAAAATACCCAAATTAAATACTTATGCTTTCTTAGCGTTTTTACGCATATCCAGCACAACAGAACCAACAATGATCAGACCTTTAACAATATTAGTCATATTGTCATCCACTTTCAACATAACCAGGCCGTTGTTGATGACACCCAGGATCAGAATACCCGCAAGCACACCGGAAGCACGGCAGATACCGCCTGTATGGGAAGTACCGCCTACGGTAGCTGCAGCAATGGCATCCAGCTCATAGTTAAGTCCTGAGTTGGCCGGATCGGCGCTTCCTGAACGTCCTGCAAGCAGCATACCTGCAAGCGCGGCACATACAGAACAGAATACATAGACCAGAATCAGGTTTTTCTCCACATTGATACCGGCTACGCGGGCCGCCTGATCGTTTCCACCGATCGCATATACATTCTTTCCAAAGCGCGTCTGGGTCAGAAGGAACGCGGAAATAATAAACATTATGATAAACACCAGGATGATCACCGGGAAACCGCCGATCTTACCCGATCCTAAAAAGCGGAAACCTTCGGACAGATTCGATACAGGCCGGTTTGTATAGATCTTCGCCGCCGCACGGCAGATTAACTGCGCGCCCAATGTGGCGATAAACGGCGGAATCTTGGTGTACGCAATCAATGCGCCGTAGATTGCACCGATCAAAGCGCCGATCACAAGACCGATCACAAGTACCACCGGAGCAGGCAGTGTGCCAAGGCCCGGATGCAGCGCGTTGGCATAATCCGCAGGCTGTACCAAAGACGCTGTAATACACGCCACCAGACCTGCGGAAGCACCTATGGTCAGGTCGATTCCTTTGGACAGGATGGCGAACATAACGCCGAACGCCATGATACCTTTGACCGCTTCACCTGAGAGCAGCGTGATCAGGTTGTTGACTGAGAAGAAACTTGGCTGCGCAATACCCATGATGATAACCAGGGCAATCAGCACCAGCCAGATAAAATTCTGGGAGGCAAATTTTTTAAAATCAAACGATTTACTGTTCATGGTTACCCTTCTTTCTTTATGATTTTCCAGCGGCAGCCTGGTCCGGTGTCTCGCTGGTGGCGTATTTAAGAATCAATTCGGATGAGAAATCACTGCGGTCTATCACACCTGTCGTATAGCCTTCATGCATGATCACAATACGGTCGCTCATGCCCATGACTTCCGGCATCTCAGAAGAGATCATGATGATAGCTTTACCTTCGCTTGCCAGTTGTGTAATCAACGCATGAATTTCTGATTTGGCGCCCACGTCAATACCCCGGGTGGGTTCATCGACAATCAGAATATCCGGGTCCGTCAAAAGCCATCTGCCCACCAGCACTTTCTGCTGGTTACCGCCGGAAAGATTCTGTATAGGCGTATCGATTGAAGGCGTTTTCGTTCTTAATTTCTCCACATATTCTTCTGTATCCGAGATCATTTTTTTATGGTTCAGCGGGAAGCCATACCGTTTCAGGCTGGCAAGCGCCGTGTTTTCCTTAATACTCAGAAGCCCTACGATACCGTTGCCGCGCCGATCCTCTGTCAGCAGCGCGATCTTATGGGCGATCGCCTGCTCCGGCGACTTGATATCAATCTCCTGGCCGTCTTTCCATACCCTGCCGCCGGTCTTATGGCGAATGCCGAACAATGTCTCCACCGTCTCCGTACGTCCTGCGCCCACCAGGCCCGCGAAACCTAAGATCTCGCCTTTATGCAGTTCAAAGGAAACATCTCTTACCGCCCGTCCTGCGGACAGATGCTCTACTTTCAGGACAGTCTCGCCGATGGGACATTCCACTTTCGGGAACATATCAGTCACTTCACGTCCTACCATCAGGGTAATCAGTTTATCATGATCAAGATTCGACGCCAGGTCCGTGGTGACATATTCTCCGTCCCTGAATACGGATATATCGTCTGAAATCCTGAAAATCTCATCCATTTTGTGGGATATGTAGATAATGGCCACATTCTTTTCCTTCAGTTCTGCAATGATGCGGAACAAATGCTCAACCTCCACATCCGTCAGCGCCGAAGTAGGCTCATCCATAATTACGATCCGGCTGTCATAGGAAACGGCTTTTGCTATTTCTACCATCTGCATTTTCGCCACAGACAGGTCTTTCATCTTCGCGTCCGGGTTCACATCCAGCCCCAGTTTTTCAAACAGGGCAATGCTGTCCTCACGCATCTTTTTATGGTCTACCATAAAAGGGTTTTTCATAGGCACACGGCCCAGCCACAGGTTCTCTGCCACGCTGCGCTCCGGCACCGGGGATAATTCCTGATGGATCATAGAGATGCCTGCTTTAATCGCTTCTAACGTGGATTTAAAATGGACCTCCTTGCCGTCGTACACGATCTTTCCGGATGTGGGCGGATGGATACCGATCAGGCATTTCATCAGCGTCGATTTACCTGCGCCGTTTTCACCCATAAGCGTATGCACTGTGCCCGGCCTTACTTTGAGCTGCACGCCTTTGAGCGCGCGTACACCCGGAAATTCCTTGACGATATCAGTCATTTCAAGAATATACTCTTGGCTCACTTATTTCACCTCATTTTCTTTTTTTATAAAAGGGGACATTGCATCCAATGCCCCCTTAAGTTCCTAAAGAAACGGCTGTCTATTTATTCTGATATTCTGCAGCCTTGTCCGGCGTAACAGGCTCAAACGGAACCCATACAATATTGCCGGTCTCGTCTGTCTCATAATCGGTGCCTTCATTGATCGGTTTACCTTCGATCATATTAGCGGCAGCTTTTAAAGCGCCGAAGCCCTGTCCGTTAGGATCCTGGAATACAGTCATGGCAAGCGTACCGTCTACCAGCGCCTGCAGGCCGTCTACCGTTGCGTCGATACCTACGATCGGAATGGATTTCGGATCAAGACCCTGTGCAAGCATAGCTTCCACTGCGCCAAGCGCCATTGCGTCATTATTTGCAATGATACAGTCATACTCAGTTGTCGTCAGAAGCGGGGAGATCATGTCCATCGCAGTGGAACGATCGTACTCTGCTACCAGCGGCGCCGCTGCTTCAATGGGATTTAAGCCGCCTGCTTCCATCTGCTCAATCACAGACTGGGTACGCTGTGTGGTATGTACCAGGCCTAATGTACCCTGCAGAAGCAGGTAACGGACATCTGTCTGTCCTTTCTCTTTGAAATATTCCGCAAGGAACTGTCCCTGATAGCCGCCGGATGTCATCTCATTAGATCCGACGAAAGCTGCGTTTTCTCCAAGGACAGAAGTATCAGCCGGCGCACGGTTGACGAATACGACCTTCATATCGCCTGCGGCGTCGATACACTGCTGCGCGGTTTCCGCATCCACCAGATTTACAAGCACTGCGCTGTCGCCTGCATTGCGTGCAGATTCGATATACTGGATCAGCTTGCTAGTGTCATTGTTCGCGTCCTGGGTGGAAAGCGTCACGCCCAACTCTGCCGCCGCGCTTTTTGCTCCCTCTTCCAGCGCGCTTAAAAACTCATCCCTCAGAGACATAATCAGTGTCATGCTGTAACCGCCTTCTGCAGGCGCAGCAGCCGCATCACTCTCCGCGGGCGCTTCTGCAGACGCATCCGATGTCTCTGCTCCGCCGGCGTTTGAGGAATCTGCAGGTGTGCTTGTGCCGCCTCCGCCGCACCCTGTGAGGACTCCGCCCAGCATTGTACATGCCAGCAAGGTTGCCAATAACTTTTTCTTTTTCATAGTACCTTCTCCTTATATTTTATTTGGGAAGTTTTCCTCTTCCCTTTTTCGTTATTTTATCATTGCGTTCACGAGAACGCAATATGCTTATTAGACAAATTTACCAATAAATTTTTAGTACATTTGCATAAACACAAAAAAGGCAGGGCGTTTGCACGCAACTTCCCTGTTTCGTGCAAACGCCCTGCCTGCATCGCTTTTACGATGCCCGCGCTTTACATAAGATTATATTTTGTTTTAATGGAAATCTCTGTATATGTAAACTCAGCTTCCCGCTCTTTTCCGTCAAACAGTTTGTCGAAAAGGATCTGCACCGGCTCATACCCCTGCCTATGGCCTTCCTGCCCCAGAAGGAACTGTACTCTCCCTTCTCGTAAAAACTGTTTGTTCTGGTCGGTCAGGTCATTGGAGATCACTTTTACGCATCCTGTCATTCCCAGTTCTTCCAGCGCCCTGCACACACCCTGCACGCCGGAGGCAGATAAGTAGATTCCGCCGATATCCTCATACTCTTTTAACATGCCTTTGGTAATCATTTCCGACATCCGATCATCCTCAAAGGCATACTGAACATCCAGCAGTTTGATATCTTCCCTGCAAGACACAAGCTCTTTAGAAAATCCGTTAATTCTGTTTTTGTTGGTATTATTGGTGGGATAACCGGAGATCATCAGTACCCGACTGCCCTCCTGCAGAATCTCAGCCATCAGTCCTGCTGCCACCCTTCCGCTCTGCAAGGCGTCCGGACCGATAAAACAGATCCTTTTGGAACCCTGTATATCACAGTTCAGCGTGACGACCGGTATATGTTCCCCTGCAAATTCATCAATTGTCCGTCGCACACGTTCATCCTCCACAGGCACAACTGCGATTCCGTTGCACCCGGCCTCCTTTAGTTCCTGCATGGTTTTTACCGTCCGGTCCACATCCATATTTTCTATCTCCCGGATCAGCACTTCGGCTCCCATCTGTTCTACTTCTTTTTTCGCTTCCACAACGCCTTCCATAACTTTTTCCATGAACGGCGTCATAGGTTGTATGATCACTCCTATTTTAATCGCCTTTCGGGACATGACAAGCGCCCTTCCTGCCCGGTTCGGCTGATACCCCATCTCTTTGGCAATCCTGCGAACCCGTTCAGCCACCTCGGGCTTGATACGCCCTCTGTTATTTAAGGCTCTGTCCACCGTCCCCCTCGATACGCCGGCCGCATCCGCTACCTGCTGTGACGTCACCGCCATAAAAAACCTCCTAGATTGTAGTTACATTTCATTCATCTGGCCTAAATTATACCACTTTGACATTAAAAAACAAGTTGTTAAAAGAATAACAATCCATCTCAGTCCTCGGCGTCCTGCGTACTTTCTGCTTTAAAGAAAGCTTCTCGAAATCTGGTTGGAGACATCCCCACCTGTTTCATGAAGGTTTTGTAGAAATTGCTCAGTGTATCAAACCCGGTCTCCAGCGCGATCTCGGTCACCTGGCATCCGGTCGTCGTAAGGAGCACCTGCGCCTCACCCAGACGGCGATGATTGACATACTGCATCGGCGAATAACCAGTCTCCCGCTTAAACACCCGGGACAAATGATAGGGGCTTACATGAACCGCCTTACTTAAGGCTTCCAGCGTCAGCTCTTCCGCATAATGGCTGTCTATATATTCTTTCACACATGCACAAATATAATTCCCGTCTCCGTCCGACTCTCCGGATGGCTCCTGTACGCCTTGCCGCCGTTCTTCCAGCACGCCGGCTATCAACACGATATACGCCCGGATCAACTCGGACGCGGCCTGTGCATGGCCGAACGGACGATCGCACATTAAATCATAAATCATTTTAACCAGTGCTTTTATACGTTCAAAATGCGCACCGGTATGGATAATCGGGCATTCCCCGGTCGGCAAAAGGACATTTTCGGGCATCCCGGTAAGCTGCATATTACTAATATTGCAGCAATAACTGACCGTATTTCCCCGTTCCGTATTTTCTTCATGCATCACACCCGCATTATGGATCAGCAGATCCCCCTGCCGAACCGGATAGCGTTTCAGCCCGCAGAGACGGCTTCCCTCTCCCTTTGAAATAAAACTGATCTCAAGCTGATCTGCGTGCAGGTGTACGTCGAACAGGGAATGGTCTCCCGGCCTGTAGACCGAGCGGGAAATAGACTTAAGAACCGGTTCCCCGCCGGGAGCAAATAAGGGTACAGACTGTTCGGTCTGCTGAAAATACGAAATCATCTAAGCACCGCCTTTTTCTGATTTTTTTCAGTATAACAAGTTTCTTTTTGACGGACAAGACGTAAAAATGCCGCACCTGATACCGGATGCGGCATTTTCATTTAAAATATAAAGAGAAAATATAGTTTTATCCCATCCGTCAACGGTAATCATACTCGGGTTCTTCCGAAACATCCATGACCGGATTACCCATATGAGAACAGTAGGTTGCCATCAAAGCCATCGCGATAATAAAAAGCTGCATCATAGTCATGATCTCCTTTCATTTCCCTGTTGTTTTTTGTTTTGTTTTATGGCCTTATTATAATCGGCGCAGCCCTTCTTCGCTATGTCTTTCTTGCCCTGAATCAGAGGGTTTTAAGCCTTTTTGCCGCCTTTTGCGGAAGCATTATGAAAATCTTGCTTTCATTCTCCAATCAGCACTTTTTTTCCCTCAAAAGCGAATCCGTAGGACCAGATCTTTTCGGACGGAATCCCTTTTGCTTCCTGTCTTTAATCAATCCTGCAAGTTTTGCAAAAATATGCTTTTCCGATGACAGAGAATATCAGTCGTGTTATAATAACCATCAGGAAATATCAGAGCATCGGAGGTATTATATCTATGAACCCTGTCATCATCAGAAATACAATCATTGGAGAAGGACGGCCAAAAATATGCGCCCCCATCGTCGGACATACCATGGAAGAAATCAAAAGGGAAGCGGGTGCCTTTGCCTCTGTTCCGGTAGATGTGGCGGAATGGCGGGCGGATTATTTTGAAGATGTATTTGAGACGGCTCATCTTTTAGAAGCCGCGAAGGTTTTGCGGGAAATATTGGGGGATATGCCGCTTCTTTTTACTTTCCGTACTTCTAACGAAGGCGGAGAAAGAGAGATTAGCGAAGAACATTATAAGACTCTGCTTTGCACGGTCGCAGCAAGCGGTCACATAGATTTGGTGGATGTGGAAATTTTTATGGGAGAAGAACTGTCCCGGCAGATCATTAAAGACATACATAGATACGGTGTCAAAGTCGTAGGATCGAACCATGATTTTCATAAAACGCCGCCCGAAGAAGAGATCATCCGGCGGCTTTGTGTGATGCAGCAGATGGATGCCGATATCTTAAAGATCGCTTTGATGCCCCAAACCAGGCGCGACGTCCTGACGCTGCTTTCGGCTACCCTAAAGATGCAGGAACACTACACCGACCGGCCCCTTGTCACCATGTCCATGGGAGGAACCGGCGTCATCAGCCGCCTGGCGGGGGAATGTTTTGGATCTGCGCTGACATTCGGCGCAGTATCCAAAGCTTCCGCCCCCGGGCAGATTGATGTGCAGGAACTGTCATATATATTGGAAACCATTCACCGCAGCCATGATTCTATCATTGATAAAAAACCGGCAGAATCTACCTGATCCGCCGGTTTTTTATTTGGTTGATGTTCTTTTGTCCGCTATTATTTTGACAGCAGCTCTCTTTCGATTCTCTCTCTGGCTTCCGGAGCCTGTTGATTCATTTTCTCCGGGAAACCGAAGTAGCTTACGCAGGCGATATTATCGCCTCCGGCTTTCGGCGCATCCGGCTTCAGCTGCTTATTGGCAAAATCCATCTCTCTTAACGTCTCGAAAATGCCGTCGAAATCCACGTCTCCTTCACCCATTGCCAGGTGCTGGTGGATCGTCACATCTGCGCGTCCGCGGCTATTAAGGCTCGGCGGATTCGCGATATAACGGCAATCCAGCGTCTGATTGAAAGTATCCGCGAAAAGGACATGGGTCAGTTCGTCCCCAGCGTATTTTAACATGGAACGCACGTCGCCTTTCCCCTGATCATAGAAGAATCCGTGGGCCGCGGAATACACATAGCCCAGATAAGGCGACCGGAAAGATTTCACCATATTGCAGGTTTCATTGTTCAGTTCACAGAAGTCATACGGATGAGACTGGATCTCCACACGGATCTTTTCCTTCTCAATGATCGGGAGAAGCTCTTCCATGGACTTAAACCACATGCCGTTGCAGATCTCCTGCTGGTTGGGATCACCGGAAAACTCCGTGTTGATGACCTGCACGCCCATATCAGCCGCAATCTGGATGATTCGTTTCCAGTTGGCAACCGCGAATTGTCTTTGCTCTTCCGTAGGGCCTGACCAGCGGTATACTACGATAAACGACGAAATCTCCACACCGGTCTCTTTTAAGGCCTGCCTGTATTCCTGCTCACACTCTTTAGAAAAGAGCGGGTGCTTATAGAAAGGATTAATACGGGGATGCGGGGACTGCTCTATGTATTTATATCCCCAGTCCGCCACCTGGTGAACCATCCGGTTTATATCCATCTGTTTTGCAAGGACATCTACGTCAAATGCTATTTTCATATGGTCTGTCTCCTTTTCCTTGTGTGCGTTCTCGTGAACGCATTTTTATTTTAATATAACTTTTTCAAATTTTTTTGTCCATTGACATTATGGATGAATTTCGACCCGCGTTTTTGTGAATGTTTACCAATGTCTGCCTTTTTTACTTCCCAATTGCATCCAGCGCTTCCTGCGCATTTTCTTTTGTATAATAGATATTCTCCACGATTGTCTCGGCGTCCACCGTCTTTCCTTCGATCAGATCCGCACAGGCATCTGCGGAATATTTCCCCTGGTCTTCTGTACCCTGGGAGATTGTTCCCTGAAGATTACCGTCCAAAACACCCTGAAGACCTTCGGAAGTAGCATCTACACCATACACTTTGATTTCACCTGTCTTCTGTGCATCCGCAACCGCCTTGGCAGCACCCACTGCCATACCGTCATTCTGGGATACAATGGCTGCTATGTCTTTGCCTGCGTTCAGCCAGTTCTCCACGATTGTCAGCGCCGGCTCTGTCTGCCATTCAGCAGTATCCTGGAATACAACTTCTACGTCCGGATTCTCCGCCAGAACCTGATCAAAGCCTTCCGACCGACCAATCTGTCCGTCCGAACCCATCGGTCCTAAAAGAAGCGCGATATTTCCTTTGGAACCGATATCTTTCATGACTTCTTCCATCAGTTTTGCACCTGTGACGGCTGCGTCCGCACCCACATAGCAGTCCGCTGCCTCCGGCTCGCTGATCCTCTGGTTAACGATTACCACTTTTGTCCCTTCTTCTTTTGCGGCCTTCACAGACGGTACAACACCGTCTACCGATACCGGCTCAATGATAATCCCGTCTACGCCCAGCGTGATTGCCTGCTCAATCTGGTCTGCCTGTGTCGCCGCATCCTGCCCTGCATCGTACACCGTAAATTCATATCCTCTCGCTTCTACCTCAGCTTTTACCGCCGATGAGAGCGTGATGGTAAATTCATTGGACATATGGGTCATAAACAACGCAATCTTTCCTCCGCCTGCAGAAGCATTGCTGCCTTCCTCTGCAGTTTCGTTGTTCTCTGCCGCACTTTCCGTTGCGTCCCCTGTGCTTTCGGAAGCGTCCTGGCTCCCTGAACTTCCATCTGATACGACAGAGCATCCTGTGAGCATAAATGCTCCCAATGTAAGCACAATACCGACTGTCAATAATTTTTTGATCTTCATTTTTTTTAATTCCTCCATTCTCTTTTTATGTGTTATATAAAAGCCATCATTCTTGTTTGGCTTTTCCTCTCAAATCCAAATATACGGCTACCGCGATGATCACGCCCTTAATAATCTTCTGGTAATTGGACGATACTCCAAGGATATCCAGCCCGTTTCCGATCACGGCCAGAAGCAGTGCGCCGATGATCGTTCCATACCATTTTCCTGCCCCTCCGGACATACTGATACCTCCGATGACAACTGCCGCAATGGCATCCATCTCATAACCTTCACCCGCTGTAGGAGATCCCTGCACGGTTCGGGAAGCTACCAAAAGTCCGGATATACCGGCAAGTACGCCGCAGATCGTGTAGACTGCAAGTTTGTACCATTTCACATTTATTCCGGATACTCTCGCCGTTGTTTCACTTCCTCCTATGGCATAAACCCGTCTTCCGAACACGGTTTTTGTCAATATAAAACCGCTGGCCAACACAATCAATATGAAATATACTGCGAGAAGCGGGATCTTCCCGAAGAGAAAGAAACTTGTCATATGTTCAAACGGCTTGTTCAGCCCATATACCGGAGAACCTCCGCTTAGAATCAACGCAAGTCCCCTGACTCCCGTCATGGTCGCCAGTGTAATAATAAAAGGCGGCAGATTCAGATAAGCCACCCCGATCCCGTTGACCACGCCCACCGCTGCGCCTGCCAGCACTGCAGCCAACAAAGGAAGAAGGATATTTCCGTCCGGATTTTGTGCAAAATAAGCTGCTGCCACGCCTGCCAGAGCAATCGTGGAACCTGCAGACAGATCAATTCCGCCTGCTATAATGACAAACATCATGCCACAGGACAAAATACCATTGATAGATGCCTGCTTCACTATGTTGATCAGGTTTCGCGGTCGGGCAAATGCATCCGGCGATATGATCATCAAGATGATGACCAACGCAAAAAACGCAATAAATATGCCAAATTCTTTAAATTCAATCTTATTCTTTATTTTAGTATTCATCCTACTCTCCCTTCTATGTTAGAAGCGTGGCTCATGATCAGTTCCTGAGAAAAATCCTCTCTTGGAATATCTCCTTTTATCTCACCTTCACACATGACTATGATACGGTCGCTGATTCCCATGACTTCGGCCATTTCTGAAGAGATCACGATCACACCTTTGCCTTCTTTTGCCAGTTCATTAATCAAAAGATAAATATCTCTTTTAGCTCCAATATCAATTCCTCTTGTAGGTTCGTCAAAAATGATGATATCCGGTTGGTCCAGAAGCCACTTTGCCAATACTACTTTTTGTTGATTACCTCCGCTCAAGTTTCCGACTATAGCATTTTGATCCGGCGTTTTAATTTTCAGGTCTTTTATGTATTTTTCTGCTATCTCATTCTCCTGGCGCTTATCGACGATCCCTCTGGGAGACAACTTTTTCAAAGATACGGCAGAGATATTTTCTTTTACACTCCCAATCAGATTGAGTCCGGTCAGCTTTCTGTCTTCTGTAATCAGTGCAATCTTATGCTGTATTGCCTCCCGGGGACTTTTTATTTCGACTTTTTCTCCGTTCAGATATATTGCTCCGCCGGTTTTCGGATACAGCCCGAAGATTGTCTCCACCAATTCACTCCTGCCGGCCCCTACCAATCCGGCGACGCCCAGCACTTCTCCCTTTCTCAGAGTAAAGCTGGCTTTTCTGACTTTTTTGCCTCTTGAAAGATCCTCAACCCGAAGGATTTCTTCCCCGATGGGCGCCGATTCTTTGGGATAGATATCTGTCAACTCCCGTCCTACCATCATTTTGATCAGAGAATCGTCATTCAATTCCGATGCCGGTTTCGTACCGATCCATTGTCCGTCCCGCAGTACAGTGATCGTATCAGAAATCCGGAATATTTCATCCATCTTATGCGAGATGTAGATAATCGCGACTCCTTGCTTTTTTAACCTGTCGATCTGTTCAAAAAGAACCTGCGCTTCTTTTTCCGTGATAGCCGACGTAGGCTCGTCCATAACGATAATCTTTGAATTTAATGAGATCGCCTTTACAATTTCTACCAACTGCATTTCTGCTACACTCAGCGTACGCATTCTGGCACGGGGATCAATATGAATGTTCATTTCCTCAAAGTATTGTCCTGTTTCCGCCCGCATCCGGCCCAGATCCACAAGCTTTAACCCGGAAAACCCCTTTTTAACAATCTCCCTTCCTACGAACACATTTTCCGCCACTTCCATATCCAACAGTGTATTCAATTCCTGATGGATCATAGAGATTCCTTTGTCCATGGCGTCTCTGGGTCCATGCATCTCTGTTTTCTGCCCCTGCAGTATAATGTCCCCCTGATCCGCTTTATAAATACCCATCAGGATCTTCATAAGAGTAGACTTTCCGGCTCCGTTCTCACCCATCAGCGCATGTACTTCTCCCGGCCTGATCCGAAGGTTCACTCCTTCGAGTACCTTCACTCCCGGAAATGATTTATAAATATCTTTCATTTCAAGAATATATTCCATACGCTTCCTCCTTCCATATTTAATTGTACAGTTTATATTTCTGTATACAGAGAACATGCTTAAAAAAGACAATAAAAAACCCCTTGTATCTGCATGTCCAGCTCTGTACACTGTTTTTCACCGCTATACTTATGATCGATCATTGTGTATATTGTACTGAATTTAACAGTGCCTTCAAACTGACATTCTTTGCATCAAGGGGGTCAATCTTTGGATATTCTGCCGTATTTAGTTGATATATTTTATCTTTCCTATCAATTCTGCATCATCAAATTTCCCGCAAATTCCTTCTATATCCGTCGAAATTATCAAAATACTCATACCTTTTTTCACACACATAGACAACATATCCAGCACTATATGGTGCATCCAGAAATCCGTGCTTGAAAAGGGGAAGAAACTTACCAGTATCCGGGGATTCACCAGATACCATCTGTAATAGGAAAGTCTCAATCTCTCTTGCGGGGGCCATTCACATACTTTACATCTTAACAATTCCTCGCTGAACCAGGTACACGCCTCGTCCATGATATTTTTCTCTATCTTCTTTTTCACCAGTCTGCTGCCGGTCTTTGGTATCAGCATGATGCTCAGATTCTCCAGACCGCTCAAATTATTGTATAAAGATCCGCCGGGGTTCTCTAACTGTACGCCGATATTTTTCCCCAACATGCCCGGAAAGCACCCGGCTCCTGCCAGCCGGCCGTCGATACGAATCTTCCCCTGCACCCAGTTTTTCCGACCGAGAAAAATATTCTGAAGCTCCTGTGCCATCTGATAATTCCGATCCAGAAGAATGCCGATCTCACCTCTCTGAAGTTGAAAAGACAGTTCTTTCACACAAGACAGTTTGACCTGGTCAAATTCCAATGCGGGGCATACAGGCATACAGCCTGCGGGAATATCTTCGGACACTCTCCTGTAAAAAATGGACTCTTTTCCTTTCAGGATACGCTGCAGCGTATTTTCATCATACTGTTCCGGAGATAACCGGTAACAAGTCATGCCATTTTTGAGAATATCAATTCGGTTGCTGTAGGAAAAGAGGAAGCCTCCCTCCTGATCCACCAGAAGGAAAGCAATCCCTTTTTGCAGAAAATATTCGCCGTACTGCATCAGCCTGTATATATCGTTTTCTCTGAGTGCTCTGGTAAGATAGTTCAATATCAGTATCTTATATTGGTAAAACCAGGCTTTAAAGAAAAGCGCTCTGTAAAAAGACAACGGAGACAAGGAAGACAGACTGTCTTTCCACTGGAAATCTATTTCCAGAATCCGGCTTATCTCCCCCGCCTCATCAGAACGGAACCTTTTTTGCAGCTCTCTTCTGGAGCGTTTCAACTGTTTGTGTCTCATGACGAACAAAAAATCCTCTGCCGTCAACTCACTGGAAAATGTTCCTTGTTCCTCCAGAACCAGCACATATTTCGAGAGTTCTTCCTCCATTTCATTGCAGGACACCCGCTTTCCGAAAAGATATGCTTTCCCCTGGAGTAATTTCCTGTTTCCCCGAAAGAAATCCAGATAGAGCGTACTGTCCATTAGATCACCAGACAAGACGCCGATGCTCTCGCCCTTTGCAATTTCTATGTCAAGCTCCAGATGATGTCTGCCTTTTTCAATCCATCCGTTTTCGATCCGAATCAGTTCTTCCTTCATGATACTTTTATCTACTCCATCTCAAGACGTAAGGGCAATGTCATCCGAATCTCTGTCCCTACGCCTTCCACACTGAAAATCCGCAGGCCGTAATCTTCCCCAAATAAAAGCTTGATCCTGCTGTTCACGTTCGGGAGAGCAATCCCTCCTCGTATGCCCTTATCCCGGTTTTTGTTTTTCTGCATCCCATCCTGCGCGAGAAAGATATGATTTAATTCCAGAACTTTTTCCGCAGGAATTCCTACTCCATTATCTTTTACGCTGATAAATAAATTTCGGTCGCTGCTCTCGATCAATATACTGACAGAACCCTCTCCCATCTTACATTCCAGTCCATGGGTTATAGCATTTTCTACCAATGGCTGGAGCAGAAGTTTTGGCATCTGCGCCTCCAAGAGCTCCTCACTCTCCAATTCCACATTCATATCCAGCTTATTTCCGAAACGGAATTTCTGGATGGTGAAATAATCTTCCACATTATCGATCTCGTCCGACAACTCCACAAAACGGCGCACATCTGTAATCGTATAGCGAAAGAAAGTAGCCAATGCTTCTGTTGTGTCCGCGATACTCTTACATCCTTCGGTGATCGCATCCGCCCGAATCGCTTCCAGCGTATTATATAAAAAATGCGGATTGATCTGGTTCTGCAAAGCCAGGTACTCCGCCTGCTTCTGATAGTATTGTTCCTGGGGCATCTCAAGTAAAATATTTTCTATATCTTTACAGAATATCTGCATCTCCGGGTAATCATTCCAGTCTTCTTTCAGTATCTTCTCGATATCCCGGTCCCCGGCATATTGTTTTAGTCTTTTATCCAGGCGCCATTTTTGCCAAATACGCATATCCTCTTCCTTAAGATTATTATTGATATAACTTTTTATACTCTGACGGTGCGATCCCCGTCGCCTTCTTAAATAGCCTTGTAAAATATTTCAAATCTTTATAACCTACTTCTTCCGCCACATCATTTATACTCATATCATCCCTGCACAGAAGCTGTTTTGCTTTATTCATCCGAATCTCCGTCAGATAATCCAGAAAGCCTTTCCCTGTTTTTTTCTTAAACACAGTAGAAAAATAAGTGGCGTTAAATCCAATGATACGGCTTACTTCTTCCAGTTTTAAAGGCTCACGATAGTGTTCCTGTATATACTTTTTAGCTTCTGTAATGGGACGCATCTCTTCTTTTTCTTTTTGGCTGATATAAATTTCAAACAGCTTGCCAATCTGATCCTTCAAAAGCAAAAAGACATCTTCTAATGACACACACATATGATAACGGGCTTTCAGATCCTGCCTGACCTGTTCTTCATCAAACTTTTCATTTTGCCGCAGTCCACGCAGGCAGGCGTCCACTGTTTCTATAAAACATTCATATACTGCTTGTCCGCTTAGTCCTGGAAAATCCAGTATTGTATTTTTTACTATATCCAAATCCCGGCAAAATTTCTCATGATTGAGACATTCTCCCGCTTCCTGCAGACTTTTGCGCAAAAAAACCGGCATCTGAAAAATTTCTTCCTGCACACCCGGCTCCTCCACCATTTTCAACCATTCTTTCTTGCCGCGAAGGATACGATCCTTACTAAGGTACATAACCTCTCTGAGCGTATCCGGAATTTCTTCTGTATGTGTCACCGGCCTTCCAATCACGGCTGATACGACAATCTCTCTGAACAGATCTCTTTGATTTTCAATTTCTTTACGCGTTTTTATCAAATATTTTTTTACCTGGGTAAAATCATGTCCCCCGCTTTGCATGAGCAGGATGATCCCCTCATCATCGATTGCTGCGGCATACTTCTGTGTAAATGAAACCGCATACTTTTCTGCAGCGGCCAATGCATGCTTTGCTACGATTTTACAGGCGCCCATACTTTCCTGCGCGTTGGGAATGTCCAGTCTTATCAGGATCACTTGATAGATCCCTTCGCTAAAATCACATCCATATTCCTGATTCGTCTCATATAGATTTAAAAATGCCGTTCTTTTTTCTGCACAGTTTTTCAGATCCCTGATCAGTCGCCAGCGATCTCTCTGATTGTCTTTTTGTATCCTTTTGCTGACAGTCTCTTTCCACTCTTCCTGTTCTGCCTGCTGTTCCTTTTTTTCACGGATCTGCTTTAACAGGCTGGTAAGTTCATCTGCTTTTACCGGTTTTAAAAGATAATCCTCCACGCCATATTTTAATGCGGTATGTGCATATTCAAACTGTTTGTATCCGCTGACCACAATAAATGTAATATCCTCTTTCATCTCTTTGGCCTGACGGATCAGTTCCATTCCGTCACAGCCGGGCATACGAATATCGGTCACAACCAGATCCGGCAATTCGTCGCGGATCAATTCCAGCGCGCATATCCCGTCCTGGGCTGTACCCGCAATCTGGAACCCCAGTTCCTCCCAATCGACGATTTTCTGCAAAAGCAAATTTACTTTTGGTTCGTCATCCACTATGATTACTTTCCACATTTCCTTCCCCCTCACATACCTTCTCTATTGTCTGTACTCCTCCATGATTTTGGCAAAAGCCGGCATGGCGTCCCGGATCGTTTTCTCGGATACACAGTAAGATATACGCACATAACCTGTACAGCCAAAAGTATCGCTGGGCACGACCAATACGTCGTGTTTCTTGGCATGTCCAGAAAATGCATTGGCGTCAGGTTCTAAAGATTTGACAAACAGATAAAAGGCTCCCTGGGGACGCACGCACTCGTATCCCAATTCCGTCAGACCGTTGTACAGAAGATCCCGGTTCCTGGCATAGGCGGAGATATCACCTGTCACGTCCGCACATCTGGCCACTGCCTTTTGGAACAATACCGGAGCGCAGACAAAGCCCAGCGCCCGTCCTGCACCTGCCACGGCAGCTCTGACTCGTACCGAGTCCGCGACCTCATCCGGCACCAGGATATAGCCGATACGTTCCCCTGGAATGGATAACGACTTGCTGTAAGAATAACACACGATTGTATTCGCATAATACACAGGAATATACGGAACTTTCATCCCGTCATACACGATCTCTCTATAAGGTTCGTCAGAGATCAGATAGATCGTCGTGCCGTACTCTTTTTGCTTACGCTCCAATATCTCTGCCAGTCCCCGTATCGTCTCTTCTGTATAGACAACACCGCTGGGATTATTAGGAGAATTGACAATCACGCCTTTTGTCTTAGGTCCGACCAGTTTTTCAAAAGAGTCAAGCTCAATCTGGAACTGTTTCGTATCTGCGGGCGTCACTAGAAGCTTTGCCCCTGCCGTCTCCACCCACACCGCATATTCGGGAAAAAACGGCGCAAACGTAATAAACTCATCACCCGGATCAGCCAATGCGTTGACTGTGATACTAAGAGAAGCGGCGGCGCCCACAGTCATATAAAAATTATCCTCTGTGTAGCAGGTGCCGAACCTGCGGTTTACAGATTCCGCCAGAAGTCTTTTTGCCTCTGGATCTCCGGACGCTGGAGAATATCCGTGTAAAATTTCCGGCGGCTCTTCCAAAAGCTCTAATAGCGCCTGCTTTAACTGCGGCGGCGCAGGGATACTGGGATTTCCAATACTGAAATCGTAGACTTTGTCTTCCCCCACGATCTTTTTTCGCTCCAGTCCATATGCGAACAATTCCCGGATCACAGAGCTTTTGCTGCCGTATTCGTACATCGCTTCGTTGATCATATAATTTATCCTCCTGTCCTTATTCTGAATTTCCTTACGCACCTCTGCGCATAAAAAGATACCCCGCAGACAGCTTTTTCCTGTCTGTGGGGACTGTTTTTTTACAGTATTATACAAGCTCTAATACAACTTCCATCGCAGCGTCGCCTTTTCTCTGGCCAATCTTTATGATTCTGGTATAGCCGCCGTTTCTGCCTGCGTATTTGGGTGCGATCTCATCGAAGATCTTCGCAACCATATCTACTTCCTTGGTTTTCTTTTTCTTGCCTTCTACCGGAACTTTTACCGGATAAAGAACTTTAAGCATCTGTCTTCTGGCATGAAGTCTGGACGGAAGATCTTTTTTAATCTCTTTCTCCACTTCGTCATACATGGTCACTTTTTTGCCATTGACCACCTCTTTAACTCTTTTGCCGTCTTTATCTTTGCGGGCAACTTTTGCCGTAACTTTCACAGTCTCAAAGTTGTCCTTTTCTTTTACGCCTAAAGCGATCAGTCCTTCGACAATCTTACGGACTTCTTTTGCTTTTGACTCTGTAGTAACAATTTTACCATGTAATAACAGGGCAGTTACCTGGCTTCTTAATAAAGCTTTACGCTGGGAAGCGGTTCTGCTCAGTTTTCTGTAACCAGCCATTTTTATCTCCTCCATTCGTTGCGCCCCAAGCCATGCTTCTTCGGTCTTACTGACAGGGGGTCTGGCTTCCAACATCTATGGGACAGCCGCTTTTCGGCCTCCACTGCTTCGGTCCCTTCTCAATTCACTGCATGCATCGAGAAGTATCGGTCGGCCTTCGGCCTCCCTCTATTCCTCGCTCTGGTTTAATTCCAGACCAAGTTCTTTCAGCTACGCAAGGACTTCCTCCAATGACTTACGTCCCAGATTACGGACTTTCATCATATCTTCAGAGGTTCGGTTGCACAGCTCTTCTACGGTATTGATACCGGCTCTTTTCAGACAGTTAAAGGAGCGCACGGATAACTCCAGTTCGTCGATGTTCATCTCAAGCACTTTTTCTTTCTCGTCGCTCTCCGTCTCTACCATAATCTCCGCGGACTTGGCATTCTCGGACAGGTCAATGAAAAGGCTCAGATGTTCGCTCAACACTTTAGCCGCCAGGCTGACAGCCTCATCCGGTCCCAAAGTTCCATTTGTAAATACATCCAGCGTCAGTTTATCATAATCGGTAATCTGACCGACACGGGTATTCTCCACTGTCAGATTCACGCGTTCGACAGGAGTATAGATAGAATCCACCGCGATCACACCAATAGGCAGTTCTTCGTTCTTATTCCTGTCTGCGCTTACATAGCCTCTGCCCCGGGTAATGGTCAGCTCCATATATAGCTTGCTGTCCGCACCGCCGTTCAGATGCGCGATCACCAAATCCGGATTCAGGATCTCTATATCCGGATCACACTGGATATCGGCTGCCGTGACGACGCCTTCACCCTCAAAATCAATGTATGCGATCTTTGCTTCCTCTGAATCGCTGCTGTTCTTGATCGCCAGGCTTTTGATATTCATGATGATCTCTGTTACATCTTCTTTTACACCTGGGATGGAGCTGAATTCGTGAAGTACACCATCAATCTTCACCTGACTGACTGCAGCTCCCGGTAAAGATGAAAGCATGATTCTTCTCAGGGAATTACCAAGGGTCGTACCATAGCCTCTTTCTAATGGTTCCACTACGAATCTACCATATTTTTTATCTTCTGAAATATCTGCGATCTCAATCTTAGGTTTGTTAAATACTACCACTAAAAAGCCCCTCCTGTTCTGTGCCGGGTGACAAAATCCGGCTCACGGAACACAAAAATGTTCCGTAAGTGGTTTGTTTTAATTATTTGGAGTACAACTCGACGATGAGCATCTCGTTTACCGGAACATCGATCATATCCCTGGTCGGAAGTTCCTTTACAAGGCCTTTTAAGTTCTCCGGATCCGCATCCAGCCACTCGGGAACCAGTCTGCCTGCAGTTGCTTCCGCGATCGCCTTATAGCGGTCAGAACTCTTACATTTCTCTTTGATCTCTATGCTGTCTCCGGCTTTAACCAGGTACGACGGGATGTTTACCTGCTTGCCGTTTACCATCACATGTTTGTGGTCAACAATCTGTCTTGCTTCCTGGCGTGTTCTAGCGAAACCAAGACGGAAAATCACATTGTCCAGTCTGGTCTCCAGCATGATCATCAGGTTCTCACCCGTCATGCCTTTCATACGGTCTGCCTTCTCATAATAATTACGGAACGGCTTCTCCAGTACGCCGTAGATAAATTTTGCTTTCTGTTTTTCTCTTAACTGAAGGCCGTACTCGGAGATTTTCTTATTGCCCCTCTGGGAATTTCTTCTGGATTTTTTATCAATTCCTAAATAAATCGGATCCAGGCCCAGAGACCTGCATCTTTTAAGGACTGGTGTTCTATTAATTGCCATCTTTCATACCCTCCTGATC